>NZ_NFIA01000017.1:0-41044 GCF_002159375.1 Alistipes sp. An54
TCCGGCAGCACAAAGGGATTCAGGAACTCCGTGTTGCTCGTAAGGGTCACCTTCAGCGCTCCGGCCTCGCCCTTCTTCGTCGTGATCATCACGGCGCCGTTCGCCGCCTCCGAACCGTAGAGGGCCGCGGCCGCAGCACCCGTCAGCACCGAGATCGACTCGATGTCCTCAGGGTTGATGTCGGCAATGGCCTCCGTCGCGCCGCGCGAATCGAACTCCGTGCCGCCTCCGCCGCCGAAATTGTACATCGGGATACCGTCAATGACGTACAGCGCGTTCGACGACTGCGAGATGGACTTGTTACCGCGCAGGACGACCTTCGTGGCGCCGCCCACGCCCGACGACGAGGCATTGATCGTCACGCCAGCCACCTTGCCCGAGAGCGAATTCATGAAGTTGGCATCCTTGACCAGCGTGATGTCCGATGCTGCAACCTGCTGGACATTGTACGAGAGAGCCTTTTCCTGGCGTTTGATACCCAAGGCCGTCACCACGACCGACTCCACCTCAACGGCCTCGGGCTTCAGCACGATGTCGAACGTCGAGCGGTTGCCGACGGCCAGCGTCACGGTCTGATAGCCGATAAAACTGACCGACAGCGCGGGTTGTTCGACCGTCGAGGGGATCGTCAGCGTAAACGAGCCGTCGATACCGGTGGTCGTTCCGACGGTCGTGCCGTCGATGAGAACCGTGGCACCGATGACCCCCGCACCGTCGGCGTCCTTCACCACACCCGAAATCGCCGAGGGGGGGGGACGGCGGCGGGACGCTTCGCCAGAACGATGTTCGGCACGGAGACCCGGTACGTGATGTCCGTATTGCGGAAGAGTTGTGCGAGGGCCTCGTCCAGCGGGCGCGCATCAATCCGCAGCGTGACCGTACGCTCCGTATCGATGTCATCGGTATAAAGGAAGAGGAATCCGGTCTGTTTTTCGATTTCGTTCATGACGGTTTTCATCGGGACATTCGTCATGTCGAGCTTCACCGTCACGCTCCGATTCTGGGCCCGGGCGACCGAAAAACCCAAAAATACGGCCAAAACAAGAGTAATCAGGCATTTGACTTGCCTAATACTTGATTTTTTCATAAATTTGTTAAAAGGATAAATAGGTTAGCGATCAAGGTCTGTTTGTCCTTCGATCCGCGGGTGCTGCCACATCCGCGGATTTTTCATGACGTACAGTGGCTTAGAACAAGGGAAAGGAGTTCAATTCATAGGCATTCGGCTTCGTCGGTGAATATAAATGGTATTGGTTTCGTTGTCGTGCGCATAGGTGAAGTCCGAGGTCATCATCTGCAGCAGATCCAGGGCGTGGTCAATGCCATACGAAACGCGGATCTTGCCGTGATAGCGGCGGTCGGTCAGGTTGCCGGGGCCCTCGACGACGATCTGCACGCCGTAGTAGCGTTTGAGTTTGTCGATCACCTCGCCGAAGGTCAGTCCGTTGAGGTTCATCAGACCGTCGATCCAGCGGAAATCGTCCGGATCGGAGATCTTCTCGAGCTGCAGATGGCTGTCGACGAGATTCGCCTCCTCGTTGGGCGAGAGGATCAGGCTCTCGTCGGCATGCTCCCGGTTGCGGATCTTGAGCCGGCCCTCGAGCAGGGCGGCCGAGAAGCTGTGGCTGTCGGCATCGGCCAGAATGTTGAACTTCGTGCCGAGCACCTCGGCCTCGCAGGCGAAGGTCTCGACCACGAAGGGCCACGAGGCATCGTGTTCGACCTCGAACATCGCCTCTCCGGAGACTCGGACCTGGCGCCGGCGGGAGGAAAACAGGGTCGGATATTCGAGTGTCGAGCCGGCGTTGAGCCAGACGTGCGAGCCGTCGTTGAGGGTCACGGAGATGCTCTGCCCGTTCGGGGCGGTGATGGCCATGAACTCCTGCGAACGCAGATCCATCGCCCGGTGGCTCAGCAGCTGCCCGATACCCAGCCCCACCAGCAGTCCGGCGGCGATGCCGGCGCTCCAGCGCAGGGTCCGCCGCCAGCGGGACATCGGACGGCGAAGGGTCGCGGCAGGCTGTTCCGCAGGGCCGAGGAGGATTGCCACGTTCGAGAGGTAATCCAGGCGGTCGAGGCGGCGCTGATTTTCGGGCGACGCGTCCAGCCAGTCGAGCACCTCGACGAGCTCCTTTTCCGAGAGCTCGTTGCGCAAATATTTCTGAAGTGTGAGATCGTCCATCTTTTCGGCGTTGTATAAGGATAACAAACAACCGAAGGGGATGAGTAGTAAAAAAAACGATTTTTTTTCATTTTCCGGAGGAATCGGCCCTCAGAGCCATTCCGGGGCGGGTTTCGACGGCGAAAAATTTCGGGCCCGGAGATCCGCTCCGCCCCCTCCGGAGCGAAGAGTCCGGGAGGGGCGTTCGGAAAGGGGCGATAAAAAAAGGAAAGCGGGGACGGTCCGCACCGAAGGGAAGGTCCCGGGCGGTCAGAAGCGGTTCGAAAACAGCCAGAAGATGAGTGTGGCCGGCAAATAGTCCTTCAGCGCCTCGCGCAGAAGATCCAGCGCCCGCCGCATCTCGAAATTGACCCGGCTGACCGTAATGCCCAGCCGGTCGGCGATCTCCTTGTAGGTCAGCCCCTCCTGGCGGCTCAGCAGAAAGACGCGGCGGGTCATCTCGCCCATGCGGGCAATGGCGCCACCGGACAGCAGGCGGATCTCCTTCGAAAAGATGCGGTCCGGATCGCAGGCCGAGAGCGAGCGCACGTCGGCCATGAGCAGCCGCTGGCGGGTCGAATGGAGATCCTGTTCGGCCAGACGATGACGGAGTTGGGCGTTGAGATGGTTCAGACAGCGGTTCTTGACCGAAGTAAGGATATAGGCCGGAATGTTGATATCGGCGGGCAGACTCTCACGAATCTCCCAAAAGGCCATGAAACTGTCCGAAACGATATCCTCGGCCACTGCGGCATTGCGGACATAACGACACGCTACGGCGACAAAACGGGGTTTGAATTCGGAGAAGAATTGCCCGAATTCGGCAGGAGTAAGCAAGAGTTGCAACCGTCCGTTTTCCATCACCCTATGTTTCGTCCGACAAATGAGGTCCCGACTACGTTGTACAGATCCGGCCGCCGAAACCGGGAGGGTCCGAACAGGCCTTCCCATGCACTTCGACCGGATCTCCAGCAAAGGTAATCTTTTTTTACCAAATGCAACCACTTTTTTACGGCACATACGGGCTGTTATGCCGCTCCATGCAGTTCTCCATTCACAATCAGCAACATATAGACACAACGCGCAGTCCGACGGATTTCCGGCCCGTTTCTTGCGGGGGCATGCGTCGATGACCACCAACCGCCCCACCACCGATACGCCCGCCGCGCGGGAAGCGCTGCTGCGGCGCCTTGCCGGGAGAATCCAGCCCGTCAATGCCGCCGCCACGTGCGTCGGCGTACTGCTGGCCTATCTGGTGGGGACCTACGTCACCGGCCCCTTTCACGCCGCCTCGCACTGGATGGGGGCCATGCTGGCCTGCACGTCGGTGGTGGTCGTGCTGCAGAAGCCCGGACTCAAACAGTCGCTTCCGGTCGGCTGGATGCGCGTGCTGGGGACCTTCATCGGCGCCCTGATCGCCTTCTGCTACCTGAGCATCTGGCACTTCTCCGTCGCCGGGATGCTCCTGACGATCTTCCTGCTCGAGATCGTCAGCATGCTGCTCGGCATCTACGTCAACGGACACATCGCCACCATCACGCTGATCGTCATCCTGCTCATCTCGCAGGAGAACCCCCGCCTGCCACCGGCCATCAACTGCCTGCTGCGTTTTCTGGAGTCGGTCGTCGGCGTGGGGATCGGACTGGGAGTGATGTGGGTCTCGGAGTGGTGGCAGCAACACCGGCAGGCGAAAAACGCCCCGCCGACGGGCGGATAACCAGGTCCGGGCCAGGGAGCGGATAACCGGGCCGGAGCCGGCGACAGAGCCCCCCAATACGGAACCGCTTCGTCCGCCGCTGCAATCCGGCACGTCCATTTCGCGCGCCGATTTGCATTTTCCGATCCGATTCCCTATATTTGTCCCCGACGGGTCGGCGAACACGCGCGGAATCTGCCGCAGCCCCCCGTTTGAAAAGAGGTTACGAAATGCCCCGAAGATGATGGCAGCCATGAATCAGATGATATGTTGTTGTGCAGCGATTGCCAATCGTTGCCGCCGCATCGTGCCTGCTGCCGCGCGGAGGCCGGGACCTCAAAGCGTCTGAAAACCGCATTTCCCAAACAAACATTCAATTCACCCATACGAACGGGGGCAGCAGGAGTTGACTGCAGCCCCCGTTTTCGTATCCAAACCCGAAAAGAGATGGAAACAATCGCAAACTCCGTACTGGAACTCATCGGCCGCACACCGCTGGTCGAACTGCAGCGCCTCGGCCGCCGGACAGACGCCGCGGCCCGCATCGTGGCCAAAGTCGAATCGCGCAACCCCGCGGGGAGCGTCAAGGACCGCGTGGCGCTGGCCATGGTCGAGGCGGCCGAGGCGCGCGGCGAACTGCATCCCGGCGCCACGATCATCGAACCCACGAGCGGAAATACCGGCGTCGGGCTGGCGTTGGTGTGCGCCCTGAAGGGCTACCGGCTCATCCTGACCATGCCCGAGACAATGAGCATCGAACGGCGGCGCCTCGTGGCGGCCTACGGCGCGCGCGTGGAGCTGACGCCCGGTGCCGAAGGGATGGCCGGGGCCATTGCCCGGGCCCGGGCGCTGCAGGCCGGGATCCCGGGGTCGGTGATCCTCCAGCAGTTCGAGAATCCGGCCAACCCCGAACGCCACTACCGCACGACGGGCGACGAAATCTGGCGCGACACCGATGGACGGGTCGATCTCTTCGTGGCAGGGGTCGGGACCGGCGGCACGGTGAGCGGCACGGGCCGCCGCCTCAAGGAGCTGAATTCGGCGGTGGAGATCGTCGGCGTGGAGCCCGCCGCGTCGCCCGTGCTGTCGGGCGGGCAGCCGGGGCCCCACCGCATTCAGGGCATCGGGGCGGGATTCGTCCCGGCGAACTTCGACCCGACGGTCGTCGACCGCATCCTCCGCGTCGACGATGCACAGGCCATTGCCGCGGCACGGATGCTGGCCCGATGCGAGGGGCTGCTGGCCGGCATTTCGTCGGGGGCCGCCCTCTGGGCCGCGCTGCATCTGGCCCGTCAGGAGGCGCTGCGCGGCAAGACGATCGTCGTCCTGCTACCCGACACCGGCGAACGCTACCTCTCGACCGCCCTCTACGATTTCGACAACTTCAAGGCCGACCTTCAGTTATGAGAATCACCCCCGCTACCCCACAGCCGCAGCGTCCCGCGGGCGCTGCGGCCCCGGCCGGACTCTCCGACCGGCAGCTGCGGCAACTGGCCGCACGCCTCACGGCGCACGATCCGCACATTCCCGTCCTGGCTGCCGCCGGGATCGACCCCACGGCGCTGGAGCGCATCGTCGAAGGGTTCCGCTCGGTGGTCTTCACCGGGTATTTCGACCGGCGGCCCCCCGAAGTGCAGCTCACCGAGCTGGCCGGGCACCTCACCCGGCAGTGCGCCCGGGCCTTCGCCGTCTTCCACGGCCGCACCCCGGACAACGACTTCCCCGACGCCTCCGCCCCATTCGAATCCACCTCCGGAGAAGGTGCGGATGCGATGCCGCGCGCGAGCGACGCCGCCACGTCCGACACAGCGGCCGAACGGTTCGGCGCGGAGACGGCCCGCCGGCTGCTCGAAATGCTGCCCGAACTGCGCCGCCGGCTGGGGACCGACGTGCGGGCGGTCTGCGACGGCGATCCGGCGGCGTCGGGCTGCGAAGAGGTGATTCTCTGCTACCCGGCGCTGGTGGCCATGACCCACTACCGGCTGGCCCATGCGCTGTGGGAGTCCGGGGTTCCGATCCTGCCGCGGATGATCACCGAACGGGCCCACTCGATGACGGGAATCGACATCCACCCCGGAGCCGTGATCGGCGATTCGTTCAGCATCGACCACGGCACGGGCGTCGTCATCGGCGAAACCTGCATCATCGGCAGCCACGTACGACTCTACCAGGGGGTGACGCTCGGCGCCAAGAGTTTCAAGTTCGACGACGAGGGGCACATCCTGCGCGAGGCACGCCACCCGATTCTCGAGGACCGTGTGGTGGTCTACTCCAACTCGTCGATTCTCGGGCGCGTGCGCATCGGCCACGACTCGGTCATCGGCGGCAACGTCTGGCAAACCACCGATCTGGCCCCTCACTCGCGGGTCGTCCAGGGACGGGCCACGATCTCGACCTTCGAGAACGGCGGCGGGATCTGACGACGGGCGGCAACGGACAGCGACAGGAGAACGGCAGGAGAACGGCCGCAACGGCAAAATCCGGCCTCCGCGGAAGCCCCGACCGACCCGAAAATGCGTTTTTCTCCCCGGCGGCGGATCAACCTGCGCTCAAAATCACTACCTTTGCGCCCCGGACCGATCCGTCGCCGACGGGTAAGGCCGCGGCATACCGGCATCCGTCCCTTCTTCGCCCGGCATGCCCTTACGCCGCCCCGCTACCCGCAACGATGCACCCGCCCCGCAAAATCTGACAAGCGATGAACGAAAGTGAGAATCGAACGGCACGCCCCGTTCTCTGGAACAGCAACTACGTGAAGGTATGGATCGCCAACTTCATGCTCTTCTTCGCATTCTATCTGCTGGCGCCGCTGCTGCCGCTCTACCTGCGCGACACCTTCTCGGCCGGCAAGGCCATGATCGGCATCGTACTGAGCGGATACACCCTCACGGCCCTATGTGTCAGACCATTCAGCGGCTTCGTGGTTGACACCTTCCCCCGCAAGAAGGTACTTCTGATCTGCTACTTCTGCTTTGCGCTCTTCTTCGCCGGGTACTTCATCACCGGATCGCTCGTCCTGTTCGCCGCCATCCGCACGCTGCACGGCGCACCGTTCGGCGCCACAACCGTCGCCAGCAGCACCATGGCCGTCGACGTGCTCCACCCCGAACGCCGCTCCGAAGGTATCGGCTACTACGGCCTGAGCAACAACATCGCCATGGCCATCGGACCCTCGATGGGCCTCTACATCTACCACACGATCCACAACTTCGAACTGCTCTTCACCCTCTCGCTGGTGATCGCCTTCGCGGGACTCGCCATCGACTCGACGATCCACTGCCGCGAACGACAGCCGATCCGCCGCGAAAGCAAGGTCTCGCTCGACCGTTTCGTCCTGCTCAAGGGGTGGAGCGAAGGGATCTGCATCGCCGCCTTCGCCTTCTCGTTCGGCGTCATCTCGACCTATATCGCCATCTACAGCCAGGAGGTGCTGCACATCACCTCGGGATCGGGCACCTTCTTCATGCTGCTGGCCGTGGGACTGATCCTCTCACGGCTGGTCGGAAGCCGCTCGCTGCGCGAGGGGAAGATCGTCCAGAATGCCTCAGCCGGCATGCTGATGTCGATGTGCGGCTATCTGGTCTTCACGGCCGTGCCGAACCTCTACGGCTACTACGCCGCCGCCCTGATGATCGGCCTCGGAAACGGCCACATGTATCCGGCCATGCAGACCATGTTCATCAACCTGGCCCCGCACGAACGCCGCGGTACGGCCAATTCGACGATCCTCACCTCGTGGGACCTCGGCGTCGGGATCGGCATCATCGGCGGCGGCAGCGTCGCCGAACACCTGGGCGGCTACGGGGCGGCCTTCTGGCTGGCCTTTGCCGTCAATGTCATGGGCGTACTCTTCTTCTTCGCCTACGCCCGCCGCAGCTTCCTGCGCAACCGCCTCCGCTGACCCTCCCCCGGACCGGACAGAGACCGGACAGAGACCGGACAGCCCCGTCACAAAAGGTCATTTTGATAAATTATCGCACCTTTTGAACACTTTCCCCGCTGTTGGTGGTGCCGTCGTTCCCGGTCTTTGCCGGTCTACCGAACGGATTGAACGACGGTTGGCACCTTACCGATGCGGACTCGCTCTGCGGAATCGGTATCGCGCAGGTAGACAAAATCCAGGGGGGGGGAAAAAAAAAAAATTTTTTTCCGACACCCCGCACCCCGTCCGGTAATCCGGTCGTAGTTGCCGTCATCGACGGCGGATTCGACGTCTCGCACCCCGATCTGCGCGACCGCGTGTGGACCAACCCCGGCGAGATCCCCGCCAACGGGTGTCACCGCCGCCCTGCGCATCGTGGCCACACGCCCCTCGATGGCCCGTCGCAAGGCGCCGTGGACAACGGCGCCTGGGTCATCAACATGAGCTTCGGCAAATACCTCTCGCCACACGCCCGCGAAGTGGCACGCGCCATCCGCTACGCCGCCCGGCGGGACGTGCTGGGTGAACACTTCGAATTTGTCGGTGAGCCCGAATTTGTCTACGGCAAGGGCAAGCTGACGGTCCCCGTCCAGCTGAAGTTCCTCAAGAAGGAGGAGGGCAAGGACAAGATCGTACTGAAGGTCGATCCGTCGGCCGTCCAGTATGCAGCGGGCGATCCGGGCGAGTGCACCATCACGATCGTCGGTTCGGACTACTTCAAGATCGAAGGTACATGGTATGTCTACCAGCAGCCGACCGGCAAGGAGGCGATGAAAGGTTACCGGTACTTCAGCGACGATGCCTTCACGGGATTCCCGGCAGCCACTGAGGCCGACACCTTCACCTTCGATACGGAGAAGAACGTGCTGACCACCTCGCTGCAGTCCGATCTGAAGAACTTCTTCGGTGAGACCTGTAACAGGGTCCCTGCGGACAAGGAGTGCTCTGTCAGAGACATCTCTGATCGAACGATCGAATACCAACTTCTGCTGATCGATCCGGACAACTGCAACCGCGACTTCTCGGCCACGTCGACCGGCGCCGACAAGAATGCCTACATCGGCATACGCCTGGTCAAGGAGCAGGACACCAATGAAGACACACTGGAGCTCTACCTGTTGGACGACCAGCCGACCTCGTTCCTCGCCTTCCTCACAGCGTATTACATGGACAACGATACACGCCCCGTGGCCACTACGTCCAGCGTTTACAGGCTCTTCTATCCGAAGAAACAGAAGTAGCTGAAAGACAGGGACAAAATCCGACGAGGGGCGGTGATCAGCGGATCGCCGTCCCTTTGTTTGTGCTCTGAAAGGTCTTCCGAAAAGGTGTTCCGAAAGGGGACAATCTGCTCCGATCCGGCCACAACAGACCGCCGCAATGTCCCGCGAACCGAATTTATGCGTATCTTTGTCGGAAGAGAAAAATCTGCTGAGACATGAAACGCATCATCAATCCCTGGCGCGGCATGGAGGGGTACCGCTGCTACGGTTGCGACCCTCACAGCCCCGAGGGGCTTCGCATGGAGTTCTACGAAGACGGCGAGGAGATCGTCAGCCTCTGGCACCCGCGCCCCGAATTCCAGGGTTGGGTCGACACGCTGCACGGCGGAATCCAGGCCACGCTGGCCGACGAGATCAGCAGCTGGGTGGTCTTCCGCAAGTTCCAGACCAGCGGCGTAACCACCCGCATGGAGGTGCGCTACCACCGCCCGATCCACACCTCGGATGACCACATTGTGCTGCGGGCCCGCGTCGAGGAGCAGCGTCGCAATCTGGTGCGCATCGCCGTGCGCATCACCGACAGCGAGGGGCGTCTCTGCACCGAGGCCACGTGCGTCTACTTCCTCTTCCCGAAGGAGAAGGCCCGCGAGGAGTTCCACTTCTGCGACTGCGGGGTCGAGGAGGGCGATTTCGATCCCCTGAACGCCCACTCCGAGGCCGGGAAATAGGCGTTACGGCAAGTTCCCGGACCGGTGCAGCCAGAGGTCCCGGAACCGGGCGAAATACGCTCCGAAACAGCACAGGACACCTCCGGCCGGCAAAACCGACTTCCGACGACAAGCAAACACGACGGAAAAGGCCGGATCTCCCGATTGACGGGGGATCCGGCCTTTTCATGTGCCGAACGGAGCGGAAGCCGTGGGAAGCCGTGGGAAGCCGTGGGGGCGTATGGGGGCGTATGGGGGAACCCGGAGAGCCTCGGGAACATCCCGAAGCCCTCGGGAGCCCGGCCCCGGAAGGGCGTCAACCGACTTTCATCACGTTGTCGATACCCAGATTCTTGTAGGTGTCGGCCAACTCCTCCTCGCTACGGTCGGAGATCACCAGCAGTTTGTCGCCCACCATCAGTTCGGTATTCCCGCGCGGGACGAAATATTCGCCGTTGCGGCAGACCATCATCACCAGCGTATTCTCGGGCAGCGAGATATCCTTGAGCGTATGGCCCGCATCGAGCATGCCGGCGTTGACCTCCACTTCGGTCAGCGCCGACTTCATGTCGTCGTGGTGCATCTCGACGTTGAAGGCCGATTCACGCTCATCGAAGGCCAGCCCCAGCAGGTTGGCCATGCCGCTGACGGTCGTGCCCTGGATGACGAGCGAAAGGATCGTCGAGAGGAAGACCACGTTGAAGAGCAACTCGGCATGCTCGATGCCGGCCATCATCGGATAGGTGGCGAAGAGAATCGGCACCGCACCGCGCAGCCCGACCCACGAGATGTACCACCGGGCCCGGGTCGAGAAGTTGCGGAAGGGCAGCAGGCAGGCGAAGACCGACACCGGACGCGCCACCACGATCATGAACAGACCGACGGCGCCGCCCAGCATCAGCACCTCGGGACGCAGCAGTTCGTCGCTGTTGACGAAGAGGCCGAGGGTGAGGAACATGACGATCTGCATGAGCCACGTGAAACCGTCGAAGAAGACCGTAAGCGGCCGTTTCTGGACGATCTTGTGGTTGCCGACGACCAGACCCGCCAGGTAGACGGCCAGATAGCCGTTGCCCTTGATCAGGTCGGTAAAGGCAAAGGCGAAGAAGATAAAGGCCAGCAGCAGCACCGAATAGAGCGAATGGTTGACCAGATTGATCTTGTTAAGGGTCCAGACCGCCAGCCGTCCGATCAGATAGCCCGACAGGGCGCCCACAACCAGCTGCACAACCAGATAGACAAGCCCCATGCCGAAGCCGACGTTGCCCTCCGAGGAGTTGCTCAGCACGCTGATCAGCAGCACCGTCAGCATGTAGGCCATCGGGTCGTTCGAGCCGCTTTCGAGCTCCAGCAGCGGTCGCAGGTGCTGTTTGAGGCCCTGCTTCTTGCTTCGCAGGATGGAGAAGACCGAGGCCGAGTCGGTCGACGATATCGTGGAGGCCAACAGCAGCGCCATCGGGAACGACATCTCGAATCCCATCCACGGCGCCACGAGCCAGACAAATCCGGCCAGCACCGCAGCCGTCAACACCACGCCGACCGTCGCCAGCACAATACCCGGTCCGAGAACGGGACGTATCTCCTCGAAGGAGGTGTCCATACCGCCGGTGAAGAGGATGATACAGAGCGCGATCATACCGATGAACTGCGTCATCTCGACCGAGCGGAACGAGATGAAGTGCAGTCCGAACAGCATGCCGACCCCCAGAAAGAGCAGCAGAGCCGGAGCTCCGAAACGATAGGCCACCTTGCCGGCCATCACCGCCACGAAAAGCAGCAGGGCACCTACCAATACGAAATTTTCACTTGTTATTACCATAGATATCTGATTATCATACAATTGTCACAAATTCAAGACCAAATCCGGGCAGCATCGCGGGGCTGCATGCCGGAACCGCTGCGGCCGGCCGGGGACCACTCCGCCTGCCGGCCCGGCCCCCTGTCGCAGTCGGCCGCTTACTGCGGGATGAAGATGTAGGTGATCGTCCCGCTCTGGCGGGCCGGTGCCGAGGAGTCGATGTTGAAGAGCGACACGCGGGCCGCCTCAATCGCCGCCTGACGCATGCACTCGTCACCCCCCTCGCGAATGCGGGCCGCCGTAACCTCGCCGGCCCGGTTCACCGTAATCTCGACAATCACCTCACCGCCCTCCTCGCAGCGGTAGGCCGGGATCTCCAGCCAGCGCGACGTCCGCACAGGGTTGGTCAGCGAAAACGAAACCGTCACCCGCCCCTTGACGCGCACGTCGCGATGCTCCGACTCGCCACCCTGTCCGCGGCGCTGGCGGATGGCCCGCTCCTCGGCCAACCCCTCCTCATAGGCTTCGCGGTTGGCCCGCATGCGGGCTTCGGCCCCGGCCGCCGCCTCGTTCAACTCGGCGGCATTCGTCCCGCGGTCGTCGCGCAGCTCCTCGTTGAGGGCATTCTCATTCGACGTGCGGTTGCGGATGCTGCGCCAGTCGACGGGATCCTGATCCTGCTCCTGCCGCTCACGCACCTCACGCTCCAGACGGTCGCGCTCCTGCTCCAGTTCGGCCAGCGTCTGCAGGTCGACATACATGCCCTGCTGGCTGGCCCGGCGTCCGATGACGATCTTCGACGACACGAAGACGATCATCAGCACCAGATAGGCAATCAGCGTCACACACAATCCCACCCGATGATCGTAGACCCACGTTCCGGCATCTTCGCGACGGTTGTCGAACGGGAGCTTCAGACGCGGACGCCGCGGCGCCTTCGGGGGTATCACCTGTGGATTTTCACTCATGGTTGCCGCACGGAATTTCGGACAAAGATAAGGCTTTTTTCCAAAAATTTTATACCTTTGGGCGCACAAATATATACGCTACTCCGCTTATGTCAACCAAACAATAAACTATGTCAACCAAACAACAAACCCTGAAAGCTCCGATTTCGTTCTCGGGGAAGGGTCTTCATACGGGTGTCCGCGTGAATATGACCATCAACCCCGCCGAGGCCAACACCGGCATCGTCTTCCGACGGATCGACATCGAGGGCCAACCCATAATCCCGGCACTGTGCGACCATGTGGTCGACACCTCGCGCGGCACGACCATCGAATTCGGCGGGCACCGCGTCCATACCATCGAACACGTCATGTCGGCCCTCTGGACGCTGGGCGTCGACAACGCCATCATCGACATCGACGCCGAAGAGACCCCGATCCTCGACGGCTCGGCCGCAGCCTACGCCAAGGCCATCACCGAAACCGGCCTGGTCGACCAGCAGGCCGAACGTTCGTTCTACCACGTCACCGAAAAGATGGTCTACACCATCCCCGAAAAGGGCGTGGCCATCATCCTCTATCCCGACGATGAGTTCGCCGTCTCGGTGCACGTCGATTACAACTCGAAGGTCATCGGGAACCAGTACGCCACGTTCGTTCCCGGCGACGACTACGCCGAGAAGATCGCACCCTGCCGCACGTTCGTCTTCCTGCACGAGATCGAACCCCTGATGAAGATGAACCTCATCAAGGGCGGCGATCTGGACAACGCCATCGTCGTGGTCGAGAATCCCGTCCCCGACGAACAGCTCGAACACCTCAAGAAGATCTTCAACAAACCCGACATCGAGATCAAGTCGGGCTATCTGAGCAACCTCGAACTGCGCTGCAGCAACGAACTGGCCCGCCACAAGCTGCTCGACCTGCTGGGCGACTTCGCGCTGCTGGGCGTGCGCATCAAGGGCCGCGTATGGGCCACCCGCCCCGGGCACTTCGCCAACACGGAGTTCATGAAGCAGCTCAAACACACCATCCGCAAGGCCGGCGAAAAGCCCCGCTTCACCTACGACTGCCGCAAACCGGCGCTCTACGACATCAACGACATCCGCCGCATGCTGCCCCATCGTCCGCCGTTCCTGCTCGTCGACCGCATCTTCTACTGCGACAAGACCGACGTGGCCGGCATCAAGAACGTCACGATGAACGAACCCTTCTTCGTCGGACACTTCCCCAACGAACCCGTCATGCCGGGCGTGCTGATCGTCGAGGCCATGGCCCAGTGCAGCGGCATTCTGGTCCTCAACTCGGTGCCCGACCCGGAGAACTACTCGACCTACTTCATGAAGATCGACAGCGTGAAGTTCAAGCACAAGGTCGTGCCGGGCGATACGCTCCAATTCGAAATCCACCTGCTGGAACCCATCCGCCGCGGCGTGGCCGTCGTCGAGGGCAAGGCCTTCGTCGGCGAGAAACTTGCCTGCGAAGCCGTGATGATGGCCCAGGTCGTCAAGAACAAGAAGTAATCGCAATGTTATGATAAGCAATCTGGCCTACATTCACCCCGATGCCAAAATCGGGAACAACGTTACGGTGGAACCCTTCGCCTGCATCGCCGGCGACGTCGTCATCGGCGACGACTGCTGGATCGGTCCCGGCGCCGTGATCCACGACGGAGCCCGCATCGGCAAGGGCTGCCGAATCCACACCGCCGCCTCGATCTCGTGCCTGCCCCAGGACCTCAAGTTCAAGGGCGAGGCCACGACGGCCGAAATCGGCGACTACAACGATATCCGCGAGTGTGTCACCATCAGCCGCGGAACCGCCTCGACGGGAACCACGCGCGTGGGTTCGCACAACCTGCTGATGGCCTACGTCCACGTGGCCCACGACTGCGTGGTGGGTGACCACTGCGTCATCGCCAACCGCGTCTCGCTGGCCGGCGAGGTCCATATCGGCGACTGGGTGGTCATCGGCGGCCATGCCGCCATCCACCAGTGGGTGCACATCGGCGCCCACTCGATGGTCCAGGGCGGCGCGCTGTTGGGTCAGGACCTGCCCCCCTACATCATCGTACGCAACGACACGCTGCGTTTCGCCGGCATCAACAAGGTGGGACTCTCGCGCCGCGGATTCACGCCCGAGCGCATCGGCGAGATCCACGACGCCTGCCGCATCCTCTTCCAGAGCGGGCTGAACTACATGGCCGGTTGCGAGGAGGTCGAGCGGCAGATTCCGCAGAGCCCCGAACGCGACCATCTGCTGCAATTCATCCGCGAATCGAAGCGAGGCATCATCAAACCCTACGCTTCGAAGATTGACAACTGATTTTTCACGCTTTTCGCCAACAAAATATTGGTATATCGGAAATATATTACTATATTTGCCGTGTCGAAAGACCGAGAACGCAGCGATAAGGGGACTATATGTCCCCTTATTTCGTGGTTGAACTTACCCGAAACATGATGGATATTCAGAAAATCACGGCCATAGCCGAACGCAAACTCGAAGGTACGGACCTCTTTGTCGTCGACTGTACCTGCAATCCCGCCAACGAGGTCGAACTGACCATCGACAGCGACACGTCGGTCGGAATCGACGCCTGTGCCGAACTGAGCCGCGCCATCGAGGCCGAGCTCGACCGCGACGCCGAAGATTTCTCGCTGACGGTCATGTCGGCCGGTATCGGCTCCGAACTGCGCTCGCTGCGCCAGTACCGCAAGCTGGTGGGCAGTTCGGTGGAGGTGCTGCTGACAAGCGGCATCAAACTGCTGGCCCGGCTGGACGAGGTCACAGACGAGGGCATCACCCTCTCCTACGAGGAGAAGCAGGCCGTCGAAGGCAAGAAACGCAAGCAGCTCGTCAAGGTAAGCCGCACCTACCCCTTCTCCGAAATCAAGTACACGAAGGAGTGGCTTGACTTCAAATAGCGGGGGGGGGTAAGAGCCGAGCGAGAGAGGAGAAGAGGAGGTGAAGAGGAGAGGAGAAACAAGCGAGAAGGGGCATAGCAAGTGCCGAAGCCGTATAAAAGGAGCCGGGCCGCATAACGAAAAAAGGGGCCGGGCCGCACAAGATAAAAGGGGCCGGGCCACACAACGAAAAAGGGGCGGGGCCGCATAATATAAGGTTTGGGCAGGCGCCGGGCCGCACAACAAACAAGCAATGAGGCTCCGGAAACGTGCCGGGCTGCAAAACAATAGAGACGAAAAAAATCAAAATCGAAAAACAAGATAAACAACCCATGGACAATCTCAATCTTATCAGCAACTTTGCCGAATTCAAGGAGCTGAAGAACATCGACAAGTCGACGATGATCGGCGTGTTGGAGGACGTCTTCCGCCACGCGCTGCAGAAACAGTACGAGACGGACGAGAACTTCGACGTGATCATCAACCCCGAAAAGGGCGACCTGGAGATCTGGCGTAACCGGACCGTCGTCGAGGATGGAGCCGTCGAAAACCCCAATACGCAGATCGCCGTCTCGGAGGTCAAGGCCATCGACCCCACCTACGAAATCGGTGACGAATATGCCGACGAGATCAAACTATCGTCGTTCGGCCGCCGCACGGTGCTCTCGCTGCGCCAAAACCTCGCCTCGCGCATCCTCGAACTCGAAAAGGCCAGCCTCTACGAAAAATATTCGGAGAAGGTCGGCGAGATCATCACCGGCGAGGTCTACCAGGTCTGGAAGAAGGAGGTGCTGATCCTCGACGACGAGGAGAACGAACTCATCCTGCCGAAAGCCGAACAGATCCCCAACGACTTCTACCGCAAGGGCGATACGATCAAGGCCATCGTCAAGTCGGTGGAGATGAACAACAACCAGCCGCGGATCATCCTTTCGCGTACGGCCAACCAGTTCCTCGAGCGGCTGTTCGAGCAGGAGGTGCCCGAAATCTACGACGGTCTGATCACCATCAAGAAGATCGCCCGCATCCCGGGCGAACGCGCCAAGGTGGCCGTCGAATCCTACGACGAACGCATCGACCCGGTAGGCGCCTGCGTCGGCATGAAGGGTTCGCGCATCTACTCGATCGTCAAGGAGCTGCGCAACGAGAACATCGACGTGGTCAACTACACGGCCAACCCGCAGCTGATGATCCAGCGTTCGCTCAACCCCGCCAAGATCTCCTCGATCACCGTCGACGAGGAGAAGAAGACCGCTTCGGTCTACCTGAAGCCCGACCAGGTGTCGCTGGCCATCGGCAAGGGAGGTCTGAATATCCGTCTGTCGAAGATGCTCACGGGCTACGACATCGACGTCTACCGCGAAGTCGAGGAGGAGGATGTGGCCCTGACGGAGTTCGCCGACGAGATCGACGGCTGGATCATCGACGCCCTGAAGGCCGCCGGCTGCGATACGGCCAAGAGCGTACTGGAACTCCCCGTGGAGGAGATCGCCGCACGTGCCGACCTCGAACTGGAACAGGCACAGAAGGTCGTCGAGATTCTGAAGGCCGAATTCGAATAAATCATCAAGGAAGAAAGGAGAACAGGACAATATGGGTAATGAAAGAAAATTAAGACTCATTCAGGTTGCCAAGGAGTTCAAGGTCGGACTGAACACCATCACGGACTTCCTGCAAAAGAAGGGCATCAAGAGCGACGGGTCGCCCAACACGCTGGTCGACGCCGAGACCTATGCCGTTCTGGAGAAGGAGTTCGGCTCGAACCGCAGCGCCGTGAATGCCCGGGAATCGGTTCGTGAACGCATCGCGCAGAAGCAGACGACCATCACCCTCGAGGAGGCCCGCAAACAGGAGCGTGAAGAGGAGAAGGAGGTGGTCATCAAGAGCCACATGATCCACGTCAAGGACGAGATCCAGCAGCCGAAGTTCCTCGGCAAGATTGACCTCTCGGCCAAGCGTCCCACCGTGCAGACGCTGAACCAGACGGCCAAGGCCGCCGAGAGTGCCGTGGCCGAACAGCCCGAGACGCCGAAGGCCGAAACGCGTCCGACGACTCCGGCTGCCGAAAAGCCGGCCCAGCCGGCCGCACAGCCCGCTGCCGAGGCACCGAAACCCGCGGCACAGCCCGCACCCGCTCCGGCCGTAAAGAGCGAGCCGAAGAGCGAGCAGACGCCGAAGGCCGAAGCACATCCGACGACGCCGGCTGCCGAGAAGCCGGCACAACCCGCCGCACAACCCGCCGCCGAAGCGCCGAACCCCACGGTACAGCCCGCATCGGCACCGGCCGCACAACCGGCCAAAAGCGAGGAGGCTCCGAAACCCGAAGCTCCGAAGGACAATATCTTCCGTCCGGCCACGGTGACGCTGACCGGTCCGCAGGTGCTGGGAACGATGGACGTCTCGGGCTTCGTTCCGGGCGGCAAGCACAAGCGCAAACGCCTGCAGAAGGAGAAGGTCGACGTGAACCGTGCCCAGAAGAGCGGCGGTCAGGGCGGACAGAACAACCAGGGAGGCCAGGGCGGCCAGAACAACCGCGGCGGTCAGGGCGGTCAGAACAACCGCGGCGGCCAGGGCGGTCAGAACAATCGCGGCGGTCAGGGCGGCCAGAACAACCAGCCGCGTCCGGGCGAAGGTCGTCGCAACAAGAACAAGAATACGCCGAAACCCGTCCTGCGTCCGGAAGTGAGCGATGAGGAGGTTTCGAAGCAGGTCAAGGATACGCTGGCCCGTCTGACGGCCAAGGGCGCCAAGAGCAAGAGCGCCAAATACCGTCGTGACAAGCGCGAAGCCGTGGCCGAGCGCATGAATGAGGAGGTACAGCGCGAAGAGAAGGAACGTTCGACGCTTAAGGTCACGGAGTTCGTGACCGTGAACGAGCTGGCGACAATGATGAACGTCTCGCCCACGGAGGTCATCACGGCCTGCATGAACCTCGGACTGATGGTGTCGATCAACCAGCGTCTGGATGCCGAGGCTCTGGTGGTTGTGGCCGAGGAGTTCGGCTTCAAGATCGAGTTCGTCTCGGCCGACATCCAGGAGGCCATCGCCGACGAGGAGGACAAGGAGGAGGATCTCGTTCCGCGTCCGCCCATCGTGACGGTCATGGGCCACGTCGACCACGGTAAGACGTCGCTGCTGGACAACATCCGCAAGACAAATGTCATCGAGGGCGAGGCAGGCGGTATCACGCAGCACATCGGTGCCTACAGCGTCGAACTCAACGGGCAGAAGATCACCTTCCTCGACACGCCGGGTCACGAGGCCTTCACGGCCATGCGTGCCCGCGGTGCGGCCGTTACGGACGTGGCCATCATCATCGTGGCCGCCGACGACAACGTCATGCCGCAGACCATCGAGGCCATCAACCACGCCCAGGCGGCCGGAGTGCCGATGGTCTTCGCCATCAACAAGATCGACAAGCCCAACGCCAACCCCGACCACATCAAGGAGCAGCTGGCACAGATGAACTACCTCGTGGAATCGTGGGGCGGCAAATACCAGGATCAGGAGATTTCGGCCAAGAAGGGCATCAATCTGGACAAGCTGCTGGAGAAGGTGCTGCTCGAGGCCGAGATGCTCAACCTGCGGGCCAACCCCAACAAGAAGGCCGTCGGCACGGTGATCGAATCGACGCTGGACAAGGGCCGCGGCTATGTCTCGACGGTGCTGGTGCAGAACGGTACGTTGCACGTCGGCGACGTGATCCTCTCGGGAACCTACACGGGCCGTGTCAAGGCGATGTTCAACGAGAACGGCAAGAAGGTGCAGGAGGCCGGACCGTCGACCCCGGTACAGGTGCTGGGTCTGAACGGCGCCCCGCAGGCCGGTGACCTGTTCAACGTGATGGAAGACGACCGCTCGGCCCGCGAAATCGCCAACAAGCGCGAACAGCTGCAGCGCATGCAGGGCATCATGACCCAGAAGCACGTCACGCTGGACGAGATCGGCCGCCGCATCGCCATCGGCTCGTTCAAGGAGCTGAACATCATCGTCAAGGGCGATGTGGACGGTTCGGTGGAGGCCATGTCGGGCTCGCTGATCAAGCTCTCGAAGGAGAGCGTGCAGGTGAACGTGATCCACGCCGCCGTGGGTCAGATCTCGGAGTCGGACGTCCTGCTGGCCGCCGCCTCGAACGCCATCATCGTGGGCTTCCAGGTGCGTCCTTCGGCCTCGGCCCGCAAACTGGCCGAAAAGGAGGAGATCGAAATCCGCCTCTACTCGATCATCTACGACGCGATCAACGATATCAAGGATGCCATCGAGGGCATGCTGGAACCGGTGATGAAGGAGGAGATCGTCGCCTCGGCCGAGGTGATGGAGATCTTCAAGATCTCGAAGGTCGGCACCGTTGCGGGCTGCGTAATCCGCGAAGGCAAGCTGCAGCGTACGACACCGATCCGCGTGATCCGCGACGGTATCGTCATCTACACCGGCAAGCTGGGTTCGCTCAAACGCTTCAAGGACGACGTCAAGGAGGTCAGCGTAGGTCAGGACTGCGGTCTGAACATCGAATCCTACAACGACATCAAGGTCGGCGATATCGTCGAGGGATACGAGCAGGTCGAGGTAAAACGCAAATAACACGGCAGAGCCTCCGAGAGGCGTATTCCGGCCTGTCACAACAAGAAAAATACGACACACAAACTGTAAGTCAAACCATTTAGAAATTTTTTGGCAGAAATGACTAACCCTATCCATTTCACGACTCCCGAGGAGGCCGTCAAGGTCATCAAATCGGGCGATCACGTGCATCTGAGCTCGGTAGCTTCGGCCCCTCAGTGTCTGATCAACGCCATGTGCCGCCGCGGTGAGGCCGGCGAACTGAAAGACGTGCACATCCATCACCTGCACACCGAAGGTCCGGCACCCTATGCCGATCCGAAATTCGAGGGTATCTTCCAGCTCGATTCGTTCTTCGTGGGCTCGAACGTGCGCAAGGTGACCCAGAGCGGATATGCCGACTACATTCCGGTCTTCCTGAGCGAGACGCAGAAACTCTACCGCTGCGGCGCCGTACCGTGCAACGTGGCCATGATCCAGGTCTGCCCGCCGGACAAGCACGGGTATGTATCGCTCGGTACGTCGGTTGATGCAACGCTGGCCGCCGTCGAGTGCGCCGACCACGTCATCGCCGTGGTGAACAAGCACGTGCCGCGCGCCTTCGGCCAGGCCATGATCCCGATGTCGAAGATCGACACCTTCGTCGAGGACGACACGCCGCTGATCGAGGCCAAGTTCACGGAGCCCAACGAGGTCGAAACGGCCATCGGCAAGCACTGCGCCGCACTGATCGAGGACGGCGCCACGCTGCAGATGGGTATCGGTGCCATTCCGAACGCCGTGCTGAGCCAGCTGGGCAACCACAAGAATCTGGGTGTGCACACCGAAATGTTCGCCGACGGCGTACTGCCGCTGGTCAAGAAGGGCGTCATCAACGGTGAGGCCAAGAAGACCGATCCGGGCAAGATGGTTTCGACGTTCCTGATGGGTTCGCAGGCCGTCTACGACTTCATCGACGACAACCCGGGCGTGCTGATGATGGACGTCGGCTACACGAACGACCCCTACATCATCTCGCAGAACGACAACTTCGTGGCCATCAACTCGGCCCTGCAGATCGACCTCACGGGTCAGGTCAGCGCCGACTCGCTGGGTACGAAGTTCTGGTCGGGAGCGGGCGGTCAGATCGACTTCGTCTACGGCGCATCGCTGTCAAAGGGCGGAAAGGCTATCATCGCCATGCCTTCGATCACGAACAAGGGCGTCTCGAAGATCTGCCCGACGCTGCTTGACGGTGCCGGTGTCGTGACGTCGCGTTTCCACGTACACTGGGTCGTTACGGAGTACGGAGCCGTCGATCTCTACGGCAAGTCGATGCAGGAGCGTGCGCGTCTGCTGATCTCGATTGCCCACCCGTCGGCCCGCGAGGAGCTCGACCGTGCAGCCTTCGAGCGCTGGGGATCGCACCACCACTACATCAAGAGCTACATGGGCAAATAACCGGCCCACGGCCCTTTGCGAAAAAAAGCCTCTCCGGAATCGGAGAGGCTTTTTTTGCATGCAGAGATGCGCGGCAAGGAGGGGGGGGGAAAAAAAAAAAAAAAAATCTCATGGAACGCTCCTGAGCAGATCGGTCAGAACTGCGGGGAAAGGAGTCTGCCTTGGCGGCGAACCGGCCGGCCGCTACCCCGCCGGAGGATGCCGGCCACCACCCCTGTCGGGCACTGACAGATGCCGGCCCACCCAACGTTCCGGCCACTACCCGGGAATGCCAGCTATCAGCCGCGCGCCGCCCTACCGGACAAATGAACCGGAATGGCGGGCGGAATTTCCGCTGGCATCGCGGACCGTCAGTTCGTAGGTATGGCGACGATGGGCTGCAGGACGATCGAAGCGATGAACGAGGGTTCCCTTCATTGGGAAACGGTCGCAGGGGACCCATTCGCCGTCGATGAGGAGCGTCCAGGAGGCGATGCCCGAGAAGTTGTCCGACGTACGGAAACGCAGTTCGGCGGCCGAGGAGAGCGACGCGCCGTCGGTAAAGAGCGGACGGATGGTCGGGGGCAGCGTGTCGGCCACGACGAGCAGATCGCCTGTCGTGCGCGTGACGGCCGTCACGGCCCCATTCGAATAGGTTCCGCCAACGTGATAAAGACCACCCTTGCTGCCGCGGCCGGCCAGGACGGCATGCAGCCGCAGACGGGGCGGCACCTGGGTCCGGATGGTCACCAACGCCGGGCTGTAAAGGGGCGTCGAGGCCTCAAGAAAACGGTAGACGGGCGACAGGACGATGACTCCGGCGCGACTCTGCGGCTGATCGAGACGCCGGGGATGGACGAACAGCGGTTCGTAGAGCGAACCCTTCTGGATACGGGCCACGGCCTCGTCGCCGATCCGTACCAGGGAGTTCCGCCCCGGGAAGAGGGCCACGGCCGCGGAGTCGACCTCGGCGCGGAACTCCTCGCGACGTCCCACGATCGGGAACTCGATCGAGGAGCGGTTGCCGCTGTCGTCCTCGACCTCGATACGGATGCGGCGGCTGGCACCCGGCTCACACCGCACCACGCCCCGTTCGGCCATCCGCGGGTAGAAGAGGTCGGGAGCCCCGGCCAGCTGGGCCAGCCGGATCACCTCGTTGCGCGAACCGATCTTGAGCGGATAGCAGCTCACGGCGTCGCAACAGCGCGACAGATCGTGCGTAAAGCCATCCATGCGGTACTCGAAATAGGGTTGATCGTCGCAGCGGGCCTCAACACGCCAGACACCGAAGGTGTTGTAGACGCCGTTGCGGCGGTCGGAGGTCTCGAGGATAAAGTATCCGCGGCGTCCGACTTCGACCGGTTCGCCGCGCGTCAGTCGGTAACGGCCGTCGGCATCGCGCACGACGGCATAACTCTCCGCGGGGCTCCGCACGGGAACTCCGTCGAGCGTGTCGACCTCCACATAATGGATGCGCAGGATGCGCGGCGGGAGGTTGTCCTCGGGGCGGACAATACGCTCGCGAACCGGGTTGTGGAGGCGCTGCGTCGGGGTGTCGCGGATCTCGTAGTGAAGGTGGGGCCCCATCGACGAACCGCTGTTGCCCGCGTAGCCGATGACGTCGCCCTGATGCACGGGCCAGCGGTCGGGCTCGAACCAGAGGTCGACGCCGTTCGCACGGCGGGCGTAACGCTCCGAGCGGAGGCACTCCTCGAGGTCCTTGCGAAAGCGCTGCAGATGGCCGTAGACGGCCGTCGTACCATTCCGGAGCGTCAGGTAGAGCGCCCGCCCGTAGCCGCCTGCCGAAACCGTCATGCGCGAAACATAGCCGTCGGCCACGGCCACCAGCGGATGGCCCTCCTCGCCGTCGGTCTTGATATCCACACCGGCGTGGAAGTGTCCCGGGCGCAGTTCGCCGAAATTGGCCGAAAAGAGCCGCGAAGCCTGCTGTACGGGAAAAATATAATCGTCGGGATTGAGCCGCTGCCCGCGGTTCGCAGTTTGGGTTTGAGCCGAGGCCCCGGCGCACGTCGCGGCCAGAAGCATCGTTGTCAGAAATCGTCGCATGTATCCGTATCCTTGACCAACTGCGCGGCCGCATCCATCACGGCCTCGTAGTCGTAACCGAGCGAAAGCCCGTATCGTATCAATTTGGTTTTCAATTCGTAGGCAGTCGTGTACTTCACCGTCCGGGCCTTGCGCGCAAGCTGTTCCGCCAGGCGCTGCCCCATGGCCGAACGGTCGGCCTGGGCCAGCGCCGCGTCGATCACCTCGCGCCGGATGCCCTTGCGCTGAAGCGCCGTGCGGATCTTGTACTCGCCCCAGCCGCTCAGCCGCAGCTTCTCGCGCACGAAGGCCTCGGCATAGCGCGTATCGTCGATGAAGCGTTCGCGCACCAGCCGCGCCAGCACCGCCTCGGCATCACGCTCCGCCAAACCCCAGCCGCGCATCAGCCGCCGGGCATCGCCCTCCGACTTCTCGGCCCGGGCACAGAGCCGCATGAGCGAGGTGAGGGCCTGTTCGGGTGTTTTCGTCCGCTTTTCGCGCGGTGTGTTTATTTTTCGAGTCGGCTGCATGTCATTCGTTCCTTATCAAAGAGGTCCCGGTAGATTTCGGTGGCCGCATATCCCTCGGCCGCAAGCATGTCGGCCATCTGCGCGGCGGCGTGTTCGTAGATCTCGAACCAGAGGCGCCCGCCCGGTCGCAGCATCCGCCGCCCGGAGCGCGCAATGGCACGGTAGAAGCGCAGCGGATCGTCGTCCGGCACGAACAACGCCAGTGCCGGCTCGTAATCGCGCACGTTGGGGTGCATCGCCCCGCGGTCGCTCTCGGGGACATAGGGAGGGTTCGAAACGATCACATCAAATCGTTCGGGAAATTGCTCCGCCAGATCGGTCAGCGCATCGGCCCGCCGCAGCGTCACGCGGGCCCCGAGCCGGCGGCAGTTCTCGGCGGCTACCTCCAGCGCCTCATCCGAGATATCGGCGGCATAGACTTCGGCTGCGGGGAGCTCCAGCGCCAGCGAGACGGCAATGCAGCCGCTTCCGGTCCCCACGTCGAGGATCCGGAGCCCACGGCTCGCAAGCGGAGTTCGCAAGGGAGGTTCATACTCCCCCGCTTCGCCGGCTCGTCCCCGCACACTGTGGACGATGCGGTCGACCAGCTCCTCGGTCTCGGGGCGCGGGATCAGCACACCCCGGCGCACCGCAAAGCGACGTCCGTAGAATTCGCTCTCGCCAAGCACGTACTGCAGGGGTTCGCCCGCGGCCAGTCGCTCGACATCCGCACCCAAGCGTCCGAGCTCCCCCGCCCCGGACGACGCCCCCTTCTCACACGACACCCCCTTCTCACACGACGCCCCCTTCTCACGCGACGTACCCTTCTCACGCGACGTACCCTTCTCACGCGACGTACCCTTCTCACGCGACGCTCCGTCCAGCCCTTCCAGGCCCTCCGGCTTTTCAGCCCCCCTCGCCTGCAGTTCGGCCCCGGGGTCGGTCAGCAGCGCCGAGAGCGAGATGCCTTCCCGCCCGGCAACCAGCAGGCGAGCCAGGTTCCGGGCCTCGCGGGCATCATAGAGACCCGTCAGGCGGGCCGTGATGCGTTCGATGGCTTCGCGACGTGTCATCGGCTTCTCCAGAGATCGGCCAACGCAATGGCAACGGCTGCCTCAACAACCACCGCTCCGCGCAGGGCTACACAGACATCGTGACGTCCCCGGATCTCGAGCGGCTCAACGCGGTCGGTCGTCAGATTGTAGGTCTCCTGCGGTCGGGAGATACTCGGCGTGGGCTTCAGCGCCGCACGCACCACCACCTCGTTGCCGTTCGTAATGCCGCCGTTGATTCCACCGGCATGGTTCGTTGCCGTGTGCCCCTCGCCGTCGAGGATCGGGTCGTTGTTCTGCGACCCGCGGAGACGGCTTCCGGCAAATCCGCTGCCGAACTCCACCCCCTTGACCGCCGGAATCGAGAAGAGCAGGTGGGCCACCCGACTCTCGACCGAATCGAAGAAGGGTTCGCCGATCCCGACGGGCACTCCCGCGACGCGGCATTCAACCACGCCGCCCAGCGAATCGCGCTCGGCCGCCGCCTCGCGCAGCAGCTCGTCGAAACGCGCCGGATCGTCGCATCCGCCGATCTCCGTAAGGCGCGTGGCGAAACGCACCCCTTCGGGCAGCATCTTCTTGGCCACCACCCCCGCGGCCACCAGCGCCACGGTCAGCCGCGCCGAAAAGTGGCCACCACCCCGCGGATCGTTGTATCCCCCGAACTTGCGGAAGGCCACCCAGTCGGCGTGCGACGGGCGGAAATGGCGCTCCAGATTGGCGTAATCACCCGAACGGGTATTCTCGTTGGCAAAGACGACCGTCAGCGGCGCACCGGTCGTATGGCCGTTGTAAAGGCCCGAGACGATCATCGGCCGGTCCGTCTCGCGCCGCGGCGTCGTCCCCCGCGCACCGCTCCGGCGGCGGGCCAGATCGACCTCGAAATCCGCCTCCGAAAGGGACAGTCCGGCCGGCACTCCATCCATCGAGATGCCGACCTGCGCACCGTGTGACTCGCCCCAGATGGCGAGCCGGAAATTCACTCCGTATTGATTCATGATCTGTTCTGTTTTAGTCGGCCGGGACTCACGATTCGCGGACCCGGGCCAGATCCTCGAAGAAGGTCGGATAGCTCTTGGCCACCGACTCGGCCCCTTCGATCGTCACCTCGCCGTCGGCCCTCAGCGCCGCCACGGCCAGCGACATGGCCATGCGGTGATCGCCGTGGCTCTGCGTGCGGGCGGCATGGATCGCCCCGCCGCGGATACGCATGACATCCTCTTCCGAGAGGTCGACCTCGATGCCCAGCCGGCCGTACTCCTCGCAGATGGCCTCGGCGCGGTTGCACTCCTTGTATTCGAGGCGCGACGTGCCGCGGATCGTGCTCACCCCTTCGGCTGCGGCGGCCAGCGCGGCCAGCGCCGGGAAGAGGTCGGGGCAGTTCGTGGCATCGAACTCGAAGCCGTGCAGCGGACGGTGGGCCACCGTCACCGACTCCTCATCGTTGATCACGGCCGCGCCGGCCCGCACGAGCGCCGTACAGATGGCCGTATCGGCCTGTTTGGAGAGCATCGAGACGTTGCGTACGGTGATCTCACCGGCCGTGGCGCCGGCCACGAGCAGCATGGCCGCAGCGCTCCAGTCGCCCTCGATGCTGAAATAGGTAGCGGCAAAACGCTGGTTGCCGGGGATGTAGAACTCCTCGTAGTCGCGCTGGCTGATCTCCACGCCAAAGCGCGCCGCCGTATCGAGCGTCATGTCCAGATAGGGGGTCGAGACGGCGTTGCGCACGTGAAGCGTCGTGTCACTGGCGGCACGCGGCAGGGCCAGCAGCAGCCCCGTGATGAACTGCGAGGAGACCGAACCGTCGACCTCCACCTCACCGCCGTGCATCGGTCCGCAGACCTCCACCGGCAGGAATCCGTCGTTGTCGTGCACCGTGACACCCAGCTGCCGCAGCGGTTCGAGCATCATCGTCATCGGACGCACGAGCAACGTGCCGCGTCCGACGATGCGGATCGGCGTCCGGCAAAGCGAGGCAATGGGGGTAAAGAGGCGCGTGGCGAGGCCCGATTCGCCCACTTCGAGCGTCCGGCCGTGGGGATTCAGACCGCCGCGGATCGAGAGCGACGTGGCGTCGACCTGTTCGACGCGGGCGCCGAGCGTACGGATGCAGTGCAGCGCCGAGCGCGTATCGTCGCAGAATTCCAGATTGCGCAACACCGTGGGTTCTTCCGAGAGCAGGGCCGCAGCCAGAGCACGCTGTGCATAACTTTTCGAGCAGGGCGGCGTCAGCGTGCCTTTGACGCGGCCTGGCGGAACCGTTTTGTCCATATACCTATCAACCTACTAACCTTCTGTCCTTCTGTCCTTCTGTCGGCAGGCCTCCACGAGCAAGGAACGAGGCCTCTTCGACCGCCCGGCTCGCAATCGCCCTACTTCACAACCGCCCCGTCTCACAACCGCCCCGCTTCACAATCACCCCATCTCACAGCCGCTCCCTGTCTCACAGCCGGGAAGCCCTCCAACCATTCGCCTCACTGCCTCACAGCCGGGAAGCCCTCCAACCATTCGCTTCTTCTACTCCCCCCCCCTTCTCGGGCGGTTCTCAATGCTTGTCACCGCGAATCTCGTCGACCGCCTTCCGAGCCTCATCGACCGCCTTGCTGGCTTCAGTTTCGGCCCGGTCGGCCTCATCGACCGCCATGCGGGCCTCTTCATCGGCCTTCTGCGCCTCGTCGACCGCCTTGCGGGCCTCATCCACCGCCTTGCGAGCCTCCTCCGAGGCCGCCTGGCGCAACTCTTCGCCCTTGCGGTTCTTCATCTCCTGGGTCAGCTGGTGGCTCTTCTTCAACTCGAAGTGCTGTCCGAGGTAGACCTTGCGCACCATCGGGTCGGCGGCCAGCTCCTCGGCCGTACCCGTCTTGAGGATCTTGCCCTCGTAGAGCAGGTAGGTGCGGTCGGTGATGGCCAGCGTCTCGTCGACGTTATGGTCGGTGATGATCACTCCGATGTTCTTGTGCTTCAGAGTCGCCACGATCGACTGGATATCCTCCACGGCAATGGGGTCCACCCCGGCGAAGGGTTCGTCCAGCAGGATAAAGGCCGGATTGATGGCCACGGCCCGGGCAATCTCCGTACGGCGCCGTTCACCGCCCGAGAGCTGGATACCCAGACTCTTGCGAACCTTCTGCAGGCGGAACTCCTCGATGAGCGCCTCGACGCGCTCGTTCTGGTACTCCTTCGAGTAGTCGGTCATCTCCAGCACCGCGCGGATGTTCTCCTCGACGGTCAGCCGGCGGAAGACCGACGCCTCCTGGGCCAGATAGCCCACGCCCAGCTGGGCCCGACGGTAGACCGGCAGCGAGGTCAACTCGCTGACCTGGCCCTGGTCGGTCTCCAGAAAGATCCGGCCCTCGTTGGGTTTGATGAGCCCCACGATCATGTAAAAGGTGGTGGTTTTACCCGCTCCGTTGGGGCCGAGCAGGCCGACGATCTCGCCCTGATTCACATCAATCGACACATGGTCGACAACCGTTCGGGCCTTGTATTTCTTGACCAGTTCGCTGGTGTAAAGTCGCATGACGCAGGATATAATTTTTTACAAAGTTATGCTTTTTTCCGAAAAAATTTTTATCTTTACGTTGAATTTTCTTTTAAAGCATACAAACGGCGAAATGAAACAGTTCGATTCATCCCTGTTGCATGACAAGTTGAAGGAATATTTCGGCTTCTCGTCATTCAAAGGGAATCAGGAGGCGGTAATCCGCAACGTGCTGGAGGGCAAGGATACTTTCGTGCTGATGCCTACGGGCGGCGGCAAATCGTTGTGCTACCAGTTGCCCGCACTCCTGATGGACGGCGTAGCGATCATCATCTCGCCGCTGATCGCCCTGATGAAGAATCAGGTCGACTCCATGCGCACCTTCTCGGCCGAATCGGGCATCGCCCACTTCCTCAATTCGTCGCTCAACAAGACCGCCGTGGCCCAGGTGCGCCAGGACGTGCTCGACGGCAAGACCAAACTGCTCTATTTCGCCCCCGAATCGCTCACCAAGGAGGACAACGTCGCCTTCCTGCGTAAAATAAAGGTGTCGTTCTACGCCATCGACGAGGCCCACTGCATCTCGGAATGGGGACACGACTTCCGCCCCGAGTATCGCCGTATCCGCCCGATCATCAACGAAATCGGACAGGCCCCGCTGATCGCCCTCACGGCCACGGCAACGCCCAAGGTGCAGATGGACATCCAGAAGAACCTCGGCATGACGGATGCCCAGGTCTTCAAGTCGTCGTTCAACCGCCCGAACCTCTACTACGAGATCCGCCCCAAACACAACATCGACCACGAAATCATCCGCTTCATCAAACAGAACGAGGGCAAGAGCGGCATCATCTACTGCCTGAGCCGCAAGAAGGTCGAGGAGCTCACCGAACTGCTCATCGCCAACGGCATCCGCGCGCGGGCCTATCATGCCGGCATGGATGCCGCCACACGCGCCGCCAATCAGGACGACTTCCTCATGGAGCGGGTCGATGTCATCGTCGCCACGATCGCCTTCGGCATGGGCATCGACAAACCCGACGTGCGCTACGTGATCCACTACGACATGCCCAAATCGCTCGAAGGATACTACCAGGAGACCGGCCGCGCCGGACGTGACGGCGGCGAAGGCTACTGCCTGGCCTTCTACAGCTACAAGGATATCCAGAAACTCGAGAAATTCATGCAGGGCAAGCCCGTCGCCGAACAGGAGATCGGCAAACTGCTCCTGCAGGAGACGGTCTCCTATGCCGAGAGTTCGATGTGCCGCCGCAAGACGCTGCTCCACTACTTCGGCGAAGAGTACACCGAGGACAATTGCGGCAACTGCGACAACTGCCGCAACCCCAAACCCAAGGTCGACGCTCGGGCCGCCCTGAAGATGGCTCTCGAAGCGTTGCGCGACATCGGCGACAAGTTCAAGTCCGACTACCTGATCAACGTGCTCGTGGGCAAGAATACGGCGCTGATCAAAAGCTACGGCCACAACACCTCGAAATGGTTCGGAGCCGGCGCCGATCACGACGCACGCTTCTGGGGCGCCGTGCTGCGCCAGGGGCTGATCCTCGGACTGATCGACAAGAACATCGAAAACTACGGACTGATCTCGATCAACAAAAAGGGCGAGAACTACATCGCCATGCCCTACCCCGTGACCATCACCCTCGACCACGACTACGACGAGGAGGAGAAGGAGGCCGAAGCCGTCGCCCCGATGGGCAAGGGCGGAGCTGCCGACGAGGAGCTCTTCGCCATGCTGAAGGATCTGCGCAAGAAGGTCGCCAAACAACACGGCCTGCCGCCGTTTGTCATCTTCCAGGACCCCTCACTCGAGGATATGGCCATCCAGTACCCGATTACGCTCGAGGAGATGCAGAACATCACGGGCGTAGGTGCCGGCAAGGCCCGGAAATTCGGCGAGGAGTTCATCAAGCTCATCAAGGCCTACGTCGAGGAGAAGGAGATCATCCGTCCGCAGGATATGGTCGTCAAGGGAGTGGCCAGCAAGTCGGGCAACAAGATCTTCATCATCCAGTCCATCGACCGCAAGATGGATTTCGAAGATATCGCCCGGGCCAAGGACCTCGATTTCGACGAGCTGCTCACCGAAATCGAAGCCATCGTCAATGCCGGCACGAAACTCGACATCTCCTACTATCTGAAGGAGTTCATGGACGAGGACAAGATCCAGGACATCTACCTCTACTTCAAGGAGGATGCCGAGAGCGATTCGCTGGATGCCGCCATCGAGGAACTGGGCTCCGACTACACCGAAGAGGAGATCCGTCTGGTCCGCATCCAGTTCATCTGCGAACAGGGCAACTGACCCGGGGCCGGAGAGATCCAACCACACTCCGGATGAGAGATTGATAGAACCTAAAGACCACGCCTATGAACAAAAAGACCTTTACACTTGCCATTGTTTTTCTGGTGTTGACGCTGGTATGGCTCGGAACCAATATCTATTGGCGCGTGACCCATTCCAACTGTGTGAATACATTCGATTTCATTGTGGGCATTCTCTTCGTGGCGGCAGCCGCGGGGATGGTCTACAACGAATACCACAAGAAAAAGCGCAAACACCTCGACGAGGTGGACAAGTACAAAATTCCGTAGCCGATGCGAACGATCGACCGAATGATGGCCATTCTGGCCGGTATGTTTTTTCTGGCTGCCGTGGTCTCGGCATGGCGCGTCACCATGGATGACGCACAGGAGTTGTGGTACCTTCCGGTACTGATGGCCCTGGCCTCGGCAGCCATGACGTTCGGAGCTCTGCAGCATCGGCGCCGCAAAACCGTAAAAAAAGAGGAATAACAGTATGAAGATCAATTTCATGCAGGTGATCCGCCTGGTCGGAATGGTAGTGGCCATCGCCGGAATCATCTACGCACTGGAATTCATGGAACGCGGCATTGCCGTCTGGTTCTGGGTGCTGCTGCTGGGCATCGGATTCGTGGGTCTGCTCTACACCTTCCGGCTCACGCAACGCCGTGCGGCCCGCGAGGAGCGTGCCCGTGAACGCAGTGAAAAGAAAAAACGCAGTCGCCGACCGAAAAAATGACCGAAGTACGCGCCAAAAAGTCTCTGGGCCAACATTTTCTGGTCGATCTGAACATTGCACGCAAGATTTGCGACTCGCTCTCGGGTGGGACACCCGAGGCTCCCTGCCCGACACTTGAGGTGGGGTGTGGAATGGGTGTGCTCACGCAATTCCTGCTGCGCCGCGCCGACCTCGTGACCTGGGGGGCCGAGATCGATACCGAGAGTGTCGAATATCTTCATGCGCACTACCCGAATTTCACACCCCGGCTGATCGAGGGCGATTTTCTGAAACTCGACCTGCGCGAGCGCTTCCCCGGGGGACTGCACCTGATCGGCAACTTTCCCTACAACATCTCGTCGCAGATCTTCTTCAAGGTGCTGGAAAACCGCGATCTCGTTCCCGAATGCGTGGGGATGATCCAGAAGGAGGTAGCCGTGCGGATCGCCGAGCCGCCCGGATCGAAGGAGTATGGCATCCTGTCGGTACTGTTGCAGGCGTGGTACGACATCGAGTACCTCTTCACGGTCAACGAGACGGTTTTCAACCCGCCCCCGAAGGTCAAAAGTGCGGTGATCCGCCTGCGCCGGAACGCCGTAAAGAGGCTCGACTGCGACGAAACGCTCTTCATCAAGGTTGTCAAGGCCTCGTTCGGACAGCGGCGCAAGATGCTGCGCAATTCGCTGAAGGCGGTCTTCGGCGACTTCGGCGGTGCGGAGCACCCCTTCTTCACACGACGTGCCGAGACTCTGTCGGTAGCAGAATTTGTCGAATTGACCCGCTGGGTGTCAGAACGGCTGAAGAACTGATCGAGGGCTGGCGGGGTATCAGAAACCCTCCATGGTCCTACCCCCAAAAACCGACATCCCAAGCCGGCGAGGCGGGAGCGCGGAAGAGACTCGGAAACCCCATAGAGGTCCATCCGCCTCTAAAACCGGCTTCCCAAGCCGGCGGGGCCGGCCACAACCGTTACCAGATCCTCGCGGGCCAGATACTTGCGGGCCAGTTTCAGCACATCGTCCGGGGTCATGCTCCGGATGCGGCGGATGTTCTCGCCGATGATGTAGTTGTCGGTCCCGCAGAGGATATTCTCGATCGTGACGTCGGCAATGCCGAACGGCCCGTCGAGAATCCGCATCATCTCACCCGTCATCATGTTCTTCACCAGCGCAAGCTCCTCCTCCGGCATAGGATCCGTGCGCAGGAGTTCGATCTCGCGATAGATTTCCCCGAGCGCCTGGCGCGTCACATCGGTCCCGACCTGCGTCGCCACGGCAAAATAACCGGCCCGTTCGAAATTGACCATTGCAGCCACCACACCATAGGTATAACCGTTTCGTTCGCGGAGATTCTGCATCAGACGCGATCCGAAGTAACCGCCCAGAGCCGTGGCCACGACCTGCATTCCGACGAAATCGGGATGCTGCCGCGGGAAGAGCAGCCGCCCGAGCCGCAACGATGACTGCACGGCCCCGGGATGGTCGACAAACGCCTCATGGACGGTCTCCGGGGCCGGAAAGCGAGGATCCTCCACCACGCCTCGGCGCGGAAGCCGACCGGCCAAATTGCCCAAAGCCTGCAGTTCGTGGTCGCCGATGCGGCCGCTGCAGACGACAAAGCAACGTTCGGCCGTGTAGAAACGGCGGTAAAACTCCACGACATCCCGCCGCGTGAGCGAATCGTAGAGTTCCTCCGACGAAGAGATGCCGTAAGGATGACGCGGCCCGAAGAGCGCCCGGGCAAAGGCCTCGCGGGCCTCGACATCGACTTTCGTGCGGTCGATCGCCAACCGCTGGCGACGTTTGGCGGCGTACGTACGCAGCTCCGCCTCGGGGAAGGCCGGACGGAGCAGAATCTCCTCGGCCACGGCGAGCGTATGGTCGAAAAATTTCGAGAGCGTGGCAAAACTGATATAGGCATAGTCGCGGTCGATATTCACGTCGTACCACGAGCCGTAGTAGTCCAATTGTTCGGCGATCTGCTGCGCCGAATGCTCGGTGGAGCCTTCGGCCAGGAGATTGGCCGCCGCCGAGGCCGAGAAGGGAACCGTCTGCACGGCCGATCCGGCCCGGAAGACAAACGAAAAGCGCAGCACCTCGAAATCCTCCGAGGCCAGCGTGTAAAGGGCCACGCCGTTGGCAAGCGTGTGTTTTTCGGCCAGCTGTACGTCAACTTCCGAAGGGGTAATGCGGGGCGGTCTCATTTTCGGGCACGGTAAATCAGGGTGGAACTGTTTTCGGGGCGCAGCACGCGGCTGCAGAACGAGCGTATGTCGTCGGGCGTAACGGCCCGGTAGCAGTCAACCTCCCGGTTGATGAAGGCCAGATCGCCGAGCAGTTCGTAAAATCCGAGGTTCATGGCCTTGTTCATGACATTGAGTTCGCCAAAGAGCGTCGTGGCCTCGAACTTGTTCTTGACCTTTTCGATCTCGTACTCCGTGGCGGCATCGCGCAGCAGGGAGTCGATCTCCTGGCGGAAGGCCGCCTCGACGGCTTCGGGAGTCGTTCCGGGGAGCAGCTGTCCCGTGAAGACGAACAACCCGGGATCGAGATCTCCCGTGACGTAGGCATTGACACTCGAGAGCAGCTGCCGCTCCTTGACAAGCCGATTGTAAAGACGTCCCGAATCGCCGCCCGCCAACAGATCGGAGATCAGGTCGGCCGTCTGGAAATCGGGATCGCGGCGCCGTCCCATGTGGTAGGCCACGGAGACGGTCGTGGCCGGTACATCGCGTTCGACCTCGCGGCGCCGGGCCTCGCGCTGAGGCGGCTCCTGCGGAACGGGATCCGCAGCCGACGGCCGGTCGGCAAGCGGTCCGAACCACTTTTCGGCCAGCGCAAGCATCCGCTCCTCGTCCAGGTCGGCCGAGATCGACAGCACGGCATTCGAGGGGTGGTAGTGGCGCCGGTAGAAGGCCTCCACATCGGCGAGCGTCGCCTGTTCGATGTGGTCGGGCGTCCGTCCGATCGTGGCCCAGCGGTAGGGATGGGTTCGGTAGGCCAGATCGCGCAGCAGCATCATCTGATCGCCGTAGGGCTGGTTGAGGTAGCGTTGACGGAACTCCTCGATCACCACGCGCTTCTCCGTTTCGAGCTTTTCGGGCGTAATGTCGAGCCCCTCCATACGGTCGCTCTCGAGCCAGAGCGCCGTTTCGAGATTGTCCTTCGGAAGGGTGATGTAGAAATCCGTATAGTCGTTGTTCGTAAAGGCGTTGTTGTCGCCCGAGGCCATCTGCACCGGCAGGTCGAAGTTGGGCACCTGACGCGTGCCGCGGAACATGAGGTGTTCGAACAGGTGGGCGAAGCCCGTGCGGACCGGGTTCTCGTTGCGCGCCCCCACCCGGTAGAGGATGTTCACGGCGGCGAGTTTCGAGGCGCGGTCGCGGTTGACCACGACGACCAGTCCGTTGGCCAGCGTTTGTCGGATATAGGGAATCATGTCCGCAAAGGTAACAAAAAAGCGGCAGTCGATCAAACCGCGCGGCCGCCGGAGATGCCCCGCGGGAAAGCGGCCCGCACGAAGCACCTCCCGCCGCGGGAGAGGGGCCCGAACGGAGGGTCGCCGAAGAGCACCCCGGGTAATGCATTATTGGTTAACCAGTTTCGCAAGTCGGTGATTTCCCGCTGGTTGGTGTTAATGAAATAACAGCTTGTTGTTATTTTTTTCACATCAAAAACGGCAAAAAATTACACGTTTTTGAACAAAAATAGACTTCGAATTTCCGCCGAAATTCGTATCTTTGCAACGCCCGAACGATTCGGGCCAAGCCATAAGAAGGAAAAAAACACACATATCATCCAAAATCTTAACTGAAATGGCAGAAAAGAAATTCATTACCTGTGATGGTAACTACGCTGCAGCCCACGTGGCCTACATGTTCTCGGAGGTGGCAGCCATCTACCCCATCACGCCGTCGTCGACGATGGCCGAACTCGTGGACGAGTGGGCCGCCCAGGGACGGAAAAACATCTTCGGTGAGACCGTGAAGGTCGTAGAGATGCAGTCGGAGGCCGGTGCCGCCGGTGCCGTTCACGGCTCGCTGCAGAGCGGAGCCCTGACCTCGACGTTCACCGCCTCGCAGGGTCTGCTGCTGATGATCCCCAACATGTACAAGATCTCGGGCGAACTGCTCCCGGGAGTCTTCCATGTCTCGGCCCGCGCCCTGGCTGCCCAGTCGCTGTCGATCTTCGGCGACCACCAGGATGTCATGGCCACCCGTCAGACGGGCTTCGCCATGCTGGCTACGTCGTCCGTTCAGGAGGTGATGGACCTGGCCGGCGTTGCCCACCTGGTTGCCATCAAGTCGCGCGTTCCGTTCCTGCACTTCTTCGACGGATTCCGCACCTCGCACGAGATCCAGAAGATCGAACTCATCGACGAGGCCAAACTTACGGCGCTGCTCGACCGCGACGCCCTGAAGGCCTTCCGCGCCCGTGCGCTCAACCCCGAGCACCCCGTAACGCGCGGTACGGCCCAGAACCCCGACATCTACTTCCAGACGCGTGAGGCCGCCAACAAGTTCTACGAGGCCGTGCCCGACATGGTTGCCGACACGATGAAGGAGATCTCGAAGATCACCGGCCGCCAGTACAAGCCCTTTGTATATTATGGTGCCGAGGATGCCGAGAACATCATCATCGCCATGGGTTCCGTAACGGAGACCATCAAGGAGACGATCGACTACCTGCGCGACAAGAAGGGCGAGAAGGTCGGCGTGATCACCGTACATCTCTACCGTCCGTTCGCGGTCAAGTACCTGATGGAGGTTCTGCCCAAGAGCGTCAAGCGCATCTGCGTGCTCGACCGCACGAAGGAGCCCGGAGCCAACGGCGACCCGCTCTACATGGACGTTGTCGAGGCCTTCGCCAACTGCAAGAACCTGCCGTGCGGCCAGATGCCGCTGATCATCGGCGGCCGCTACGGCCTCTCGTCGAAGGATACCACCCCGGCCCAGATGCTGGCCGTCTTCGAGAACATGAATCTCCCGGAGCCCAAGAACCAGTTCACCGTGGGTATCACCGACGACGTGACGTTCCGTTCGCTGCCCGTCGGCGAGGAGATCTCGCTGGCCAAACCCGGCACGTTCGAGGCTCTCTTCTTCGGACTGGGCGCCGACGGTACGGTGGGTGCCAACAAGAACTCGATCAAGATCATCGGCGGTTCGACCGACAAATACTGCCAGGCCTACTTCTCCTACGACTCGAAGAAGTCGGGCGGCTACACGTCGTCGCACCTGCGCTTCGGCGACAAACCCATCACCTCGCCCTATCTGGTGACGACGCCCGACTTCGTGGCCTGCCACGTTCCGTCGTATGTCGACAAGTATGACGTGCTGAAGGGCCTGAAGCCCGGCGGCTCGTTCCTGCTCAACTCGGTTCACGACGCCGAGACCACCTGCGCCACGCTGCCCGACCACATGAAGGCTTACCTGGCCAAGAACAAGATCAACTTCTACATCATCAACGCCACGAAGATCGCCGCCGAGCTGGGTCTGGGATCGCGTACGAACACCATCATGCAGTCGGCCTTCTTCAAGATCGCCAACGTGATTCCGTTCGAGAAGGCCGTCGAGGAGATGAAGCACGCCATCCTGAAGACCTACGGAAAGAAGGGCGAGGATATCGTCAACATGAACTACGCAGCCGTTGACGCCGGCGGCAAGGAGGTCATCAAGATCGAGGTTCCGGCCGAGTGGGCCCAGATCGAGGACAAGGGCTTCCAGACGCCGTCGCACGCTTCGTATCCGGAGTTCGTGCGCAAGATCGTCGAGCCGATCAACGGCCTGAAGGGCGACGACCTGCCGGTATCGGTCTTCAACGGCCGTGAGGACGGTACGTGGGAGAACGGTACGGCCGCCTACGAGAAGCGCGGTATCGCCGTCAACGTACCCGAATGGCAGATCGCCAACTGTATCCAGTGCAACCAGTGCTCGTATGTCTGCCCCCACGCAGCCATCCGTCCGTTCCTGGCCACCGACGAGGAGGCCGCCGCTTCGGGCATCGAATGGAAGCAGGGTCTGGGCGAGACGAAGGCCTACAAGTTCCGCGTGCAGGTATCGCCGCTCGACTGTACGGGTTGCGGCAACTGCGTCGACATCTGCCCGGCCAAGGGCAAGGCGCTGGTTATGCGCCCGCTCGAGGAGCAGATGCCGCAGGCCAGGAACTGGGACTACGTCACGAAGAATATCGGTTACAAGAACGTGGTCGACAAGACCAAGTCGGTGAAGAACCTGCAGTTCGCACAGCCGCTCTTCGAGTTCTCGGGAGCCTGCGCCGGCTGCGGCGAGACGCCCTACATCAAGGCGCTGACGCAGTTGTTCGGTGACAAGATGATGGTTGCCAACGCCACGGGCTGTACGTCGATCTACTCGGGTTCGGCACCTTCGACCCCCTACTGCACCAATGCCGAAGGCAAGGGTCCGGCCTGGGCCAACTCGCTCTTCGAGGATAACGCCGAGTTCGGTTTGGGTATGCACCTGGGTATCGAGAAGCTCCGCGACCGCATCCAGATGACGATGGAAGAGGCCATCGCCAACTGCACGAAGTGCTCCGACGAGCTGAAGGAGGTCATGAAGGAGTGGATCGCCAACCGCGGATCGTCGGCCAAGTCGGCCGAGGTCACGGCCCGTCTGATTCCGATGATGGAGGCCTGCGGCTGCGACTACTGCAAGAAGATTCTCGAGCACAAGGATTGGCTCATCAAGAAGTCGCAGTGGATCATCGGCGGCGACGGCTGGGGCTACGATATCGGTTACGGCGGTGTTGACCACGTACTGGCTTCGGGTCAGGATGTCAACATTCTGGTAATCGATACGGAGGTCTACTCGAACACGGGCGGTCAGTCGTCGAAGGCTACGCCGGTGGGCGCCGTAGCGAAGTTCGCATCGAGCGGCAAGCGGATCCGCAAAAAGGATCTGGGCGCCATGGCGATGACCTACGGCTACGTCTATGTGGCCCAGGTATCGATCGGCGGCTCGCAGCAGCAGCTGTTCAACGTGCTGAAGGAGGCCGAGGCCTATCCCGGCCCGTCGCTGATCATCGCCTACGCACCGTGTATCAACCACGGCATCAAGGGCGGCATGGCCCGCACGCAGACGGTTGGCAAAGAGGCCGTAGCCTGCGGATACTGGCACCTGTGGCACTACAACCCGCAACTGGAGGCGGAGGGCAAGAATCCGTTCGTATTGGATTCGAAGGAGCCCGACTGGACGAAGTTCCACGACTTCCTGATGAAGGAGGTACGTTACACGTCGCTCCAGAAGTCGTTCCCGGCCGAGGCCGAGGAGCTCTTCCAGGCAGCCGAGGAGAACGCCAAGTGGCGTTACAACGGCTACGTTCGCCGCTCGAAGATGGAGTACTAATCGTGGACCCCGGAAGGGGAAACCACCCGACACATTCGGAGACCGTGGAGTTGATCCACGGTCTCTTTTTTGTTCCGCCCGAAAGCCGGGCATTCCAAAGCGGGCTCCGGACCGGCAGCCACAAAAAACGGAGCCCCCCGCTGTGGAGGCTCCGTCCGGAAACCAATTTGAAAAAGCATCCCGACCTCGGCAAAAGGCCCGGATGGGACAAACGGATCAGTCGACCCGCTGGAAGATGGACTTCTCGGAGAGCCGTTTCCCGCCCTCCTCGTAATACCAGGTCATGATGAGTTCCGAGGCGTTCAACTTCTCGATATAGGGCGGATTGTCATCGTCGGAAAGCCCGCCGTAAGTCCAGTAAAGCATCTGCGATCCGGTATCGAAGCGGTATCCGAACTCCTCCTTGGTACTTCCTTCGGTGGTGTCCCAGATCGTCCCCGTGGCATCGGCCCGGAATTCGATGTAGAAACTCTCCTCAAAGGTGTAGGGGTCGTACTCCCCCTCGACCTCCCCCTGGTCGTTGACCCACTCGTCATACTCCGAAGTGAGGAGCCATTTCCCGATCAACTGGTCGGGATTGACCCCGTCGTTATCTTTCGAGCAGCCGCTCCACAAGAGGACAGCCGCACAGCAGAAAAAGAGAAACAGACGTTTCATAAATCTTCAAATCCTTTGATTGAAAAATATCCTCTTCCGCTCCCGGGCAACCCATCCTTCTGCGGAACGGTTGTCCGGGAAGCAAAGAGGAAAAAGTGTTATCTCCTGCGGCGGATCAGAAGTTATAACCGACCTGAATCGAGAAGTTGCGGTTGTGGAATTTCGCCTCCTTGCCCCACTCCTTGTCGATGGCCATATTCACGAGACCCAGATCGTAGACAATACCGACGTAATAGTGCTTCCGAAGGGTCACACCGGCACCGAACGAGAGTCCGAAATCGAACCGTTTGGCACCGAAACGGTCCTCGTTCTCGGTCGATTCACCGAAGAAGGGATATTTCTGGCTCTCGGACAGACCGTCGGAATCGCTGTACGAATCCTTGCATTTTCCACCCAGCCCGAAGGCAAAATGGGGGCCGACATGAACCTGCACATTCACCGACTCGCTCACATCGGCGCGGAACGAGGCCAATACGGGAATCTGCAGATACATGGGACGATATTTCGTGGAGGCTTCCTCGCTGTAACCCGCCTCACTGTAGGAGGACTTCTCCTTGGCACCGCGCGTCGTGAAGAGGAGCCCGGGCTGCACGTAGAAGCCGTTGGTGATCGGAATATCGACTACCGCACCGACCTGGAAGCCGACCCTCGAATTGAAGTCGAGCTTGTCGTCCGAATCGGGGCTGTATTGCCCGGCAATCTTCGAAACATTGAGACCGGCACGAACGCCGTAGGAGATTCCGCCCTTCTGATCCGAACCGAACATATCGCGGATCTCCTGAGCAGAGGCCGTCGCCATGCAACCGATGAGCAAAGCGACCATCATGAAGCATTTCTTCATTTTGATAGATGATTTTTGAACACATCCGGACTCCGGGGATGCAGTTGTCCAAAAAGAAAGTGTGGAGTCGTTCGTTTATCTGACGGGAGGCTCTGGTAAGCCCAAGGACAAATAAACAATACCCCACACCTGTATAGCAGAAGGCAGAGCACCTTTCATGCCGATACAAGTGATGAGTGCGTCGTTTTCCTTGTCCTTTGAAATTTACCAGATTTCCCGTCAAGGATAAAAGCGAAACACTTTCATCTAAAATATGTCACGTCGTATGCAACGACACGGCAAAGATAGAAAATGTTTTGCAAAGCACAACATCATCGGGGTATTGCGAAACAAATTTCGCAGAAATTTTGCAGAAAATCAATATTGACAATCTGCTTTGTTTGAATAAGATGGGAGATTACATTCCGGAAGCAGAACAAGGCAGATGGAGAGTAGCCGCTCCTCACATCACTGCCCGGAGCCTCCCGCCTCCATTCTGTCGCAGTTCTTACCGCGGAGCGTCAGCCAATCGTCACCATACACGTTTTTCCCCGCTCCCTCCCACTCCCTCACCAGACCCGTCGCCCATCGCTTGATGTCTCCCCACCACTCCTCTCCGCGCCGGGAGGGGTTCGTTGCAGGGCAAAAAAAGGTCAGACCTTACGATCTGACCTTGAAGAGGCGGCTACCTACTCTCCCACGGGATAACCGCAGTACCATCGGCGTAAGTGAGC
>NZ_NFIA01000018.1:0-37605 GCF_002159375.1 Alistipes sp. An54
ATCCGGGACGGAAGAGGAACATGGCAGCGGGTCGCGGCGGAGCGGAGAACGGTCGCGGCGGGAAGAAGCGCGGCAGGAAGGTGCGGCGGAGGCGATCCGGGACGGGGTGGAACGAGGCACCCGGCCACGGCGAGACGGCAAGCGGCGGGACCGGATGTGGCGGGACGGATGTGGCGGGACGGGTACGGTGGGACGGGTACGGTGGGACGGGTGTGGCGCGGGCCCCGGCGAAACAGGCCACGGTCCCGGCAGGGCGCCCGCTTCAACGGCGCTCCCAGCTTTCGAAGGCAAAGGACCAGGGGTAATCCTTGCCGTGAGGGAAGGATTCGGAGGAGGTCAGACGCCATTCCGCCTCGTCCCACGCCGGGAAACACGTATCGCCCTCGTAGTCGCGGAAGACCCGCGTCAGGTAGAAACGTCCGGCCCGGGGCAGCGCCTCGGCATAGATCTGCGCCCCGCCGATGATGAAGATCTCCTCGTCGGCGGCGAACAACGCCATCGCCTCTTCGAGCGAATGGACCACCCGACAGCCCGGGATTTCGACTGCCTGACGCGTGATGACGACGTTGGTGCGGTTGGGCAGCGGCCGGCCCAGCGACTCCCAGGTCTTGCGCCCCATCACGACGGGATGCCCCGTCGTCAGCGTCTTGAAGTGTTTCATATCCTCGGAGATGTGCCACAACAGGGCATTCCGGTCGCCGATGACGCCATTCTGCGCTACGGCCGCAATGATGCTGATCATTCCCAGTAACTTTTTTTATATCCGAAGGCCCGGCAGACCCGACGTCGCAGGCGCTTCCATTTCGAGGGTCGGGGGACTTTGCGGGCCTCGTCCTGCGTCCGGCAGACCGTCTCCTGCGCCCGGAAGCAGAACTCCGCATCGAATGCCGCCGAGTGTCGGTAGCAGGCCCACCAGCAGTCATAACGCGGACAGAACTCCTTCCAGGGCTTGGGCCCCGTATAATGGACGGTCCCCCGCCATTCGGCCTCGTCGATCTCGCGGCTGCAAGCCTTGATGTAGGCGGCCGGACCCGTATGGGCCCACCGGTAAAGGGTATAGGTGTAGTTCCAGCGCATGGGCAGCAGCTCGATCCGCCCCCGACAGACCACATTGATGATATCCTGGTCCTGATAGAGATACTGCCGGTCGGCATGCTCCAGAAAACGGGCCACAATCCCCTCACGGCGCATCGCCCCGAGATTCATCACCAGAAATCCGCCGTTGACATAGCTCTCGACTCCGCAACCGATCGAACGCAGGTACTCCTTGTCGCGATCCGTGGTCTCGTCGTGCAGAAAGTCGTTCCACTCCCGCACCCCGGCCACCAGTTCACCGCCGGCACACGCCTGCTCGTAGAGGTCGGCCAGATCCGAACGGAAGATCATGTCCACATCGGCATAGATCATCCGCTCATAGGCCGGGAAGAGGTCGGGCATCAACAACCGGTAATAGGTCGCCACGGTAATACCGCGGATCTCGTAGGCCTCGGCAAACGCCCCGCCGACATCGACAAACGCAAGCGAACAGTTCTCCGAGGCCAGTTCGGCCCGGCGCGCCTCGTTGCGCAACTCCTCGCCGAGCTTCTCACCGTCGCACAGCACGAAGAGTTCGTAGAAGGTATCGGGCCGTGCGTGCTCGAGCAACGACGTCACGCAGACCATAAAGGGGACAACCACATTCCGGTCGATACTGAAAACAACTGGGACTTTTCGCATGACAGTACGGATTGATCAGAACGACATCGGGGCCTTGATCGCCGGCCAGGGATCGTACCCCTCGAGCGAAAAGTCCTCGTAACGGAAATCGAAAATCGACCCGACGGCGGGATTCAACCGCATCGTCGGCAGCGGCCGCGGCTCGCGGCGGAGCTGTTCGGCCGCCTGCTCCAGGTGGTTCAGATAGAGGTGCGTGTCGCCCAGCGTATGGATGAACTCCCCGGGGCGCAGTCCGCACGTCCGGGCCATCATCATCGTCAGCAACGCGTAGGAGGCGATGTTGAACGGCACACCGAGGAACGTGTCGGCACTCCGCTGGTAGAGCTGGCACGAAAGCCGCCCTTCGGCCACATAGAACTGGAACAACACGTGGCACGGTGGCAGGGCCATCTGCTCGATCTCGGCCACGTTCCACGCCGAGACGACGATGCGCCGCGATTCGGGATTCGTGCGGATCAGCTCCTCGGCCCGGGCGATCTGGTCCACCACCCCGCCGTCGGGCCGCGGCCACGAACGCCACTGGTAACCGTAGACGTGGTTCAGGTCGCCGAAACGGTAACCGTCGATGGGCGACTCCTCGCCCGCCGCCTCGAGAAAGGCCTCGCGTCCGAGCGGCAGCACGCCGTTCTTCACACAGAGTTCGTTATAGTAGCGGTAGGCGTCATTGTCCCAGATATGGACGCCGTTGCGCACCAGGTAGGCGATGTTGGTATCCCCCTGCAGAAACCACAGCAGCTCGTGGATCACCCCTTTCAGGAAGACCCGTTTGGTGGTCAGCAGCGGGAAGCCCGCCTCCAGGTCGAAGCGCATCTGGTGGCCGAAGACCCCCTTGGTGCCGGTTCCGGTGCGGTCGCCGCGCACGACCCCTTCCGTGAGGATTCGCTGCAGCAGATCGAGGTATTGTTTCATGATTCAAGCATTTTCAGGGTGAGCTGCCCCCCGTCGTCCAGCACCGCATAGGAGGGGTTCTTCTCCCAACCCCCGAGGTTCACCACATGGAGACTCCCCTCGCGGAACTCCCGCGCGAAGTGCATGTGACCGAAGACGAAGTCATCGACACGGTGTGTGGCGGCGTATTGGCGGGCATAGTCGATCAGCGGTTCGGTGAGCCGGGCGTCGAAGCCCTGGCCGCGGCCCGTCAGCCGGGCCCGTTCGTCGGCCGCGTTGTGCTTCCGGCGCGACTTGCGGCTCCACCAGTGGCCGAACTTCAGCGCCAGGTCGGGGTGAAGACCCCACGAAAAGAGGTATTTGAGCGTCCGCGAACGGAACGTCCTGTTCAGCAGCTTCAGCATCGGCTGATCGTCGATGTTCATGTTGTCGCCGTGGGCCACGAAGATCCGCCGGCCGTGAAGCGTGAGCAACTGCGGCGAGGTGAAGATCTCCACGCCACATTCGCACCGCAGATAGTCGCCCACCCACATGTCGTGGTTGCCCGTGAAGAAGACCACGCGGATGCCGCGGTCGGTCAGTTCGGCCAGTTTGCCGAGCGTGCGCACGAAACCCTTGGGCACCACCCGCCGGTATTCGAACCAGAAGTCGAAGATGTCGCCCACCAGAAAGATCGCCTCCGCATCCCGGGCCGCGCGGTCGAGCCACCCGACAAAACGACGTTCGAGCAGCAGGGCCTCCCGTCGGTCACCCGCCCCCAGATGGACATCGGAAGCGAAATAGATCATAATCCGGTCAGTTCATCCAGTTTCTTCTCCAGCTCCTTGCCGTAGATGTCGCGGGCGACGATCACGCCGTCCTTGTCGATCAGGAAGTTGGTCGGGAGTTTCTGCACGTTGTAGAGACCCAGCGATGCCGAGCCGCGGCCCCGCAGATCGCTCACCGAAACCCAAGGCAGCTGCTGCTCCTGAACAGCCGTGATCCACAGGGGTTTCGACGTGTCGATGGCCACCTGATAGACCTCGAAGCCCACCGGGGCATCGGCATATTTGCGGTAGATCTCCTTCAGTTCGGCATTGAGCTGATTGCTCGACCCGAGTTCGGCCGACCAGAAATCCAGCAGGATCACCTTGCCGGCCAGCGACGAAAGGCGGATCTTCTTGCCGTAGATGTCCATCAGCTCCAGATCGGGATAGGGCGACTCGCTGATGCGCGACGAGAGGCTCATGCGGGCATCCATGCGGGCAATCTCGGCCTGCAGCGACTGCAGGTAGGGCGATTCGGGATAGCTCTCCTCGAGGGCGTCGGCCACCGTGCGGTAGTAGACCACGTCGCTGTCGCCGTTGAAGAGGTAGGCATCACCCGGCAGCCGCTGGTAGAGGGCATAGACGGCCGCCAGCGAGGATTTGTTCTCGATGATGAAGCGCAGCTGTTCGCGGCGGATGCGGTAGTATTCGGCCGTATATTCGGCCGTAAGTTCCTTGCGCTGCTCCTCCGTCAGGGAGGGTTCGGCAAAGCGTGCGGCGAGGACGTCCAGCTGCTGCGCCCCCTCGACGAAGGCCTGGTAGAACTGACGCAGCAGATCCGATTCGACGGATCCTTCGACCGTATAGTTGCGCACGACGCTGCCCACCGACGAGACCGTCAGCCGATCACCGCCTGCCACCAGCAGCGGTATGCGTTCGCCGTTATAGATCAGGTTGTAGAGAACGGGGGTCCGTGCGACCTCCTTGAGACGGAATTCATAGCTGCCGTCCGCGGCCAGCGTCGTCGAATCGACGACCGAGGATGCGAGCGGAGTCATCTGTTCCAGATAGACCTCTCTGGCTTCGTTTCCGACGAAACGGCCCGAGATTTTCACTTTCGACGACTGACAGCCGCACAGCAGTGCCGCCGTCAGGAGCGTTCCTAAAAGCGTTTGACGATTCATGGATGAACTTTTACGCGTTTTGATGAAAGTAAAGATAGCACTTTTTTCGGAATTCCGCGCCGTTTATTTCGAAGAATTGCGGTGAGCCCCGTTATTTTTTGCAAAATTGCGGTGTTGCTGCTGGTTGCGGTTTTTGGACCGCTGCTGCTGCTGCGCGTGGGGCGGGCGGTGCTGCTGGGGACCCTTCTGGGGACGTGCCGAAAAGGGCTGTTTGTAGTCGCTTCGGAGATTGTTCAGGGCCACTTCGTCGATCTCGATGTTCCCTCCGGACATGCGCTTGATGTCGCGAACGATCACCTCGTTGTTGGGATGCTCCTGGTTGTATTCGTAACTCTTGGCGCGCATGTAGCGGGCCAGGTTGTCGACCGTCGAGGCCACCGCGCGCGGATCCTTCACCGTCGCGAGCGACCCGATCATCCGCTCGACATACTTGCCGTAGTGCTTGTAGGCGATGCGGCTCTGCGTGTAGGCCATGTGGCGGGGCGAGACGGTCAGCTCCTGACGCGTGGGCCGCGGATAGGGCGAATCGACATCCAGCTGAAAATCAGACATGATGAAGAGGTGATCCCAGAGTTTGTGGGTAAAGTCGGCCGTATCGCGCAGCAGGGGGTTCAGATTGCCCATCACGGCAATGACGGCCCGGGCCTGACGGTTGCGTTCGTGCCGGTCCTCGATCTCCATGAGCGAGTCGATCATCTCCTGGATATGGCGCCCGTACTCGGGCAGGTACAACTTGCGTCGTGTGTAGTTATAGTTCTTTTTCATATTGTTGCATGCGGTTCGACATCGTGTTCCGAAACGTCCGCCGGAGAGTCCGCGCGGCCTGCGGCAATGAACCGAATCAAGAGGTTTTCATCCGAAACGCCGGGCTCCGGGTACGGCTTGCGAAATTGGTTTTACGCCGCAGAAAGCCCTACCTTTGCCTCTGAAGCCGTGCAAAACAGAGGCATGACCGGAGTTTGTCTTCGGCAAAAGTAGTAAAATTTCAGCAAAAACAAACTATGGCAAAAGTTTTAATTCTGGACCGTTCAAAAAGCGTGCGAAACGTCTTGCGTGAGCGGTTGGAATACGAAGGTTTTTCGGCCGAGGCGGCCGAGGACGAGGCCGAGGCGACGGCCCTGTGCGGGAAGATCCCCTTCGACGTGATCATCTCGGACGCCGCCTTCCGGATTCCCGATGCGGGCGTTCCGGTCATTGCCCTCTCGTCCGACCCCTCGATCGACACGGCCGTGAAGGCCGTACGCAACGGTGCGCAGGACTTTCTGACCAAACCCGTCGACATGAACCGTCTGCTGCAGTCCGTCCACCGGGCCGTCGACCACCCGGATTCCACCCCTTCCGCGGCGGCTGCCGCACCGCGCCGCAGCCGCCGGGCCCATCCCGCACAGGCCGAGGCGATCATCGGACTCTCGCCCGAGATCGAACACGTCCGCAAGCTGATCGAGAAGGTGGCGCCGTGCGAGGCGCGGGTGTTGATCACCGGCGAGAACGGTACGGGAAAGGAGCTCGTAGCCCGCTGGCTGCATGCGAAGAGTTCGCGCTCCGCGGCGCCGTTCGTCGAGGTGAACTGCGCGGCCATCCCCTCGGAGCTGATCGAGAGCGAGCTCTTCGGCCACGAACGCGGAGCCTTCACCTCAGCCATCAAACAGCGCAAGGGCAAATTCGAACAGGCCGACGGCGGCACGCTCTTCATGGACGAGATCGGTGACATGTCGCTCGCCGCACAGGCCAAGGTGCTGCGGGCACTGCAGGAGAGCCGCATCAGCCGCGTGGGCGGCGACAAGGAGATCGAGGTCGACGTGCGGGTGATCGCCGCCACGAACAAGGATCTGCGCGAGGAGATCCGCCGCGGCAACTTCCGCGAGGACCTCTACCACCGTCTGGCGGTGATCGTCGTGCGGGTCCCGGCCCTCCGCGAGCATCCCGACGACATTCCCGCGCTGGTCGACCACTTCATCCGCACGCTGGCCGAAGAGTACGGCAAACCGCCCAAAGAGATCGACGCGGAGGCGGTCGCGCTGCTGCGTGGAATGCCCTGGACGGGCAACATCCGCGAACTGCGCAACGTCGTCGAGCGGCTGTTGATCCTCTCCGGCGAGCGCATCACGGCCAACGACGTGCGTCTCTACTGTCAGTAGCGCTCCGCAGCCGGCTGCCGCCTTTCACCGCCTCCAACCGCCAGGCAACCATCCGCCGCATATCACAGCCACCACGGCCGCATGCCGCAGCCGCAACGACCTCAGCCGCAGCCGGCCGTCACCCCTTCGCCTTGCCGTCCTTACAGCAGCGCCAGCAGTTCGTCGGGACGGTCGATGATCCGGCAGGCGCCGGTCGCCTCCAGCTCGGCACGGTCGCGGAAGCCCCACGTCACCCCCACCGACTGCAGGCCGGCCGCACGGGCCGTCTGCATGTCGACCCCCGAATCGCCGACATAGAGCACGTGTTCCTTCGCCACGCCGCTGCGGGCGAGGATCTCCTCGACGACGGCCGGATCGGGCTTCAGCGGCACGTCGGGACGCTGTCCGAAGACTGCCGTAAAGGCCACTTCGGGAAAGAAGCGCGCGATGAGTTTCGAGGTCCCCTCCTGGAACTTGTTCGAGGCCACGGCCAGCTGCACGCCGTGCTGCGCGAGTTCGGCCAGCAGCTCCGGAATGCCGGCATAGGGTTTCGTATGGCAGTCGATGTGGTCGACATAGTACTTCACGAAGTCGGCACGCGCCGCCGCCACGTTGTCGGGCGTACGCAGCTCCTCGGGCAGCGCCCGCTCCACAAGGCGCAGGATGCCGTTGCCGACAAAGTGGCAATACTCCTCGTAGGAGTGTTGCGGAAGCCCCCGCAGGGCCAGCATGGCGTTGCAGGCAACGGCCAGGTCGCCGATCGTATCGAGCAGCGTGCCGTCGAGGTCGAAGATGACTAATTGGGTATTCATTGCTGTTTTTTGATCTTCCAGCCGATGGCCGCCACCAGCAGCGACATCAGCGGCGAAACGATATTGAAAATGCAATAGGGCATGTAGACGAAGGTCGAGACGCCGAGCACCGTGGCCTGCGTCATGCCGCACGAGTTCCAGGGGATCAGCACCGAGCAGACCGTGGCCGAATCCTCCACCGAACGGCTCAGCAGCCGCGCTTCGAGCCCCCGTTCGGCGTAGAGATCACGGAACAGGCGCCCCGAGAGGATGATCGAGATATACTGGTCGGCCGTGCAGAGGTTGAAGAAGATCCCGGCGCCGACGGTCGAGGCCACGGCCGAGAAGGTCCGCCGCACCCGGCGCAGGAAGATCTCCGTCAGCGAGCGCAGCATACCGCTGCCGGTCATCACCCCGCCGAAGCACATCGCACAGATGATCAGCCACACGGTATTGAGCATGCCGGCCATGCCGCGCGTGGCGACCAGTTCGTCGAGCTGCGCCACGCCGGTCGGGATGGCCGTGTGTCCGTAGCAGGTCGTGAGCACGCCGCGGAAGGCCGTCATGGCGTCGAGTTCCGCCCCGCCGCCGACCTGCATCACCAGATGGGGCTGTGCCGCCAGCATCGCCACGCAGGCGAAGACCACCGCACAGAAGAGCGTCACGATGGCCGGCAGCTTGCGCACAATCAGAATACCCGTGGCCAGGGGTACGAGCAGCAGCCACGGCGAGATACGGAACGTCGCGGCCAGCGTTTCGGCATAGAGTCCGGCATGGGTCGAGGTGCCGTGGGCGAGCGTCAGTCCGGCGACGGTGAAGGTCGCCAGCGCGATGAGCATCGACGGCACGGTCGTGTAGAGCATGTAGCGGATGTGGGTGAAGATGTTGACGCCGACGGTCGACGAGGCCAGCACCGTGGTATCGGACAACAGCGAGATCTTGTCGCCGAAATAGGCGCCCGAGATGATGGTGCCGGCCACCCACCCTTCGGGGAAGCCCATCGCCCGGCCGATGCCCATCAGCGCCACACCGATGGTGGCGATCGTCGTCCACGAACTGCCGGTCATCAGCGACACGATGGCGCAGATGGCGCACGAGGCAACGAGGAAAAACGTCGGATGGAGGATCTTCAGACCATAGTAGATCAGCGTGGGGACCACCCCCGAGATCATCCACGTGCCGGCGATGGCGCCGATCAGCAGCAGGATCAGGATGGCCGAAGCCGAGGCGCGGATGTTTTCGATGATCGCCTCCTCGAGCACCGACCAGCGGCAGCGGTACAACCCGATCGAGAGCATCACGCAGACCGACGTGGCCGAGAGCAGCGCAATCTGGCTGCCGCCGTCGATGGCCCCGCCCCCGAAGGCGCGGATCACCACGTAGAGCAGCAGGGTAAGCACCACCAGCGGAATGGCCGACACCCACGGCGAGGGGAGTTTTGCGACATTTTCCTTCATGGGATTCAACAATTTTTTTTCGCGGGCAAAAGTACGAATTTTCATCGAAAAACAGCCACTTTGCGGCCTCCGCGACGAAACCGGAGGAGAGGTTTTGAACGGAGAGGTGTTTGGGAATTCATTTTTTTCATTACCTTTATCCAACAAACGGCACCGTCGGGACCAAATCCGGCGACACCGTACGACAACACCCGATATGCTGCGAAACGTGATTCGATTCTATGTGGAGGGATTCCGGGAGATGACGCTCGGACGCACACTCTGGGCCATCATTCTCATCAAACTGTTCGTGCTCTTCGCCGTGCTGAAGCTCTTCTTCATGCCCGATCCGCTGGCGGGCCGGAGTTCGGAGGAGCGGTCTTCGCACCTGCTCGAGGAGCTCACCCCGACGGCCCCGGCGATCACAACAGATCCGGCCCCGGCTACTGTCACCACGGCCCCGGCCGCCGCTGTTTCAGACCCGGCGCCATACGCCCCCGCCGCAGCCGCAACGGATCCGGGCCCAAAAGCCCCCCGGTCAACCCCGGCGGCACAATTCTCCCCCGCTGCACGCGCCACAAACCTCAACAACCATTGATAACCTATGTTTAGCGATTACCTATCGACCGTCGACTGGTCGCGGGCCCAATTCGCCATGACGGCCATCTACCACTGGCTGTTCGTCCCGCTGACACTCGGTCTGGGGGTCCTCGTCGCCCTGATGGAGACCCTCTACGTGCGCACAGGAGACGAATTCTGGCGCCGCACCACCAAATTCTGGATGCGTCTGTTCGGCGTGAACTTCGCCATCGGCGTGGCCACGGGACTCATCCTCGAGTTCGAATTCGGAACCAACTGGTCCAACTACTCCCACTTCGTGGGCGACATCTTCGGCGCACCGCTGGCCATCGAGGGAATCTTCGCCTTCTTCCTCGAGGCGACGTTCGTGGCCGTGATGTTCTTCGGCTGGGAGAAGGTCTCCAAACGCTTCCACCTGACGGCCACCTGGCTCACGGCCATCGGCGCCAACCTCTCGGCCTGGTGGATCCTGGTGGCCAACGCCTGGATGCAGCACCCCGTGGGCTGCGACTTCAACCTCGACACCGTGCGCAACGAGATGACCTCGTTCGCCGAGGTGGCCCTCTCGCCCGTGGCCGTCAACAAATTCTTCCACACGGTCACCTCGTCGTTCACCCTGGCGGCGCTGTTTGTCGTCGGCGTGAGCGCCTGGTACCTGCTGCGCGGCCGCGAGAAGCGCATGGCCTCGAAGAGCATCGCCCTGGCCTCGGTCTTCGGACTGGTCTTCGCCCTGCTGACCGCCTACACGGGCGACCGATCGGGTGCCATCGCCGCCCGGACCCAGCCCATGAAACTGGCTGCCATGGAGGCCCTCTACGACGGCGAGGAGGGGGCACCGCTCACGGTCATCGGCGTGCTGCGCCCCGAAGCCGAACGCCACTCGAACGACGACGCCTTCCACTTCAAGATCGACATTCCGAAACTGCTCTCCGTCATGAGCTTCCGCGATACGGAGGCCTACGTCCCGGGCATCAACGACCTGCTCGAGGGTGATGCCGAACGGGGCATCCTGCCGGCCGCTGAGAAGATGGCGCGCGGACGGGAGGTCATCGACACGCTGGCCCGCTACCGCGAGGCCCGCAACGCCGGCGATACGGCCACGATGGCCGCCGTGAGCCGCCTGTTCGACCGTTCGACCCCCGAGGGCGAGACCTTCCTGCGCGAAAAGTTCGCCTACTTCGGCTACGGATACATCGACCGCCCCGAACAGCTCGTCCCCAACGTGCCGCTGCTCTTCTACTCGTTCCGCGTGATGGTCGGCGCCGGATGCTTCTTCATCCTGCTGCTGGCCGTCGTCTGGTGGCTGAACCGCCGCGACCGTCTCGCCTCGAAGCGCTGGCTGCTGTGGGTGGCCGTCTGGACAATTCCGCTCGCCTACCTCGCCTCGCAGGCCGGATGGATCGTTGCCGAGGTGGGCCGCCAGCCCTGGGCCATTCAGGAGCTGATGCCCGTAAGCATCGCCGCCTCGAAGATCCCCAGCGGTTCGGTCACCACGACCTTCCTCCTCTTCCTGGTGCTCTTCACCGCCCTGCTCATCGCCGAGCTGAGCATCCTCTTCCGCCAAATCAAGATCGGACCGAAAAACAACTAAACCATGGATACGCTGTCTCTGCTTCAACACTACTGGTGGTTTCTGATCGCGCTCCTGGGCGCCCTGCTCGTCTTCCTGATGTTCGTCCAGGGCGGCCAGGCCCTCCTCTACCGCCTCGGGCGCTCGGAGGAGGAGCGCAACCTGATCGTCAACTCGCTGGGCCGCAAGTGGGAACTGACCTTCACCACGCTGGTTACGTTCGGCGGCGCCTTCTTCGCCTCGTTCCCGCTCTTCTACTCGACGTCGTTCGGCGGCGCGGTCTACGTCTGGATGGCCATCCTGCTCTGCTTCGTGCTGCAGGCCGTTGCCTACGAATACCGCCGCAAACCCTCGAACGTCTTCGGCGAGCGCACCTTCGACGTCTTCCTGATGATCAACGGCATCCTCGGCCCGCTGCTGATCGGAACGGCCGTCGGGACGCTCTTCACCGGTGCGGAGTTTACGGTCGACCGGCTCAATCTGACCGAACAGGGCGGCGCTGCGGTCATCTCGCAGTGGAGTTCGCCCTGGCACGGACTGGAGGCCGTCGCCGACTGGCGCAACGTGCTGCTCGGTGTGAGCGTCACGCTGCTGACGCTGACCCTGGCGTGTCAGTACCTGATCAACGACGTTGACGACGAGACGCTCCGTCAGCGGGCCCGCAGCCTCATGCGCCGCACGGGGCCGGTCTTCGTTGTGCTGTTCGTCGTCTGGCTCGTCGCGCTGCTCGTCTCGGACGGTGCCACGGCCGATGCCGCGGGCCGCATCTCGATGGAGCCCCACAAGTATCTCCACAACCTGCTCGAAATGCCCTGCGTGGCCGCCGTACTGCTCGTCGGCGTGGTGGCCGTGCTGTGGAGCATCCGCCTGGGGTGGAGCGGCCGCCGCAGCGCCATCTGGTTCGGCGGTGTGGGAACGGTGCTCACGGTGCTGGCCCTGCTGCTGACGGCCGGCTGGAATCAGACGGCCTACTATCCGTCGCTGAGCGATCTGCAGTCGTCGCTCACCATCGCCAACTCCTCGTCGAGCCTCTTCACGCTGCGCGTCATGGCGTGGGTATCGCTCTTCATCCCCTTCGTCGTGGCCTACATCTGGTACGTATGGCGCGCCCTGAACCGGCGCCCGCTGACCCGCGACGAACTGCACGAGGGCGGGCATCAGTATTGATCCCGGCACTGGCAAACCCGACACCCGGGCATGGAAAAAGAGCGGAAGCTGCAGCTTCCGCTCTTTTTCCATTCGGATCGGTTATTCGGTCCGGCTGGCCATACGGGTCGGCCGGCTGGTCGGCAAAGGCCCGACAAGGAAATTCCGTCGTCTGCGGCCCCTTTCTCCGGTCCCTTTCTCCGGTCCCGGCTTCCAGTCTCCGTCTTCCGGCCCCTTTCTCCGGCCCCGGCTCCGATTACTTCGTCTCCTCGGCAGGACCGCCGCCGAAGGGATACTGGTGCTCGTGCACGTCGTCGAAACGCATCCCCTTCTCGTAGGTCTTCATGGCGCGGCGTGACATGCCCATCGACGAGAAACCGCCGTCGTGGTAGAGGTTCTGCATCGTCACCTTGCGCGTCAGATCGGAGAAGAGCGTCAGCACGTAGTCGGCACAATCCTCGGCCGTGGCGTTGCCCAGCGGCGACATGCTCTCGGCAAATGACATCAGATCGTTCAGACCCAGCACGCCGCTGCCTGCGGTGGTCTGCGTCGGCGATTGCGAGACGGTGTTGATGCGCACGTGCTTCTCACGGCCGTAGATGTATCCGAAGCTGCGGGCAATGGACTCGAGCAGCGCCTTGGCATCGGCCATGTCGTTGTAGCCGTACAACGTACGCTGGGCGGCGATGTAGGTCAGCGCCACAATCGAACCCCACTCGTTGATGGCGTCCTTCTTGCGGGCGACCTGAATGACCTTGTGGAACGAGATGGCCGAGATATCGAGCGTCTTGGAGAGATAGTCGTAGTCCAGATCGTCGTACGTACGCCCCTTGCGGACGTTGGGCGACATGCCGATCGAGTGGAGCATGAAGTCGAACTTGCCGCCGAAATGCTCCATGGTCTTGTCGATGAGGTTTTCGAGATCGGGGACACTCGTGGCATCGGCCGGCACGACAATCGTATTGCATTTTTCAGCCAACTGGCTGATGGTTCCCATGCGGATCGAAACGGCAGTATTGGTGAGGACAATCTCGGCACCCTCTTCCACGGCACGTTCCGCCACTTTCCAGGCAATGGATTGCTCGTTCAGGGCTCCGAAGATAAGACCCTTCTTTCCTTTCAATAAGTTGTATGCCATTGTATTTTGGATTAAAAATTCGGGCAAATATAACAATTTTTTTTCATTCGCCACGAAACGGGGAATTTCGCGGCGAGCCGGGCCCGTTTTTCGATCTCGCACAAAACAAGGGTCACATCGACATGTATTCATGAACGAAGTGGCCATTCGGAAAACATCTGCCGCACGGGATTACCCGAACACGGTGGAGATCACTCCAGCCGTCCGGTTGCACGCAGATACTCCGTCCGGTAGATCTGGTACTGCGTCTCGGCCTCGATCCGGTTGCTGGCGGCCTGCTGCCACTGCGATTGGGCGTCGAGCAGGTCGGTCAGCGGAGCCATCTGCGCCGCGTAGCGGTTGCGCATCACGCGCAGATTCTCCTCGGCCTGGCGCAGCGCCAGTTCAGCGGTCTGAATCATCCGATAACCGTCCTCGACGTTGCGGATCGCCTGCTCGGCCTCGAGGGTCATCAAACGCGTGTTTTTCTGCAGTTCGAGCTGCGCATTCTGCAGTTCGAAACGGGCCTTGCGCACCTTTTTGCGCCCCTCGCCCCAGTGGAAGATCGGAACCTTCACGGCCAGCATCGCCAGACCCAGGCCATCGCGGAACTCCTGCGTATAGGGAACGTAGTTTCCGCCTCCGGCATCGACCATGCTGTTGAGTTTGATGTTGCCATAATAGGTATACCCCAGCGAAAGTCCCGCCGTGGGGAGCATCGCCGAACGGGCGTCGCGGATCTGCTGCTCGCCGATGGCCACCTGCTGCTCAAGCATTCGCAACTCGGGGCGCGTTTCGAGGGTTGCCGACAGTTCGCCCGGCGCCGACGCCCGGAAGAGGGTGTCGGTCGGTACGGGCCGCACGTCGCTCCCCACACCGATCACCCGGCACAACGACATGCGACACAGATCGGCCCCGTTGCAGGCCTTCTGCAACTGATAACGGATCTCACTGCGTTTGGACTCTACGCGCAGCCGGTCGTTCTCGATGGCCATACCCGCCTTGACGGCCGCCGCCGTCTGCGAGTAGAGCGTATCCATCTGTGCTGCATAACTCTCAAGCATGTGCACCTTCCCCTCGACGGCCACCAGCGTCCAATAGGCGTTGTCGGCCTCGACCAGCACCTCCATGCGGGTCATGCGCAGCTGCTCGCCGGCCGCCTCCTCGCCGATGCGGGCCATGCGGCGCGCCGCCGCAATCTTGCCGCCGGCGTAGATCGGCTGTGTGAGGGTCAGGCCGGCCATGTAGGTGCCGCGCATGCGCAACTCCATCCCCATCATGTCGATATCGGGGGCAACATAGGCCCCCGTGGCCGACCCCTCGATCTTCGGAAGCGAAGCCGCCGAGGCAATCTGCCGGTCGAGACGCGCCTGCTCGAGGCGGTTGCCGGCCTGCTGCAGTTCCTCGCTGTGGGCAAGGGCCCGCGCGCGGCACTCGTCCAGCGTGAGCGGAAGCACCTGCTGGGCCCGAACGGCCGCCGCCGACAGCAGGAGAACGCCGATGGCCATATATAGCTTTTTGATCTTCATGATTTATGCGTTTTGAGGTTTGCGAATCCGGAACAGGGCCGCGTAGAAGAGCGGCAGCAGAATGAGCGTGATGATCGTACCAACGGTCAGACCGCCCATGATCGTCAGGGCCATCGACCCGTACATCGGATCGCCGACCAGCGGGATCATCCCGACGATCGTAGTCAGCGAGGCCATCAGCACGGGACGCACGCGCGAGACGGTCGCCTCGATAACGGCCGTATAGGGCGGCCTGTGCTCTTCGGTCTGCAGGCGGTTGATCTCGTCGACGAGCACGATGGCATTCTTGACCATCATGCCGATCAGCCCCATCATGCCGATGATGGCCATGAAGGTCAGCGGCTGGCCCGTCAGGAGCAGCGACGGAGTGATGCCGCAGAAGACGAACGGGAAGCACAGCAGAATGAGCAGCACTTTGCGCCAGCTGTTGAACAGCAGCAACAGGATAGCCAGAATCAGAAAGATCGTCAACGGCAGGTACTTCATCAGGTTGCCGATCGCTTCGCCCTGCAGTTCGCCCTCGCCGACCCAGCGCATCGTATAGCCGTCGGGCAGCGCGATGGCCTCGATTTCGGGACGGATCGAGGCGACGACCTTGGCCGGCGTCGCATCCCGGCTGTCGGGATTGGGATCGCACTCGGCCTCGATCACCCGCCGGCCGTTCATCCGCAACACCACATCCTCGTCCCAGTCGAGGCGGATGTCATGCACGGCATTTCCGAGCGGCATGGCGCGGAACATACGGTCCTGCAGCTCGCTCATCCCCTGACCGCCGGCCAGCGCTCCCTGCAGGTCCTCACCCGTCAGCCGCAGGTTCATCATGCTCCAGACGGGGATCTCGTCGAGATTGCGGATGCGGCTGCCGTCGTTGTTGCGCACCTGGAGGTTCAATGTCACCATCCGCTCCTGGTCGTTCAGCACGCCGACCGGCATGCCGTCCGTGGCGGCCAGCAGGGCGTTGGCCACATCCCCGCGGCCGATCCCGGCCCGCAGGGCATCCTGCTGGTTGAACTCGGCCACCAGCGCCTTGCCTTTCGGCTTCCAGTTGTTCTCCACCGAATAGGCATCAACGTAGGGACAGCGGCGCATGACGGCCTCGGCCTGTGCACTCAGATCGCGCAGCACGACCGGATCGGGACCGGCAAACTCCACTTCGACGGTGTGCGACGTCGAGATCGAGAAGTTGTACTTGCGGATGCGGACGTAGGCCTCGGGAAACTCCTCGCGCAACTGTCGACGGATCGGGGGAATCACCTCAAGAACGGTTTTGTAATCGGGGCAGTCGACGATCAGCTCGCCGTAGCAGTCGCCGCCCGAGGTCATCGGGCGCACCAGGCAGTAGTGAGCCGGGGCGCTGCCCTGGCTGACGGCTACCCGCTCGACACCCGCATGGAGCAGCACGCTGTCGCTCATTTCAAGCAGACGGTCACGCACCCGGCCGGCATCCGTGGCCGAGGGGAAGAAGCACTCGACGACGAACTGCTTGTAGTCGAAGTCGGAGAAGAAGAGGTTCTTGACACGCGTCATGCCGAAGAGGGAGAGGGCCAGCACGGCGAAGGCCACGACGATCGTCGCCCGCTTGTAGCCGATCAGGAAGGCGATCGAGCGGCGCACGAAGCGGTGGACCGGCGAGTTCATCACGACCGGCTTCTGCGCTCCGGGCTGCAGTTTCTCCCGGGCCGGGAGCCACGACTTGGCACAGATGGGCACCTGTACCAGTGCCAGCACCCAACTGGCCAGCAGGCTCACGCACAGCACCAGAAAGAGGTCGCCGGCATACTCACCCGCCGAATCGGGCGAGAGGTAGATGCCCAGGAAGGTCGAGGCGGCGATGACGGTCGCGCCGAGCAGCGGCAGGGCCGTATTGCGACCGATGCGATAGAGGTATATCTTCGGGCTGAGGCCCCGTTTCCTGTCGATCAGGATGCCGTCCATGATCACCACGGCGTTGTCGACCAGCATGCCCATGGCCACAATGAAGGCCCCGAGCGAGATGCGCTGCAGCGTCGTGCCGCACGTCAGCAGGATCGGGAATGAGACGGCCACCGTCAGCACCAGTCCGAAGCCGATGATCAGTCCGCTGCGGAAGCCCATGGTGAAGATCAGCACCAGGATGACGATCACAACCGATTCGAGCAGGTTCCACATGAACGACGAGATGGCCTGTGAGACCTTGTCCGGCTGGAAGAAGATCTTCTCGGTATGAAATCCGGCCGGAAGCTGCTGCATCGCCTCCGCGAGCCGCGCATCGACCGCCCGGCCCACATCCGGCACGATAGCCGACGACTCCATGGCGATGCACAGAGCCAGCGCCGGACGCCCGTCCACAAAAAATCCGTTACGCTGCGGTTCGGCATACCCCCGTTCGACGCGGGCCACGTCGCCAATACGCAGCTGGCGGCCGTCCATCGTGCGGATCTCCAGGTTGCGGATCTCCTCCACGTCGTCGACCGCCGAATCGACATAGAGCGCGATGCGTTCGTCACCGCTCCGGAACTGCCCGGCATCGACCGTCTTGCCGACCTGCTGCAGCGCCGACATGATCTGTGTCGGGATCACACCGTTGCGGGCGATCTGCTCCTTCGAGAGGATGATGTTGATTACCTCGTCGCGGTTGCCCGCGATGTTGATCCGCTTGACCCCCTTCACGTCGAGCAGCTCACGCCGCAAAAATTTGGCGTAGCGGTACATCTCCGGATAGTCGTACCCGTCGGCCGTCAGGGCGTAGAAGATGCCGTAGACATCCATCATGTCGTCGATCACCACCGGATCGTAGCACCCCTGCGGCAGACGCCGGGCCGCATCGCTCACCTTGCGGCGCAGGAGATCGAAGTGCTGCTCCAGATCGCGGTTCAGCACCGTCATCTGGAACTCGACGGTCAGCGTGGCCGAACCGTTGCGGCACTCGCTCGTCACCTTCTTGACATTGGGCAGCGCCCGCAGCTCATCCTCCATCAGCTGGGCCGCCTTCAGCTCCACCTCGTGGGCACTGGCTCCGGGATAGGGAATGACGACCATCGCCTGCTTGACCGCCACGGCCGGATCCTCCAGTTTGGGCATGTAGAGGAACGACAGTACCCCCGCAATGAGGATCGCCCCCATGAGCGACCAGAACAACACCGGCCGCCGCATGAAAAACTCCGTCAACTTCATCTTCATCACAACAGCCCTCCTACGTTGGTTCGACTCGGCGCGGCCACGACACGGACCTTCTCGCCCTCCTTCAGGGCCGAAACTCCGGCCCGCACGATCGTCTCACGGCCATCAAGCCCCTCACGGACGACGGCACGCCCTTCAGCATCCGTATTGTCGAGCACAACGGCCCGGCGCCGTACGGTCGAATCGGCCCCGAGAACCCACACACTGGGGGTCCCGCCCTCCAGAAAGACGGTTCCGAACGGAAGCGCAAAGCCCTGCCGACGGGTCGTATCGCTCTCGGTGATCCGCACCTCGACGTTCATGCCGGCCGTCAGCTGCCGGTCGGGCTGCGCGGCAAAGGCGAGGGTCAGATGGTAGAGCTGATTGCCGTCGGCCTTGGGCGGAAGCCCCGAAAGCCGCAGCGGAATCTCGTCGGCAACCCCCGCCGCCCGGCAGGCAAAACCGGTGAAGCGGTCACGCCGGAGGTATTCGACGGCCGGAATGTCGACCTCAACCTCCATGCGTGAGACGTCGAGCAGTGTAAAAAGGGCTGTTCCGGCATCGACCATCTCTGCCGGCGAGAAGTTCACCGTCTGAACGTAGCCGTCGGTCGGGGCGTAGAGTTTCGTATAGTCAAGTTTGTTGCGGTTGGCCTGCAGCTGGATGCCCAACTGCCGCAGTCCGGCGCTGGCCTTCTCGAAATCGTTGACCGAGACGCTCCGCTGCTCGAAGAGCTGACGCGTACGCTCCACCTCATCGCGCATCTGGTCATACTGGATCTGCAGCGCCTCGACCGCCAGCCGGTAGTCGGCATCATCCAGTTCGGCTAGCAGCTGCCCACGGCGCACGTAGTCGCCCTCGACAACGTGAATCCGCGCAATCTGCCCGGCGGTCTTGAATCCCAGACTCACCTCGTGGGCCGCACGTACGATGCCCGAATAGGTACGCGTCATTTCGCCGCCCAATGCCACGGGATGCGTCACATACACACTCCGCACGAAGGGAGTCTCCTGTCGTCCGCCCGAACAGCCGCTCAACAGAATCGCTGCCAGAGCGATCCACCATCTGTCTGCTTTCTTCATCGTTCTTGCCTTTTTTGAAGTTTCATGACGACAAAGTTCCCGATTTTTCCGCGATGGGCTTTGTCTCATATTGTGGACCTGTTGTTCGAAAGGATAGCAAAACGTACTTTTAAAGGAGAAATAACCGCAATTTATTGTTTGAATCCGTATATTTACCGACGTAAAAGCAAATGACCATGACTGAATTCCGGAACTTCAATACGCTCAATCTGACGATAATCCCTTTCGACGAACACGACTGTATCTTCGAAGACCAGGTCTTTCTGGCCGGCGACCTCGACGACTCGGCTCCGAAGCGCGATCTGAACAACGATCCGACGATGCGCCCCTTTCTCACGTCACCATACCCTTTCAAGATTCAGTTCGCCATGATGCTCCTCTGCCTGGGTGGAAATATGCGTGTGAGGCTGAACCTCAACGAATACGAACTGCACCGCAACTCGTTGCTGATCATCACGCCGGGGGCCATCGGCCAATGCCTCGAGGTTTCGGACGACTGTCGGATTGCCTTCCTGGCCCTCTCGAACGATTACGTCATCCCGGAGGGAAACGCCGAAGGAGCGCTTATCGTGCGCAAGTTTCTGGCACGGCAGATACCGCTCGAACTCACCGACGCCCAAACGGCCGAGATCCTGGCCATCTGCCGTGTTCTGCGCGACAAACTCCGGCAGCCCGACTTCCGTTTCAAGCACGAGATTCTGAAAGGGTATCTGCAGGTGCTCTCCGGCGAGATCTGCCAGCTGATGGCACCTCTGGTCGAAGCACAGGAAGCCCGACAGAGTTCGCGCAAAAAGCTGATCTTCGACCGTTTCCTCGAGGAGCTGCGGCAGCACTACGCCACGCAGCGCAGCGTGCAGTTCTATGCCGACCGGCTGTGTCTGACCCCGAAATATCTCTCGCAGGTGGTTCATGCCGTCAGCGGGCGCCATGCCGGAGATTGGATCCGCGATTATGTGATTCTCGAGGCCAAAGCCCTATTGAAAAGCGGACAATATACGATCCAGCAAGTATCCGATATGCTGAATTTCGCCAACCAGTCCTTCTTCGGAGTCTACTTCAAAAAGGCCGTCGGCTGTTCGCCGACTGTCTACAAGGAGTCATAGAGTGACACGTCGTGCATCCGCGCGTAAGGATGCTTCCTGTAACGGTCACGGATTCTTTGCATCTGGCCCGGCAGCGAAAAATAATCCGACGACCCCGCAACCACCGATTTGTGAGAACCCCCATCGCGAGCGGCGATGGCGGGCAGAGGCCCCGGCCGGAATTTTTCTGAGCCAAAGCAGGCCGCATGACAGCCACACGAAAAAGAGCAGCAAGTGAGCAAAGAATTTTCATACGCTTTCCGTTTTATGCGAACGGGCGGGAAACCGCTTCCCGCCCGTTTGTAATTTCGCAATCCAATCGGACGGACTTATTTGGCTCGGGCCTTCCAGACGGCCAGCGTGCAGACCACCGAGAGGATGGCGGCCCCGATCCAGAACCACGTCACGACCGAAAAGTCGTATGCCGCTACATCGGCCACTCCCCCCGCTCTTGCCCTGTTGAATCAGGATGCCGCTCAACAAGTCCTGCACGGCGGCACCCACGTAACTGGCGATTCCGACGACTCCGAGCGCCGCACCGGAGGCCTTCTTCGAGGCGATGTCGACGGCCATCAGTCCGCCCAGGAAGCAGATCAACGCTCCGATGGCCAGGCCGAAGAACACCATGCTCGCGGCGTCGAGCCAGAAGCAGTCGCGCGGCCCCAACAGAAAGAGCGACAGCCCGAGGATATTCATCAACCCGAAGATCAACGCCGGGAGGTTGCGCCGCCCGCCGAAGAAACGGTCCGAAACCCACCCCGAAGCGACGGTTCCCACGATTCCGCAGACCGAGCTGATCGAGATCACCGAACTGGCTTCGAGATTCGTGTAGCCCTTGTCGGCCTCAAGGAAGAAGATACCCCAGCTGTTCACCGCATAGCGCGAGATATACATGAAGGCACTGGCCAGCGCCAGCATCCAGATCGCCGGATTGCGCAGAACCTCCTTTTGGTACTCACCGACCGATTTGCCGTCGTCCGCTGCGGCCTCCTCCCGAGGTTGGTCCCCCTTGTAGACCGCCACGGGCGGCAGACCGTTGCTTTGGGGCGTGTCGCGCATGAAGAGGACGACGATCAGGAATCCCAGAAGACCCAGCACGCCGGCGCCGCGGAATCCCCACTGCCAGCCCAGCGAGGCGACGATGACGGCCGTTACGATGAAGGTGATCGCCTCGCCGATGTTGTGGCTCGAGGACCACAGCCCGTAGAAGGTTCCGCGCTCCCGGTCTCCGAACCAGCGCGAAAGAGCCACGACACACGGGGCGGCACCCATCGACTGCGCCCAGCCGTTGACGGCCCACAGCACGAGAAAGACCGCGAAGGAGGTCGTGAAACCCAGCACGAGGTTGATCAGTGCCGTGACGAACAGTCCGGCCGCCAGGAAGCGGCGGATGTTGCTGCGGTCGGCCAGAAAGCCGTTCGTCAGTTTGCCGACGGCATAGGTGATGAACAACCCCGAGCCGATGATGCCCAGTTCCGTCTCGGAGAGGACCCCGGCATCGACGATCGGCTTCTTGATGACATTCAGACTCAGACGGCAGACGTAGTAGAGTCCGTAACCGAGCGTGGCGGAGAGGAAGACCGACCACCGCAACCGCGTATAGCGGCTGCGGATCGCCTCGGGGTCGGTCAAGGGGTCCGAGGCCGACGAGGGTGCAAAAAATCGCAGCAGATTCATGGCCTTCTCGGGATTATTCGTGCAACCCGCGCTGGCGGAGGTAGCTGAGCAGGTGTTCGGCGCGGTCGGTCTGGATGATCCGGGCCCCGAGCGTGTCGATCAGATAGCCGAACGCGGCATCGGGATCCTCGAGCGACAGATCGTCGTCATGACCGCCGCAAACAGTGTCCCACAACGTGTTGTACCAGATCAGCGCCTGTCCGCGCAGCGTGTCGCGCATCCGCAGCGGCATAGCCGTATCCTCGGCCTGCGCATAGAGCAGTTCGTAGGCTGCGGGCTTCAGGTCGGAGATATAATCCTGCATCAGTTCCGCGGCATTCTCGCTGTCAAGGTTCACAACCGGCATGTAGATCACCTCGTCGAGGTATTTTCCATACAGGGCAAGCACCTCATCGGCCGGTTTCGAGCCCTTCATGACGATCTGCCGCGTCGTTCCGGTCCGCTCCAGCACCGGCGCCACCAGGTCGAAATAGCGGTCGGCCTTGTCGAGATTCACCAGCACACGTCCCTTGGCGGCCAGCAACGCCTCTTCAAGTGTCGGAACCGTGTGTTTGGTCCGGATGCCGCAGCCGTTCTTGAGTTTCAGTGTACGGATCGAATCCAGCGTCCAGTCGGCAACGCGCCCCTTTCCGGTCGTCGTGCGGTTCAGCGTGGCGTCGTGCATGACAATCAGCACGCTGTCGCGCGTCAGTTGAAGATCCAGCTCCACCACATCGACGCCCACGGCTATCGAGTGTTCGATGGCTGCGATGGAGTTTTCCGGAGCGTAGCGCCAGTCGCCGCGGTGCGCTACGACGAAGACTGCGGTCGTATCGCCCGCAAGAAGACGTGCCCGGAGCCCTTCGGCCCGGTTCTCCGGAGCGGCGCTCTGACGTGCCTCTCCGGAGCAGCCTGTCAGCACGACAAGTGCCAGCAGGCAGGCAAACACCCGCTTCATATCAGTTGAGTTTACCGTTTTTCCAAACCATTTTCTCACCCCAGAACGGCATATGAGTCTCTTCGCAGTCAAGCTGCGCGGCTCGTGCAAGTCCCTGTTCAAGGGTCCAGCGCGAGGAGTCGGGATCCGTATGCGAAAGCTCCAGGATATGCGACAGCAGAACGTACTTCGGCGTGAAAAGTTTGCCGATGACGTTGTTCTCGGTCAGCTCGTTGGGGGCATAACGCGGGATATAAACGTCGATCTCCTCCGTCACGTTGAACTGATCGGCCGTGAAATTCGAGTCGCCGGAGTGCAGCAGCACGAAATGGCCGGTATCCTCGCCGCAGTCGATCTGAAAGACCGTCACGTGGACATTCGTCGAGCCGTTGTTGTGGTTCGTAATGAAGGTGTGGAGCACAAAGTTGCCAATCGTATAGTCGGCCGCCGTTGTCGAGGTATATGCGTATCCCGGTTCTTCGAGGTAGTTTGTCACGACAGGTTTCCCGGCTTCAAGCATCGCCTCGATCAGCGGCAGGCTCTTGTGGTCCTGATGAACGTGTGTCGAGGCATAAAAATCGAGGTACGGAGCCAGCTCGGCAGCCCGGCGGTGATAGATATCTACACCGAAGCAACCCGACGGCGTCTGGATGACATAGCCCATGTTGTAGAGCATCCAGATATGGACCTCTCCTGCCGCCGGCTTCTCTTCGCGCAGACCGTTCAGCACCCGGTCGAAAGCTGCATTGTAGCACGCCAGAATATCTTCGTACTTGACGAGCGACCAGGCGAGCCAATCCGCGCCATTGAGAAAGCTCGAGAAGGTGGCTCCCGAACAGGCATCGGCGTAGCCCTGGATCGTCGCGAAGAGTTCGCGGCGGGTCGTGAGATCAGCATCGAGCGGCGAAGTCCGCCACAGCGTCTCCATCGTTTCAGGGGCCCGGCTGGGCTCCTGCTGCGGAACCGTCCAGTCGGGATCATCGTTCGAGCAGGCTGCAAATCCGGTCAACAGAGCTGCAGCACAAAGCATCTTGAAAGTATGTTTCATGGATTTTATCGGTTTATATTCATTTGTTGGAAATCATTATTCATGCGGTGGAAACTCTCCGCAACGGCTTGGGGCGTCGTGCGGCTGCCGTCACGACGAAACTTCTTCACCTCGTACATCAGCACACCGTCGTAGCCCGCCTTTTCGTGGAGATCCCGACGGAAAGCAGCCCAGTCGATTTGGCCCTCGTAAGGGAGCCAGTGGCACTCGTTCACAAAGTCGTAGTCGGAGATATGTACGGTCCGGATCCGACGGCCGGCCGCCTCGATGAAGTGCGGAATCGTCCCCTGCGTGTAGTGGTTCGTGTCGAAGCAGATCCCGACATCCGGCACCGCGTCAACGATACGCACCAGCTCCTCGGGCGTATTGCCCAGACAGGTGCGGGGCAGGTTCTCGATGCAGAGTTCCACGCCGCACTCGTCGGCAACCCTCTTCAACGTGCGAATCGACGCAATGGCATTTTCGAGCCGCTGTTCACGCAGGCTGTCGGCAATCGGCTCCGAGCTGGGGTGCAGCACCAGTCGCTGCGGCGCATAGAGTTCGCAACTCCAACGGATCATCTTCGCCTGAACCGCCACATTTTTCGCACGCAGCGAATCGTCGGGAACCGAGATGTCGAGCGTCCGCGAAAAGGGCAAATGCACCGACCAGACCCGCATGCCGGCACTGTCGAGGCGTTCCTTCATCTGCCGCATCCGCGGATATTTCTCCTCGTTGGGAACACCCCGGTAACATTGGTTAACGGCAACTTCAACCCACTGGATACCGTCGGTCAGGGCCTGGCGCAACTCCTCAACCGTGGGGATGGAGCCCCACAAGGCGGTGGAGGTCCCGACCTCGGAACGTTGAGCCGAGGCCGGAACTGCCGCCGAAAGCTGAAGGGAGATGAAAAGGATCAAGCGTCTCATCACTTCAATGAATTGGTACCCTGGTCATTGCATCCACGCATCGGCCATTCTCCCGACAACGGACCGCATCCGATTTCCCAGGCATCCACCATACCTGCCAAATCGTTTTTGCGCCCATAGTAAAGTCGTCGGTCAGGCCCGATGGTAACGGGGCTCATGACCTGATCGCCAATGGTCTTGACAACGGACTTTGCACCGGCGTTGTCGAATGCCACCAGGTTGTTCGGCGAAGCATATTGGGCGATGTAAGCCTTTCCGTCGGCCGCGAGTGCAAATCCCGAATAGATGTACCCCTTGTCGGTCTTGTCGCTCCATTTCTCGGAACCGTTCCTGTCAACGGCATAGAGATAGCCGTTTTTCTCGCAGAAATAGACGGTACCCTCGCGGTCGGCCACCGGATGGTAGCAAAATCGTTACCCCCTATTTCTCAAATAATTCGCTAAAAGTTTATTCCTCAAATGGTTATATCAAACCGTTGAAAATTTAAAATAAATTCGTAACGATTATCATATATATTTACGACACAAGGTCTACAACACTATTTAATGTCAAGATTTACAGCTGGACTGTTACAGTGCGTATGGGAAATCTTGACGGCGCATAGAATGACAAATGCTGATATATAACCGTCAAAACATACGGAGGTCCCCGATCCTGTTCATTATCGATATGATTCAGGACCTCCAAGACACATTGAAGAGAAAGGTGTACTTTCTCCAACAATATGGCCGTGAGACAGTTTTTCAGGCTGATATGTTTGGCAGACAAAACGAGCTTCATTGGCGAACTAAAAATAAGTTGAACCAATGAAGTTCTTATTCTGAAAAGAGCGCGAAAAGTTCGGATTTAAGATTCTTCCACAGATTCACTCTTCTTTCGCATTTGACCGGGTGTGCGACCAAAATTCCGTCGACAATAATCCGAGAAAGTGGACGGCATATTGAACCCGTTGCTTTCGGCCACCTGGTAAAGCGGAAGGTCCGTATCAAGCAACATTCGCTTGATCCGCTCTTTACGGCGCTCACGCAACCATTCCGACACCGGAATGTCAAACTCCTCCTTGAAGCGCTTGCGAAAAACAGAGCCAGACATACAACAAGCGCGCGCCAACTCTTCGCTGGTCGTATTTCCCGTTACTTGATGTTGCAAGGCCTGCAGCCGTTCTCGGAATTCGAACGGTTTGAAATCCGGAAGCAGTCGTCCGAGAGAACGGAAGTCTTTATCGGTCAGAAAAGTTGAATGTGGATTCTTTCCCGAAGCCGTACCCTGATTCCGGTATTCGCGGAGCACGTTGCTCATGATCAAATTATATAGGAAGTTCAAATGTGAATATCCTTCGCTGTTCACAGAAGCAACGATTCTGACACATGACAAAAACCCCTGTCTGTTACGGGTTCGGTAATAGTGCTGACAGGTATCAACAAGGAATCCGAGGGCTCGATTATCCGGACAATAGGCCGCCAAAATATGAAATTTAATCTCCTCATCTGGTAGTTCTGGTGGCACTGCATGACAACATCGAATTTGATTGACAAGCCAACGTACAGCTGAAATATTATTTGCTGAACAAACCAGCACTGTCCAGGTAACAGGACGTGCAATTTCAACTTGACGGAATAACGACAGAACCTCCTGAAACCAGGCATTCCACCTAGTCCGAGACGCTATCTGCACAAGATTTTCACTCAACAATCTCATTCTTCAACAAGTAGAATCAAAGATAAGATTTTCTCATTATTGAACCAAAGATCTATCTATAAAATTGTTTCATTAAGTTCAAGTTCAAAAACTGACCATTATTACCGATTTAATCATCCTTTTTTGCTTTTGGCATTTGCGGATCAATAAAAAAAACTATATTTGTAGAACGATTGGGTGCAAATCCCGGTCAGATACATACAAAGCGTTATGCTGATCTTGTAGTTTTGGGAACCTGAGAAATTTTCAAACTTGGCACGAGAGATGGCATGGCGGCTCTCACGTTCGCGTGGGCTGCTATCACCATATTCGTGCTAAAGGTAATCTCAGGACCTCCAAAACCAAATATGGCCGCAGGCCCACGCTTTGTGTATGTCAGGGCCCGGGCTATGCGGCTCGACTTACGGAGAATGCTGGATGGATGTAGTGGAGACCCGAAAATTTCGAAACAGATCGGAAAACCGAACCCGATAACAAATATATTTTATGTCAACCGGAATCATTCTTATTGTCATCGTGGCCGTGACCGTCATCCTATTGGTTACGTGGGGTATTATCACTTACAACAGCCTCATTTCCAAACGCAACCGCGTCAAACAATGCCAAAGCGGCATCCGTGTGGTATTGAAGCAGCGCAACGACCTGATTCCGAATCTCGTCGCTGCGGTCAAAGCCTACATGGGCCATGAGAACGAAATTCTGACACGTATCACCGACCTGCGCTCACACGCTGCCTCTGCTGCAGAGCGTGAACAAATCCGCGAAGGCTGCGAAATCTCCACGTTACTCGGCCGTCTCAATGTCGCCGTGGAAAACTATCCCGAACTGAAGGCTAACACGCAGTTCCTTCACCTGCAGGGGCAGATCGAGGGGATGGAAAACGAACTGCAGGCAATCCGTCGTACCTATAACGCTGCCGTTACGGAATACAACAACGCAATAGAAATGTTCCCTTCTTCGATTATCGCCTCGTGGGCCCATCACACACAAGAGGAGTTGATCGAAATTCCTGACCAGGAAAAGCAACCAGCATCCGTGGCCGAACTCTTCCGCTCATGAATGCCCAGACACCCGATTTCAAGGAGCTCACCGACCGGATGCGCCGGGAGTTGACACGCGTCACACGACTGCGACGGGTAGTGAGGGTGCTGCTCGTGATCGTCTACTCGGCGACGCTGCTGTGGTTCGTATTCTGTCTCTTCGGCGGCTACCTGCTCGCCTCGGCCGATTATGCAACGAACGTACAGACCAGTCAATACATCCTATACGGATTCATCCTCTTCTGCGTGCTGCACTTCGCATTCATGCGGGAGCTCCACTCGCTTGGCGAGCGGGAAGGCGCCCTGATGGAACACATCGTCGGTGAACTCTTTCCCGAAGCTCGATTCAATCCGGCGGGAGCGGTCAATCGCGAGGCGCTGGCCGCAAGCCGACTCTTCAGCGAATCGACCTCACTCTCCGGCCTCGAAACCACCTCCTACGGACGGATAGAGATTCCCGTCGGCGAAGAAGTGATGTCGGTCTGTGATGTGGGAATCACCTCTCTACAGGGGCGCGACTTGGCAGCCAATCCGTTCTCAATGCTCTATCGCTCGCTCGTACGACCGATCTTCGGAACGCGCGTCGAAAGTACCATGCACTCGTTCCGCGGAATGTTCGGCTACTGCCGCACAGAACGCAAATTCCGTGGCTATGTCCTGCTGCTGCCCGACCACCTGGAAAACAAGGTCGGCTATCTGGCGCAGTCCATCCAGCGCATCCGTCAGAAGAACGGCGCAAAGTTCGTCCACCTAGAGGATCCCGAGTTCGAAAGTCTCTTTGCGGTCTACGCCGACGACGAGGTCGAGGCCCGTATGGTACTGACCCCCGCGATGATGCGCCGTATGACGGAGCTGCGACGGTCTTTTAACCGCGATCTGATGATCTCCTTCCGGGGCGATACCCTCTATTTCGCCTCCGAAACGCCGGACGGATTCCTTCGCCCGGGACGACGGTCGCTCGGCGACGAACGTCTGTTGGAGCAGTTTTGGCGTGAAATTACATTCTGCCGCACCGTGGAGGCCGAAATGAAATAGATCAAAACCGCACACAACACCGAAAACTCAAACAATTCATTCCATAAAACCTAAATGTATCTTTTATGAAAAAGTTATCACGACTCGCCGCCATTGCCGGCATGACTGCACTGCTTGTTTCGTGCAACAACGTCAGCTCGATGCTCGGAGGAGCCAAGTATCCGGCCGACCAGGCCGATTCCTACGCCAAGGCCGTGGAAATCCTCAAGGAGAAGGTCGACACGACGAAGTTCAAGATTTTCGCCATGCGTTTCAACGAGCGTGAGGAGCTGTCGAACGACCTGAGCAACATCTCGCTCGACATGGTCAATGCGGATAACTATGCATTCCGTCAGGCATACTACATGGATGGCAGCGTCGGGCGGATGAACGACTTCTCGACGAGCGTCAACGAGATCGACTATGCGAAGATCAAGGGCATCAGCCTCTCGGCAATCGACCCCGCAGCCATCGGACGCCAGATCGAAGAGGCCAAACAACTCCTGCCCGAGGGACACACCTTCAAGTCGGTCAGCGTCTACGAGCTCGACGAAGTGCTTCCGCGAAGCACGAGCATGATGAACCGGGGCCGGAATATCGGTGCTCTGGAGACCGAATTCAAGATCTGCTTCACGGAGGACGGCAAGGAGACCGAAACCTCCGGAGGTCAGGTGACCCACCTCTACTACGAAGCCAATATCATCGTCAATCCCGACGGCTCGATCACGCCCGAAGAAGAATAACCGTTAAACTCAATAACGACCTATGAAACGTACACTTCCCTTTATTGCGCCTGTCAAGGACTCTACGCAGAGTGCCATGCAGCGCGACCTTTATGACAAGAGCATCGACCTGTACGGTGAAGAGAAATACGTCGAGGCATTCCATACGCTGCTCGACCACCTCAATCCCGAATTCCGCACCAAGTATGGCAATGCCCAGGGGACGGAGTTCCACCTTCCGCACGGCTCCATCGTCGTCAACGTACGTCTCGACAACGAGATGATGTACATCGACGCCGACTTCCTGAACCTTCCGGAAAAAGGCCGTGTAGCCATGCTGCGCCAAGTGGCCGACATGAACATCAACCGGCTGTTGCTGCCTCGCTTCACCAAGGAGGGCAACCGGCTGAAGATGGAGTACCACTGCCCGCTTACGGAGACGCATCCCCACAAGATCGTCAACATCCTGCAGAACATCTGCCGCGTGGGCGATCGCTACGATGACGAATTCTGCACGAAATTCGGAGCCACGCGCTGCTATGAACCGCGCGTAACACCTTATCCTGCCGAGACCGTAGACCGCATCTATGAGGCGATTCAGTCGCTTGTCAAAGCGACGCTCGACGCTGTCAAGGAATACAACGACCAACGACGCTACGGATATTCGTGGAATGTCATCGACACGACGTTCTATCAGATCTCCTACTTCGCACAGCCGCAGGGTCAGTTGGCCAACGAGATCGACAAGGCCGTCGAAGATATGGACGAAGAGTTGCCCGTAGCCGAATTGGTTATGAAGGGCATGGCATTCCTGCAAAAACTGCTCGACATGCCGAAGGAGAAGCTGTCCGAGGATCTCTATTATGTCGATACGCTCGTCTCGATTAAGGGCCCGTCGTCGCTGCAGAACGTGCAGGAGAACATGAAGGACGTTTACGAGGAGGCCACGGCTGCCATGCAGAACAAAGACTTCGAGCGAGCCGCCGTGCGTATCTGCTACAAGTTCTATGAGGCCTACTTCTACAACGACATGCAGGACGATCTGAACGTCATTTTCGTAAAGGCATTGCGTGAAGCGGCCGAGCAGCCGATGGAAAAAGCCGCTGAAATCCTGTGGACGGCGCTGGACAAGGTCATGGATGGCGAAATCGAGGAGGAGGACGATGGCGGATTCTTCTCCGGTGTCATGGAAGGCAACCCGATGGCTCAGCAGATGATGGAGCAGGCGCAGGCGCAAGCACAGGCCATGCAACAGAAAATGGTCGAGGCAATGGGCGGCGACGAGATTCAGGAACTGCAGAAGAAGATGACCGAGGCAATGACGCGCGGCGACATGGCCGAGTACATGCGTCTGGCCGGCGAGCTGCAGCAGAAAATGATGAGCGGATTCTTCAACAACTAAACACGAGTTACCATGGAACAGAATATTTATAGCATAGTATTCAAGGTTACGCATGCCGGAGGGTCCGGAAGTTGCTTCTACCTGAAAGACAAGAATCTTTTCGTCACGAACTACCATGTGGTTGAAGGTTTCCACACCGTAGCCGTGCACGACAACGACCGCAATCCCTATCTGGCGAAGGTCGTGCTCGTGAACCCGACGTTGGACATCGCCCTGTTGGCCGTAGATCACGACTTCTCGGCTCTCCCGGAGTTGAACCTCGCAGCCAATGATACACTCTCGATCAGCAACAAAATCCGGGTGGCGGGTTATCCCTACGGCATGCCCTTCACCGTCACCGAGGGAACCGTCTCTTCGCCCAAGCAGCTGATGAACGGTCAATACTACATCCAGACCGATGCCGCGGTGAACCCCGGAAACTCCGGAGGCCCGATCATCAACGAGAAGAACGAAGTGGTCGGCATTACGGTGAGCAAGTTCACCAACTCCGATGCCGACAATATGGGATTCGGTATCCGCGTCGAAACGCTGCACAAGGTCTTTGACTCCCTTGATGAACTGGACCGCGACTGCTTCCAGGTACAATGCGAAAGCTGCGACGAATTGATAGCCGACGAAGAGGAGTTCTGCCCCTCGTGCGGCGAGAAGTTACCCGAAGGGGTCTTCGAGGAGCGACAGCTCTCGCCCCTGAGCGAGTTCTGCGAGGCAGCCATCGAGAAGATGGGCATCAACCCAATTCTGGCTCGTGAGGGCAACGAAGCGTGGCTGTTCCACAAAGGTAGCTCTGAGATTCGTCTGTTCGTTTATGACCGCACCTACCTGTTCGCTGTCTCTCCGATCAACCTCCTGCCCAAGAAGGATGTGGAGAAGGTGTTGGACTATATGCTCGACACGGATTTCTATCCCTACAAGATGGGTATCGAGGGGCGCCAGATCTACCTGTGCTACCGCATTCATCTGGCCGACATCTCGGAGGAGTCCGAAGAGCGCATCCAGCAGAACCTCGTTCAGCTGGCGGAAAAGGCCGACGAACTGGATAACATGATGGTCGAGTGCTTCGGCTGCGAATTCTCGGCCTACTCGAAACAGGAAAACGAAGCGTAAATCATGCTGGACCTCAAACAACTGACTGCAGCGCTCGAAGGGGGAGAAATTCCCCCTTCGTTCGATGCGAAAGCCATCGGAAAGCTCTCGAAGCGCTACCTGAAGTGGAACTCGGCCCGAGTGGTCAACCTCTATCCCATCCGCGGTGTCGCGCATGAGGACTCCCGATACTGTCTCTACGCATGTCCGCTTAACGGCACGACGATTGACGAAGAGACATTACGAGCCATTCACGCCGAAATTGATTCGCTCGAAATCGGACACATACGTTACGACTCCGTACAGTCGGAAGGTGCTGACTACTATATCCTTGATGAACACGGGAATCACTGCGGAATGGATGCTGACGACGATGTTGTCGCTATGATCAGCGATCGATTTGACGGTTTGGTGCTTTTCACAAAAACGGTATTCTCGCCAAAAAAAGCGGCACAACTCGACTGCCACTATGCGGCCCTCGGAATCTCGAAGGACCCTAATGGATATACAATCGAGCCCCTGTCTAACACGACGCTCGGACTGGAGGCCAGCAGCCAGCGGTTCCGCGGTCCGATGGTGGAGATTCCCGATGCAGAGGAGGTGTCGCCCGCCGTGGAGAAATACCGCCAGACGATGACACTCGTAATGGCACTCATGCTGATTGCAGCCGTAATTTGGTATCTTATCAAAGGATAAGCGACCATGGGAATGGATCTGTACGCCGGAACATTGACCCGGTATTATGCACACAACTGGAAAACTGAAGCTCAACTATGGGCTGAAGAAAATGGATTCGGATACCAAAAAATAGGTCCGGATTCCGAGCCTGGGGAGGAAATGTCCTCCGAAGAAATCCGACAGGCTGTTGAAAAGTGGCGAGATAATTTGCTTTCAGCAATTCGCGAGCATGGTAGCCGGATTGGATCATGGCCCGAAGACAACGAACATCCTTACCTGACGAATAAACCCGACTGGCCTGCGTTTGAGGCTCTACTGCTTTACGCTGCTTGTAAGTGTTTGGGTGAACCTTTGCCGGAAAAGTTTGGCAAAGAGGCTCAATTTGAGGATTTCGAAATCTCCGAACGTGCATACAAGGATCCCAAACTACAATGGTCGTTATTCAATGGTGCCATCTGCTGGTTGCCTTTAGAAGCCGGTTTCGTCATCACGGCAGAGATGCCTGCGGGCAACGAGGCTGTCATATCCACGACTTGGTGCCTGCTCAAGGAACTGGAAAAGATCAACAGTTATGATTGGAATGCCGACGAAGCAACGATCAACCGTTGGTACGATGAAGATGGATATGAAACCCAAGATTCGAAACTGACGAAACTGACAGACAACGTCTCCATGATAGAACCTGAATCGGGGTATTACGATACGGAATCACTGGCGCGCTTTGCATTCGCTCGTTTCTATCGGGCAGTGCAATTCGCACAAGAAAACCGGGTGCCGGTTCTGATGGATTTTTAAAATAGAGGAAACATGAGAACGTTAGACGCCTTAATAGATACGCAAGATCCGGGATGGCCGCTCATTCAGGAGTGGATGGCAGAAGCGAAGAATCGGTATCGGATTTTACCGAAAACTTCGCAGCGAGCAAACCAGGAACTCTTGAATGCACAAGTGACCACACGGTCCATTATGGGAGCTGTTATCTACGAAACGGGAGGTATTCTCATCAACGAGGGATGGATTCGGGTTTTGGGTTCCGGCTCTCAGGAACTCGACCGTGGCATCATGTCCTGGAATAAAGGTAAAAGTTTCCAAAACTATGGCGACCGACCTGCTTTCTTGTTGGTTGCCGATGATGTTGTCGGAGGCTATTTTGCCATCAATGCAGGGGCACTGGGGCCTAATATGGGAACAATCCACTATTTGGCGCCAGACACACTACAATGGGAAAATCTGGAGGTCGGATACTCCGATTTTCTGTATTGGTTGCTGACAGGTCCCATCGACACCTTTTACGAAACCTTTAACTGGAAAAATCGAGATCGTGATCTTGAACAAGTCGATGGGAATCACACCATCTCTTTTGTACCGTTTTTATGGACGAGTGAGGGTCATGATCTGGAACAAACTGACAAACGAATCATTCCCGTAGAAGAGCATTATGCTCTCACATTGGAGTTACAAAAACAACTTTTGAAATAATCATTAAAATTAGTGAACAACTATGAAAACCTTCAACTACGCATCAACCGCCTCTATCAAAGAGAATCTGACCTCAATCATTATTGGTATTGCTCTAATCGCTTTCCCTCTTGTTCATCCTTTCGGTATCCGCATCGGTGCAACACAGGTCCTCGGTCCCATACCGACGACAATCCTCATGATTATTGCGGGACTCTACATGCTCTATACGGCCTGCCGCAAAATCCGCAATGCCCGGAAACTCTCGGCCAAAGGCAGTGTCATCACCGTGGACAACGACCAGGTGACCTATCCGGTTATCCGCAAGGGCAATGTCGAAATGGAATCTTTCGCCATCTCCGAAATTTCGAGCCTCAACTATGCCGAGGATGACGGCATCCTGACCGTGACGCTCAACAATGGCAAGTCAACCAAGTTCGACGTCGATTTCTTCGACAGCCTCGACCAGCTCAAGGAGTTTGCCGCCCTGCTGCAGAAATAACCATACAGCTCCATGTGAAGACCACAATTCTAATCAGTTTATCCAAATAATGCTTAACTTTACAAACAACATTCTACAACATTACTTTTGCCAAAACACTGATTGAATATGGTGCTGATGTAAATGATGTTGAAACAGGAGAAAGGCGAAAAGAAAACAGCACACGGTTTACTCCATTAATAGCGGCTTCCAGAACAGGGAGATTAGATTTGGTCAGATTATTCGTGTTGAAAGGGGCTGATGTAAATTACCGGAACGAATTCGGTCAATCAGCGTTGAGTGAATCTGTAATGGTGGATGAATATAAAGCAGCTTATTACCTGTTGCAAAATGGAGCTGACTACAATCGTCCCATTTACTGCCGATTTAATTATTCTATACCAATAGAAAAGAGTGATCCTAACGATAAGGGGAAGCCAATGTATTTGTGGGATGTACTGAAAGAGGATTTATCGGAATTTGGCACAAGTGAGTATAAATACAAAATGCGAATCATCGATTTCTTAAAAAGCAAGGGATTAGATATTAGTTTGGATTCGTATTTTGAGTTATAACAATCTTCGTTGCCATCCATGTTGGCAAGAGATGCCATCGTGTAATTACATAAAAGGAGCATTAAAAATAAGAGATCATACAATCCAAATAATCTCGGAATGCTACTACGTATAATTATTCGAATGAAGGTCTCTTATTTACGCACAAACCTATAGTCGAAATACTGAAAATCGAAATTCTCATCAAGATCCCACGAATGCCCGTACAGTTGGAGATAGGTGTTGTCGGCACCCGGCAAGACTTCGGCGAGTCTATGCTCTGCCAGCAGGGCACGTAACTTCGGAAGCGTAAGGGTTGGAAGCATCCGGTCAATTGCAGCGGAGAGGACGGCCTGCTGCTGATCGTCGATCTGCAAATGAACCGTGGTAATGCTTGGGGGCACAACCACCTTCGCCGATTCGAATTTCAGCTTATCTTTCGGATGCTCCTCAAAATACGTTTCAATCCGAGCCAATTGCTCTTTGGATACCGGAGAACATAACGACACATCACAAGAGTCGAACGCGATACCGAACTTGAAGGTCGAACCGAATGCTTTCTGCAAGACCGCATAGTATCCCTGCCAGTCCCCCTTGTGAACCGATTCCACTTCGAAGGGCGAAAACTTTGGATGCAGTTCTTTGACCATCCAATAACCCGTTCTGTATTGAGTAACCCAATCTCCGACCTTAATGTTTCCCATAACGTCTGTCAATCTAAAATTTCTACAAAAATAACATTCCGGAACGTTCCCCGGCGCGAGACAGGATTTCCGCCACCAATCACTTGCTCGGCCTGTGCCGGGTAAGTAGTTTGCCCGAACTATGACACTATTCCGGTTGTCTACATGGACGGTGTAACGAGCGGATAAATTACGTTCACGGCAACTCAGGAAGTAGATTCCGGTTGCTAATGCCTTGTGCTTCCTCTTATTGTTCCATTCCGTGAAGTGCGCATAGGGAATTTTATGCAACATCACCAGTCATGAAGACAGAAACGGAGAACACGATTAGAAGAATGATTCCAAACACCTCGAATGCCAAGTCATGAAGGAAATAACCGGCTATGGTCAGAACCGGTATGAATATAAAAAGCTCGATACAGGCCCACAGCATATCACTTCCTCGGGGTTGTTTGAAATTGACCTTGTGATAATTCTTCCATGTTATTTCTCCCAACCAGAACAGATAGTCGAAGAAATAGTAACGCTGTTGCCGTTCTTGTTCTTTATGCTCCTGCTTCTTCATTCAAATTATATCGTATGAATTATGTTCAGTAGCCAACCAAGAATCTTTTCAAGAAAGTTGAGCCGCTCGTTATGCATTTATTCTTCGCCATTTATGAAGAAATATTTTTGTAATTTGCTGTGTTGAGCATGTTTACTGCCGATGAAACCGTTTTTTCTCCATTCAGACACCTCGCTTTAATGGATTCGAACTTATTCAGTACGCACGAAAAGATAAAGGACGAGTGCAAGCATCACAACAAGGAATACTCCAAGTACCAGACGATAGGTTTTCGGGCCCAATAGATCCAACAAGAAATTACCCCTGTAACTACCCGGTCGTGAATAGGTCCATTTCCAACCACAGATAACACCAATGAGCCAGAATAGCAACACGGCAGTGGCTATCAGATAGCCATAGTGAGGATTCTCGGGCATAATACCCGAGAGCAACTCATTCGGGTAATTTGATATCTGGCTCATATCAATTTGAGTTTGGTCTTCTCAAAAATAGTAAAATTCCAACTCAAATTCTTACATTACACATCCAAAAGACAGATACAGTAATTTTATCAGTTTTGCTGTGTCTTCATAAATCAAGCTGGTCGGTAAACAGACGATAGCCGCCGGACCCGTCAAAAACGGCGCACCGGTTTGCGACCCAGCTCCAGCCCGCAGAGGACGTCGAGCGAGCTGGGACGGCCGTCCGAGCGGAGGGCGTAAACACTCTCCTCTGCCATCGTAGCAATAGTATGGTTGCGGGTCTGGGCGGTCTGCCAACCGGTGCGGCGGGCATTGCGCACTGCAAAGATCAGAATGCGCTGCTCGGCCAGGGCCTCTTCGACGGCGGGAGGGTAGCGGCGGTAGAGGGCACGTCCCAGGGTCCAGATCACCGGGTGGCGGGCTTTCAGCAGGAGTTTAAAGACGGATTTTTCGAGCGGGGATTGGAAGCCGCTGATTACGACGCAATCGGTTGCGCAACACGCCTCGGCCCAGCGCAAGGCCTGCTCCTCGACGGCCGGTGAGACGACGCGCGAGGCGAAGAAGGCGACCTTCCGGCGGTCGAGCAGGGTGGGGTTTCCGGTGTAATCGTAATCGAAAGCCATAAAAAACGTGGGTTGCCGCATTGACTTACCACGCATTCAGGCCTTCGCTGCCCCCAACAGAAATAAGCAACACGGACAGCCCACGCGAAACGTGTATCGTGCACATAGCAAGCCAAAGGCCAGCGGGCACAATACATGCGTCCACGAGGCGTCCAGTTACATCTCTTTCTATTGGTCAAAGTTGCGAAGTTTGAATGCGAAAGAAAACGTAACGAAACGTTCGTAAATATGTCCGGCTCCGTCCGCAGAGGCACGGAACCAATTACAAAAATAGGAAATTAAATCGGAAACCGCCAACGGCCGCCGATTTTTGCGGTGAAATCTCATTAACTTGTGAGTCATGGAGGCTCTTTTTTCAGCCTGATATAATCCTCCCGGGAGTTTGGGGCACTATTAATTGAGTTCCGGTCGAAAAACGACCTTGGCATAAAGATGTGCTGATTCTGGGACGGGACCGTTGAAGATTGACTTAA
>NZ_NFIA01000019.1:0-36597 GCF_002159375.1 Alistipes sp. An54
CGGCATTTTTCGTTGGCTTTTCCTTTTGCCGAGTTCCAGGCGTGCGGCTCGATGAAGCGTTTGATCGAGGCGTCAGCGCGTTCTCCGTTGATTGTCAGACGCATAAACACGGGAGCTTCACCTTTTTTGTTGGTCTTGTCCCGCCGAATGTAAAACAACAGTCCGAATGTTGTCCTTTCCATAAGTACACCGAATTAAGGGTTACAAAATTAGTTTCCCAAGTGTCTCAAGTCAAGAGGAAGACCGCTGCAAACATGTGCAAACCAATCTGTTACGAGCAATTCGGTGTACTTTTTCGGCCCGAAAAAAAGTACACCGAATAGGCCACAGGTAACCTGCTTTTCGATGCCTTTTTCTGCATTTTGGCCAAAATAAAAATCCCTGTAAATTCGTGATTTACAGGGATTTGCAATCTTTTGCGTTGTTTCTTGGTGGAGAATACGAGATTCGAACTCGTGACCTCTTGCATGCCATGCAAGCGCTCTAGCCAGCTGAGCTAATCCCCCATTGCGGTTGCAAAGATAAGCGGATTTTTTAATTCCCACAAATTTTCCGCAGAAAAATGCCGATTTTTTTGCGGATTTTCCCGGATTTATGTGCAAGTTGTTGATTTCCAGTTTGTTGATAGCAACCCGGCGCCTCTGCTGTCCGGTTGTCCATTTCCTCCTTGGGGTCAATCCTTGCGAATCCCGTATCTTCTACCGCCCCCGGCGAGCCTATTCGAAGCGGGTCAACACCTCGGGTAGGTGCGGCGTCGCTCCCTCGCACGTGCAGACATAGGCCGAAACCGCTACGCCCCGCGCATGGGCCGTCGCTATGTCGCAGCCGTGGAGCCACGCCGCGCAGAAGCCCGCCGTAAACGAATCGCCGGCTCCGACCGTATCGGCCACCTTGACCTTCGGCGTTGTGAGATCCGAACGCCCTCCGTCGTAGAAGACGTGGCTGCCACGGCTGCCGCACGTGAGAATTGTGGCCCGCAGACCGTAATCGACGCGCAGCCGTTCGGCGATCTCGCAGATATCCTCCGAGGCGATGCCCAGCATCCGTGCGACGATGACGGCCTCCTCGTCGTTTATCTTCAGTACGTTGCACCGGCGCAGTGACTCCGTGACCACCTCCCGCGAGTAGAACTGCTGGCGCAGGTTGATGTCGAAGACCCGGAGCGCCTCGCACGGTGCCTCGTCAAGCAGCGTCGTGATCGTCCGCCGCGACTCCCCGCTGCGCTGGGCCAGCGACCCGAAGCAGATGCAGCGCGCCGTACGGGCCATCGTGCGGAGCGCCTCGGTGCAGGGGATGTGGTCCCACGCCACGTCGGTGAGAATCCGGTATTGCGGGATTCCCTCCGCGTCGAGCGTCACCTCCACGCGTCCCGTAGGGTAGTCCACCTGTGCCAGTTCGGCCTTCAGTCCCCGCTCGGCAAAGTTGCCGAGAATGGCTTCGCCGTCCGCATCCTTGCCTACGGCGCTGACGGCCCGGGCATCGTAGCCGAACTGCGCCATGTGCCAGGCAAAGTTGGCCGGGGCGCCGCCGATCTTGCGTCCTTCGGGTAGCATGTCCCAAAGCACCTCGCCCAATCCGATGATGCATTCGTTTTTCATGACTTTTCGTTCTGTTGGTTTCTCTGCGATTGTTTTTCGTACGACGGCCGGACCCTCCGCTGGGGAGAATCCGGCCGGATCCTTTTCTTGTCGTCGGGCTATTTCACCTCCCAGGTGGCTCCCGAGTGCAGCAGGTCGTCGACACAGTGGATCTTGCTCGAGGCCTTGACCTCCTCGACCTGACGCTCCACGGCCCGGTCGTAGACCGTGTCGTCCTCCACGGCGCGGATCACGCCCAGCGCCACCGGGTAGTCCGGGTATTTCATCGCCGCCAGCATCATGTGCAGCGTCGTGTCGCGCTCGTGGGCGTCGTGCGTCAGGATGTCGTCCAGCGTGTAGCCGTCCTGGCCCACCGTAACGACCTTCAGCTTCATGTTCTCGAAGACCAGACCCTTCTCCTTGTTGGCGCCGAAGAGCATCTTCTCGCCGTGGCGCAGCACGACCGTATGTTCGGCGCGCGTGGCCTTGTCACCGGCGTAGGCGGCGTGGGTCTTGTCGTTGAAGATCACGCAGTTCTGCAGCGCCTCGACCACCGACATGCCCTTGTGCTTGGCCGCCTCGACCAGGCACTCCTTCGTCAGCTGGACCTCCATGTCGACCGTGCGGGCGAAGAACGTCCCCTTGGCGCCGATGACCAGTTCGCCCGGGGTGAAGGGTTTCTCGACCGTTCCGTAGGGCGAGGTCTTCGTGATCTTGCCCAGCTTCGAGGTGGGGGAGTACTGGCCCTTGGTCAAGCCGTAGATCTCGTTGTTGAAGAGGATGACGTTCAGGTCGACGTTGCGCCGGATGGCGTGGATGAAGTGGTTGCCGCCGATGGCCAGCGAGTCGCCGTCGCCCGTGGCCACCCAGACCGACAGCCGCGGGTTGGCCACCTTGACACCCGTTGCCACGGCATTGGCGCGTCCATGAACCGAGTGGAAGCCGTAGGTCTTCATGTAGTAGATGAAGCGCGACGAGCATCCGATACCCGACACGAAGGTGAAGAGGTTGTGGGGCGTATCGAGGGCGTCCGCCACCTCGGGCAGGGCGCGCTGTACGGCATTCAGAATGGCGTGGTCGCCGCATCCCGGGCACCAGCGTACCTCCTGGTCGCTTTTGAAATCGGCGGGGGTATATTTGAAGTCTGCCATGGCGTTATTTCAGTAAGGATTCGAATTTTTCTTTCAGCTCGACCACCGTGAAGGGTTGGCCTTCGCACTTGTTGTACTGTTCGTAGCGGAACTCCTGGAAGTTCTGGCGCAGGTAGTTGGCAAATTGCCCTTCGTTGAGCTCGCAGACCACGATGCGGCGGAACCGTGCGAAGATTTCGCGCACGCCGTGGGGCAGCGGGTTGATGTAGTTGAAGTGGCACAGCGAAACCTTGTGGCCTTCGCGACGCATCTCGTCGACGGCGTTCTGAAGGTGTCCGCGCGTTCCACCCCAGCCGACGACGAGCAGTTCACCCTCCTGATCGCCCCAGACCGTTTGTGCGGGAATGTCGTCGACGACCTTGGCCACCTTGGCGGCACGCGTGTCGACCATCTTCTGGTGGTTGGCCGGGTCGTGGGAGATGCTGCCCTTGACGGCATCCTTCTCCAGACCGCCGACGCGGTGTTCGAGTCCCACCTTGCCCGGGAAGGCCCAGCCGCGGGCCAGCTGTTCGTTGCGCACGTAGGGCATGAAGCCGCCCTCGGGTGCCACGTCGACGATCGGCGGGCAGATCTTCGGATAGTCCTTCATCGAGGGGATGCGCCACGGTTCGGAACCGTTGGCGATGAAGCCGTCGGTGAGCAGCACCACGGGGGTCATGTGTTCCATGGCCAGACGTCCGGCCTCGAAGGCGTAGTGGAAGCAGTCGCTCGGCGACGAGGCGGCCACCACGATCACCGGACACTCGCCGTTGCGGCCGTAGAGGGCCTGCATCAGGTCGCTCTGTTCGGTCTTGGTCGGCAGACCCGTCGAGGGTCCGCCGCGCTGTACGTCGACCACGACGAGCGGCAGTTCGGTCATCACCGCCAGCCCCAGCGCCTCGCTCTTGAGCGAAAGGCCCGGGCCCGAGGTGGTCGTCACGGCGAAGTTGCCCGCAAAGGCGGCACCGATTGCCGTGCAGATGCCGGCGATCTCGTCCTCGGCCTGAACGGTCTTCACGCCGAGATCCTTGCGTTTGGCCAGCTCCTCGAGGATCACCGTGGCCGGCGTAATGGGGTACGAGCCGCAGAACAGCGGCAGTCCGGCCTTCTCGGCGGCGGCGCACAGACCCCAGGCCGTGGCGACGTTGCCGTTGATCGAGCGGTAGGTTCCCTTCTCGCGTGCGGCGGGTGCCACGGTGTAGTTGCTGGCGAACAGGTGGGTATTGGCGGCGTAGTTGTATCCGGCCTTGATGGCGAGTTTGTTGGCCTCGGCCACGGCCGGGTTCTTCTTGGCGAATTTCGTATCCAGATAGCGCAGGGCATACTCCTCGGGGCGGTCGAAGAGCCAGAAGCAGATGCCCAGGGCAAACATGTTCTTGCACTTGGTGACGGCCTTGTTGTCCAGCCCGGTCTCCTTGAGGGCCTCGCGCGTCATCGAGGTGATGTCGGGCATCACGACGTTGTACTCGTCCAGACCGAGTTCGGCCAGCGGATCGAGGGTCTTGAAGCCCGCCTTTTTGAGGTGCTCCTCGGTGATGGAGTCGCCGTCGATGATGACCGTAGCTTCGGGTTTCAGCCATTTGCGGTTGGCCTTCAGGGCGGCGGGATTCATCGCCACCAGCACGTCGCAATAATCACCGGGGTTGATTTCGCGGTGATCGCCGAAGTGGACCTGGAAACCGGAGACGCCGGCTACGGTGCCTTGCGGAGCGCGGATTTCGGCCGGATAGTCCGGGAAGGTCGAGGTTCCGTTGCCCAGCAGCGCCGAGGTGTCGGAGAAGAGCGTACCCGTGAGCTGCATGCCGTCGCCCGAATCTCCGGAGAATCGAATGACCACATCCTGCAACTCCCTCACGTTGGAATGTTCCATGATTTTTGGTTTCAGATTAGTGTAATGGGTGAACAAGTTTTGACAAATATATAAAATAAATTGGCAAAACAGCTGCCGAATGGAAGTTTTTTAAGAATTTTTATGCGTTTTCGGGGAATTGTCCGGGACTGATTTGGTTAAGAATCACCTTTTTCAAGGTTCGTATGCTGCTCTTTTGTTATGAAAATGGCGGATTGAGGCTTCAGATCGAAAGACAGGTTAGTTATTAAAATTTTTTTCAAACCGATAGGTCTTCAGTCTGGATTTTGCTTGCCGGAAGACGGATTTCGGAGAGGAACTGCTGGTTCGGGATGGGGATGAGGGAGCGGATCCGCAATCGAGTCACGAGTGTTTGAGACCGGGCAGGGAGATGACCGGCTGACTCCGGAGCGTCGTGGTCGGGGCGTGCCTGTTGCGGGAGATTGGCCCGGAGCGGCAGTCTGGATCCCCAGATGGATGGACCGGGAACGGGCGGTGGCTGACCGGGGCAAGAAATGGCCGAGGCATGGTTGGGGGCGTGCGTGGTCTGGAAGATTGGCCCGGAGCGGCAGTTTGGCCCGGGACGGATGTGGTGGGAACGGTAGTTCGGAGCTCGGAAAGAATTGGTTCCGTGTGGGCGCATCTGCCGGGGCCACACAAAAAAACGCCTTCCCCGTGCAGGGAAGGCGTTGCGTACGTGTCGATCGTATCCGGCCGCTTATTTGGGCTGCTTGCCGATGTAGGCCAGAATACCGCCGTCGACGTAGAGAATGTGTCCGTTGACGAAGTCCGAAGCCTCCGATGCCAGGAAGACGGCCGGACCCATCAGGTCCTCGGTCGTACCCCAGCGGGCTGCCGGCGTCTTGGCAACGATGAAGGCGTCGAACGGATGACGCGAACCGTCCGGCTGACGCTCGCGCAGCGGTGCGGTCTGCGGGGTGGCGATATAGCCCGGGCCGATACCGTTGCACTGGATGTTGTATTCGCCGTACTCCGAAGCGATGTTGCGGGTCAGCATCTTCAGGCCGCCCTTGGCTGCGGCGTAGGCCGATACGGTCTCACGGCCGAGCTCCGACATCATCGAGCAGATGTTGATGATCTTGCCGTGGCCCTTCTTGATCATCGAGGGAATGACGGCCTTCGATACGATGAACGGACCGTTGAGGTCGATGTCGATTACCTGGCGGAAATCCTTGGCACTCATCTCGACCATCGGGATGCGCTTGATGATGCCGGCGTTGTTGACCAGAATATCAATGACGCCGACCTCCTTTTCGATCTGGGCAACCATGGCATTGACCTGCTCCTCGTTGGTCACGTCGCAGACATAGCCCTTGGCGTCGACGCCTTCAGCCTTGTACGAGGCGAGGCCCTTGTCGACGAGCTCCTGTTTGATGTCGTTGAAGACGATCTTGGCGCCCTGGCGGGCGAAGGCCGTAGCGATGGCGAAGCCGATTCCGTAAGAGGCACCCGTTACGAGTGCTACCTTACCTTCCAATGAAAAGTTTACCATTTTTTTACTTGGTATTAGATGGGTTGATTGGTTTGTTGTTTTTTGTGGGGTGATGGGGTGGTGTCGCCTCGGAGTCTCTCCGGTGCAAGAGTCGGTGCAGGTGGCTGGTTTCTCTCTTTTCTTCTCTCTCCGCTTTCTCTCTCACTTCCAGCCTCCGGACTCGCTCCTCGTGTCAGACTCCGGTTCCCGTCCGGTATCCGGCTTGGTCCCTATTCGGAGTCCGCCCGGTCCTTGGCCCTTAGCTTTGTTTCTGCCTCCTGCCTGTTTCTGCCTGGTCCTGCCTGATCCTCCTTCCTGGTCCTTCCTGGTCCTGCTTGTTTCTGCCTGGTCCTTCCTGGTCCTGCACGGCCCCTCCCCTCTCGGCCCCGGGGTTATTTGAGGTCGGTGATCTTCGAGAAGTCCTGATCGCCGTAGTCGAGGTTCTCACCGCCCATACCCCAGATGAAGGTGTAGTTGTGGGTGGCGGCGGCGCTGTGGATCGACCACTCGGGCGACAGTACGGCCTGCTCGCCCTTCATCCAGATGTGGCGCGTCTCGTCGATCTGGCCCATCAGGTGGCAGACGGCGTGCTCCTCGGGCACCTCGAAGTAGAAGTAGGCCTCCATGCGGCGCGAGTGTACGTGGGCCGGCATGGTGTTCCAGACGCTGCCCGGAAGCAGTTCGGTCATACCCATCTGCAGCTGGCAGGTGGGGAGCACCTGGCTGACGATCATCTTGTTGATGTTGCGGTCGTTCGAACCTTCGAGCGAACCCATGTGGGCCACGACGGCGTTCTCCTTGGTGACCTTCTTGTCGGGGTAGGCGCAGTGGGCGGTCGTCGAGTTGAAGTAGAACTTGGCGGGATTCTTGGGATCCTTGCTCGTGAAGGTGACCTCACGGTCGCCGCGGCCCAGGTAGAGGGCCTCCTTGTAGTTGAGTTCAAAGGTGGCGTCGCCGGCCTTCACCACGCCGGGGCCTCCGACGTTGAAGATACCCATTTCGCGGCGCGTCAGGAAGTAGGGGGCCTTCAGCGGATCGATGGCCTCGAGCTTGAGGGTCTCGTTGACGGGCATGGCGCCGCCCACGATCATGCGGTCGTACATCGAGTAGACCATGTTGACTTCGTCGGCTGCGAAGACCTTTTCGATCAGAAAGTCGCGGCGCAGACGGGTCGTGTCGTAATGCTTGGCATCTTCGGGATGCGCTGCATAGCGGATTTCGTAATTGGTTTTCATGGAATGTATTGAAAATTAATACTTTGTATGCACATCTCGCGAAATTGGGCGCCAAATCCGAAATTGGCTGACCAATTGTCGCTTCGGCAAAGATAATAAAAAAATCGGAATAGACCGCTTTGAATACGAAATAATTCGGGCGGAATGTCCGCCGTTTATCGAATGGAGTTCATGCGGATGCTGGCCTTGACCAGCGCGATGGCGCGGATGCGCGAAATCTCGACCTCCTTGTCGGCGTGATGGGGGTTCTGGCTGACGAGTTTGACATAACCCGGACGGTCGGATTTCTGGATGTATTTCACGGTGACGTACTCCTCGCCGTCGATGTCGATCGACAGCAGGTACATGTCCCCCCAGAAGACGTCGTCGATGTTCTTGAGCTGTTTGTAGAGGACGATGTCGCCGCTCTTGAGCAGCGGGTACATCGAGTCGCCGACGATGTAGATGGCTCCGTCGCACTTCGGCAGGTTGGGGATGTGGATGTAGTTGACGGGCTTCATCTGGTGCTGGTCGGTAAACAGCGGTACGAGCCCGGCCGTCCCCTCGATCGAGTAGAGGGGGACACTCTGTAGCGGCAGCGAATTGTCCGTGCGGTGCATGTAGGCTGTCAGGTCGGGTTCGGCATTGAACATCTTGCCCGTGCCGGTTTCGAGCCACTCCGGGTTGACGTTCAATTCCTGAACCAGGATGTTGCGGTTGCGCGACGAGAGTCCCGCCTTGCCGGTCTCGATCATCGAAAGGGCTGCCTTGCCGATTCCAAGTCGCTGAGCCAGCTGCTCTTGCGTCATGCCGAGCTGTTTCCGTATCAGTTTTACCCGTTCGTTCATGGCTTTTGATCAAAAAAATTGATATAAAATTTTTGAACTTTCTGGTACAAAATTCAAATTTTGAACCTATCTTTGTGAAGCAAAGTTAAACAATTTATTTTCTTCTGCAAAGCGTTTTGCAAAAAAAGCTTCATTATCAATGATGTATTCGGTATCAACGGAACTTTACGAGGAGGTGGCCACGCGTTTGGCGGAGGCCATCGGCGGCGGAAGTTACTTTTCGGGAAGCCTGACGTTCGACCGGGAGGGCATCGAGTGCCGGCTGACGGCCTCGGTGATCGTCTACCGGCGGCGGGAGAGCTATCCGGAAGGGGATCGGGATGCGATTGCGGATCTGGTGCCCGTCTGGTGGGAGTTCCACACCACGGGCCCGGAGGGCGAAATGCGGAACGACTTCACGTTTTCCGAGGTGCGGGCACTCTTCTGAGCTCCCGTACGGCTCCGGACCGCCAATCCCGGGCGCGGCGCCGCCCGCCGGAGCCTCAGGCAATCTTTCACCGGGATCGAGGACCCGCCCGTCGCGGCGCCGCCAGCACCGGGTCCCGACCTTACGAAAAAACTGTTCACATGGTTAAAAAAAACGAATCGGTCTCTGCGGGAGTCTCTCCCGCAGAGATTTTTGTTCCCGACATCGGGGAGTTGTGCTTTCCCGGAGCGGCCGAGCCCCCTTCGTTCACGGAGTTCGCCCTGGGGGTCTATCCGTTTCTCGAGCTGCAGTCCTTTCACCGGGTCTATTACCGCGTGCTGGAGGCTTTTGCCCGGGGGCGAGTGCGCCGGCTCATGGTGACAATGCCCCCGCAGCACGGCAAGAGCGTCGGCTCCACGACGCTGCTGCCGGCCTACATGCTGGGGCTGGATCCCGATCTGCGGGTGGCGATCGCCTCCTATTCGGGGTCGCTGGCCTCGAAGTTCAACCGCCGCGTGCAGCGCATTCTCGACTCGCGCGAGTACGGGTCCTTCTTCCCCGCGACCTGCATCAAGCAGGGTACCAAACCGCCCGGCTATATCCGCACCTCGGAGGAGGTCGAGGTGATCGACCACCGGGGCGGGCTGCTTTCGGTCGGACGCGAGGGTTCGCTGACGGGCAACCGCGTCGACTGCTTCATCCTGGACGATCTCTACAAGGATGCCATGGAGGCCAATTCGCCGCTGGTGCGGGCCAACTGCTGGGAGTGGTATACGTCGGTGGTGCGGACGCGCATGCACAACGCCTCGCGCGAACTGATCGTCTTCACGCGATGGCACGAGGAGGATCTCATCGGGACGCTCATGCGGCGCGAGCCGGTTGAGGAGCTCCGTACGTGGGCTCAGCTCGAGCGTCCGTCGGCCGACGGGTGGCTCCACCTGAACTTCGAGGCGCTGAAGGCCTCGCCCGCAACGGAACTCGACCCGCGGCAGCCGGGCGAGGCACTCTGGGAGACGCAGCACGGCGCCACGCTGCTGGCAGCCAAGCGGCGGTTGGATCCCGTGCAGTTCGAGGCGATGTACCAGGGCCACCCGACCGTGCGCGAGGGGCTGTTGTACGGGCTGAACTTTGCGGAGTACGACGACCTGCCGCACGAGATCGTCCGCCGCGCCAACTACACCGATACGGCCGACACGGGCGACGACTACCTCTGTTCGATCTCCTATGCGGTCGATGCGGACGGGGTGATCTACGTGACGGACGCCGTCTATTCGCGGGCGCCGATGGAGGAGACCGAGCCGCTGGTGGGGGATCTGCTCGTGCGCTCGGGGACGCGGCAGGCCCTCATCGAGAGCAACAACGGTGGGCGGGGTTTTGCCCGGGCCGTGCAGGCGCTGGCTCCGGATGTGCGGGTGGAGTGGTTTCACCAGAGTGCCAACAAGGAGGCGCGCATTCTGTCGAATGCCGCCACGGTGCTCCATCTGGTGCGGTGGCCGCGGGGATGGAACCTGCGCTGGCCCGACCTCTACGCCCATCTGACGACCTATCGGCGCAAGTTCCGCTCCAACCGCTGGCACGATGCGGCGGACGTCGTGACGGGAATCGTCGAGCACGAGGTGGTGGACCGCAGCCGCAAGAGGCTGCGCGGTGTCCGCTTCGCGTAGGCCGGGGACGGTTTGTCGGCGGGGAGGCTGTCAGCGAGGTCGTTGTCAGCGGGCCGTAGCCAGCCGGGGGCGTCGGGTTTGTTGTCTACGGGATGCAGGCGGAGCCTGCGGAGAGTTGCCGGCAGAACGCGGGGTGGAAGCGGCAGGGGTGTCATCGGCAGGATGCAGACGGTGGTCGTCTCGCCGGTTCCTGAAGGCACGGACCTTTGGCCGCTTCCGCGAACGAAGAGGCCCGGCACCTGTCGGGTGCCGGGCCTGAGGGGATGGGTGTGCCGCCGTCGGAAACGGAAAGTCCCGCCTCCTGTCGGACGGAGGCGGGACATGATGCCATGCGCGGAGCCTGTTGTCTACAGCTCTTCGAGACGGGCCACGGGCGAGACGTCGAGCGAGGCGAACTCGCCGTTGCGGTAGTGGAAGTAGCCGGCCATGGCGATCATGGCGGCGTTGTCGGTCGTGAACTTGAACTCGGGCAGGAAGGTCCGCCAGCCGCGGCGCCGTCCGGCCTCCGTAATGCCGTTGCGCAGTCCGGAGTTGGCCGAGACGCCTCCGCCGGCCGCAATGTCGCGGATGCCCGTATCCTTCGAGGCGCGGATCAGCTTGTCGAGCAGGATCTCGACGATCGTGGCCTGCAGCGAGGCGCACAGGTCGGCCTTGTTTTTCTCGATGAAGTCGGGGTCCTGGGCCACGGCGTCGCGCAGCGTGTAGAGGAACGAGGTCTTCAGGCCCGAGAACGAGTAGTCGTAACCGTCGACATGGGGATGGGCGAAGCGGAAGGCCTTGGGGTTGCCCTCCTTGGCCAGACGGTCGATCACCGGGCCGCCCGGATAGGGGAGTCCCATCACCTTGGCGCACTTGTCGAAGGCTTCGCCGGCGGCGTCGTCGATCGTCGTGCCGATGATCTCCATCTCGAGCGGGGAGTTGACCCGTACGATCTGCGTGTGGCCGCCGCTGACCAGCAGACACAGGTACGGAAAGTCGGGGTGGGGCAGCTGCCGGTCCGGAAGGTCGATGAAGTGCGAGAGGATATGCCCCTGCAGGTGGTTGACCTCCACCATCGGGATGTTGCGGGCGATGGAGAGCCCCTTGGTGAAGGAGACGCCCACCAGAAGCGATCCCAGCAGACCGGGACCGCGCGTGAAGGCAATGGCGTCGATCTCCGAGGCCGTGAGTCCGGCTTCGCGCAGGGCAGTGTCCACCACCGGAATGATGTTCTGCTGATGGGCGCGGGAGGCCAGTTCGGGGATGACGCCGCCGTACTTCATGTGTACGGCCTGCGAGGCGATGACGTTCGAAAGCAGGACGTTGTTGCGCAGGACGGCTGCCGAGGTGTCGTCGCACGAGGATTCGATGCCGAGAATTGTAATATCCATCCGGTTTTTTCGCTGTTATTTTAACTTTTTCGCTAACTTTGCCCGTTATAACGGTGTTCCGATGCGCAAAGGTATAAAAATATTGGGAATGGTGTTCTCGGCGGCGGTTTTGTTGCTGATAATTCTTCCCCTGGGGCTGTCGCTGCTGCTGGATATCCGCTCGGTGCAGAACTTCGTCGCGGACCGTCTGGCCGAGCTGGTGTCGCGGCGGCTGGAGACCACCGTTTCGATCGACCACGTGGACATCGGACTCTTCTCGCGGATCCGTGTCGACGGTTTCTATGTTGAGGACTATCAGCGCGATACGCTTTTCTATGTCGGCCATCTGAACACCTATGTCACCAGTCTGGGGCTGTTGGGCGGCGGGCTGGAGTTCAGCCGCGGCGAGATTGCCGATGCGAGGCTCTACCTGCGTCAGACCCCCTCGGGCGAGATGAACATCAAGCAGGTCGTCAACCGCATCTCCGACCCCGACCGCGAGAAGAAGGGCAACTTCCGGCTGCGGCTGCGCAAGGCCTCGATCGACGGCATGGAGCTCTGTCTGGAGCGCCTCGACCGCCGCGATCCGGAGTTCGGCATCGATTTCGCCCACATGCATCTCAGCGACATGACAGCCTTCGTCGAGGATTTCACCATCGACGGCCAGGCCATCTATACCTCGATCGAACGCCTGGCGGCCCGCGAACGGAGCGGTTTTGAACTCGAACGCCTCTCGGGACGCTTCTACATGACGCAGGGGTGTCTGGGATTCGAGGATACGGAGATCCGCACCCGCCGGTCGGATATCCACATCCCCTACATCTCGCTCGTGGGCAATTCGTGGGACGAGTACCGCGACTTCGTCAACGAGGTGCGGATCGACGCGGCGCTCCGCGATTCGAAGGTCTCGTCGGACGACATCGCCTGGTTTGCCCCCTCGCTGCGCGACTGGCACGTCGACTTCTCGGAGGCCGATCTCGACTTGACGGGTACGGTGGCCGACTTCACGGGGCGGATCCGCCGTCTGACCCTCGACCGTGAGACGCATCTGGCGGCCGAACTGGCCGTCCGCGGTCTGCCCGAGATCCGCACGACGCGTTTCGACATCACGCTCTCGCGGCTGCAGTCGACGGCCGAGGCCCTCGACCGCCTTTCGTGGTCCATTGCCCGAAGCGGCCTTCCGGAACAGGTGGCCTCGGTGGTCGGGAATTCGGGGCGTTTGGACCTCGAGGGACGCTTCGTCGGACGCCTCTCGGCCTTCGACATGCGTCTGGGGGCCGCCACCGGTGTGGGCAAGGTCTCCTGCTCGCTGGAGATGGCTCCCCTCAGGCGGGGCATGAGCTCGATCCGCGGACGGGTCGAGACGCGCAACTTCCGGCTGGGCGAACTGCTCGGACGCGAGGAGCTGCTGGGTGACGCCTCGCTCACGGCCCGCATCGACGGCATGATCGGCCGGGGCATTGCCGATGCCAACATCGCGGGCACGGTCGCCGATCTGGGCTTCAACGGCTACGTCTACGACTCGCTGCGGCTCGACGGCCGGCTCCGCAACCGCGAATTCGACGGCCGGATCGCGGCCCGCGACCCCAATCTGGATTTCGATTTCTTCGGCAAGGTCGATTTCAACGATACGGTTCCCAACTACGACTTTTCGCTCGATCTGCGTCATGCCGACCTGGCCCGGCTGCAGATCAACCAGCGCGATTCGGTGTCGCGGCTCTCGGCCTTTCTGGAGGCCAACGCCAGCGGACGCTCGCTCGACGACCTGAACGGTTCGATCCGCGTCTCGGACGCCCGTTACCGCTACAACGACAAGGAGGTCACCGCCGCGCAGATCGACGTGCGCGGTGAAAACTCGGCCGACAGCAAGTTCGTCGAACTGCGTTCGGACTTTGCCGACGCCACCTTCCGTTCGAAGACCAGCTACCGCACTGTCTTCGAGTATCTGCGGCGGAGCGCCTGGCGCTATCTGCCGATTCTGGGGCGCGGCGAGCCGGCGGCCGACTCCGTGGCGCGCAAGACGGCCGTGGCCAACGACTTCTCGCTGCTGTCGGTCAACATCCATAACTTCAATCCGGTGGCCGATGCCGTGGCCGCGGGGCTTCAGATTGCCGACGGAGCGTCGATGCAGCTGCTCTTCAATCCGGCCAGCGACCAGTTCTCGCTCAAGGCCTCGGCCGAATACATCGAACGGCGGCGGATGCTGGCCACGCGCCTCTCGGTTAATGCCCTGAACCGGGGCGATTCGCTGGCCCTCTACGCCTCGGCCGAGGACCTCTATGCCGGGATCCTGCACCTGCCGCAACTCTCGCTCACGGGCGGCGCCAAACAGGGCCGTGTGGAGTTTTCGGCGGGATTCAACGATACGACGCGCCGGACTTCGGGCCTGGTGGGACTCCGGGCCCGGGTGGCCGACGAAAACGGCCCCAACGGCCGCGTGGTCGAACTTCATATCCAGCCTTCGCACATCACGCGCGGCGACAAGACCTGGCAAATCTTCGCCCATCGCATCCAGCTCGATACGGCGCGGGTCGATATCGACCACTTCGTCGTGATGAACGACGAGCAGGAGCTGCTCCTGGACGGCATTGCCTCGCGCAGCCGCGAGGATTCGCTGACCCTGTCACTGCACAACTTCGACCTGGGGCCCTTCACGCAGGTGGCCGAACGCATGGGCTACTACATCGAGGGGCGTACGAACGGACGGGCGACGATGAAATCGGTGCTGCGCGGTGCCGAGGTGACGGCCGACATCCTGCTCGACAGCGTCGAGGTGAACGACATCCCGGCACCGCCCATGCGGCTGGCCTCGCGCTGGGACTTTGCCCGCAACCGGGCCGGCGTGACGGTCACCAACCGCCTGAAACGCGATACGCTTGTGCGGGGCTTCTACGCTCCGACGCGCAGCCGCTACTATGTGCGGATGGATGTCGACAGCCTCGACATGGGGCTGCTCGATCCGCTGCTCTCGGGGGTGATCTCCTCGACCGAGGGGCTGGCTTCGGCCGATCTGGTGTTGCAGGGGCAGGGCCGCGAGGCCGATCTGGAAGGTGAGATCCGCGTGTCGGGGCTCCGTACGACGGTCGACTTCACGCGGGTGACCTACGCCATGCCCGAGGCGCTGCTCACGGTGCACGACAACCGCTTCCAGGCCGCCAATGTCCCGGTCTACGACCCGCAGGGCAACCGCGGCCGTTTCGACTTCGATCTGAATCTCGAACACCTGTCGAACATCTCCTACGACGTGCGGGTGGCCCCGCAGCGGATGCTTGTGCTCAATACGACGGCCGAGGACAACGACCTCTTCCACGGACGGGTCTACGCCACGGGCATGGCCCGCATTGCGGGCAACAAGGGCTCGGTCGACATGGATATTACGGCCTCGACGGACGAGAATTCGTCGTTCGTCATGCCGCTGTCGAGCCGGTCGAACATCGCGAGTGCCGATTTCGTCCGCTTCGTGCAGCCGCGCAGGATCGACTCGCTGGATGATGTGGCGCGGCGCAAGCTCTCGTTCGAGCGTCGTCGGCGCCAGGAGTTCAACGCCGGCAGCAGCATGAACATCAACATGGAGCTCGACGTGCGGCCCAACGTCGAGATGGAGCTCGACGTGGCGGGCAATACGGTGCGCGGACGCGGCGCCGGGGCGCTGAACCTTGAGATCAATCCCCGCGAAAACCTTTTCATGATCAACGGCGACTATACGATCGAGGAGGGAACGTTCTTGCTCTCGCTGCAGCAGATCATCAACAAGCGCTTTACGATCGAGAGCGGATCGTCGATCCAGTGGACCGGTTCGCCGATGGAGGCGCAGCTCAACATCGACGGCATCTACAAGGTCAAGGCGTCGCTGCAGCCGCTGCTGCAGGGGACGTCGGAGAATCTGGGCGGCGACCGTTCGGTGCCGGTCGAGTGTGTGATCCACCTGGGCGAGTCGCTTTCGAACCCGAGCATCACGTTCGACGTGCGCGTGCCGGGGTCGGATCCCGAGACGGCGGCCGTGGTGGCCAGTGCGCTGTCGACCCCCGAGACGGTCGACACGCAGTTCCTCTACCTGCTGCTCTTCAACAGCTTCATGTCGGAGAGCACGTCGCAGTCGTCGTCGAACATCGGCAGTTCGGTCTCGGCGGCCACGGGGCTGGAGTTCGTCTCGAACATGGTGAGCACGTGGCTCTCGTCGTCGGACTACAACGTGGTGATCCGCTACCGGCCCAAGTCGGAGCTGACGAGCGACGAGGTGGACTTCGGGCTGTCGAAGAGCCTGATCAACAACCGCCTCTTCGTCGAGGTCGAGGGCAACTACCTGATCGACAACAAACAGGCGGTGAACAACAATACGATGTCGAACTTCATGGGCGAGGCCTACATCACCTACCTGATCGACCGCGCCGGGACGCTCAAGCTGAAGGCCTTCACGCAGACGATCGACCGTTTCGACGAGAACCAGGGTCTGCAGGAGACGGGCATGGGCGTCTACTTCAAGGAGGATTTCGACAATCTGCGCGACCTGCGCGACCGGATCCGGGAGCGCTTCACCAACAAGCGCCGCAAGGCGCGCCGGATGGCGCGTCGCACGCTGCGCGAGGCCGAGAAGGCGGAGCAGCGGGCCTGCGGGGAGGCAGCCGAGGCGTCGGAGCGCGCGAAGGAGTCCGCAACGGCCCCGGACAAGGCGGAGGAGGGGCCGCAGCCGTTCAGCCTTGCGGAGCCGCTCTACGAGGAGGACCCCTCGCCGGAGAAGATCGAAAAACCTGCCGTTCAGGCGGGGGACAGCGCGCGGCGCCGCATCAAAAAGGAGCATTCAATCAAGTAAAACACCAATAATTCACACAAAACGCTATGACAACATTTTTGCAGGCCGCCGAGGCGGTGGCCGTAAGTGAAGAGACCCGCATGGGCTTGTGGACGCTGTTTACCAAGGGCGGCTGGCTGATGTGGCCGCTGCTGGTGCTGGGGGGAGTGACGATCTTCATCTTCGTGGAGCGCTTTCTGGCCATCCGCAAGGCCTCGGTGCTGGACATGAACTTCATGAACCGCATCCGCGACTACATTTCGGACGGCAAGATCTCGACGGCCGTCAACCTGTGCAAGAAGACCGACACGCCGATCGCCCGCATGGTCGAGAAGGGCATCGAGCGCATCGGACGTCCGATGAGCGACGTGCAGACAGCCATCGAGAATGTGGCCAATCTCGAGGTTTCGAAGCTCGAAAACGGGCTTCCGTTCCTGGCGACGATCGCCGGCGGCGCCCCGATGCTGGGCTTCCTCGGCACGGTGCTCGGCATGGTGCAGACCTTCATGGACATGTCGGCGGCAGGCGGTACGGTCGACCTGGCGCTGTTGGCCAGCGGTATGTACGTGGCCATGGTGACGACCGTCGGCGGTCTGATCGTCGGCATCCCGGCCTACTTCGGCTACAACTATCTGGTGGCCCGCATCGAGAAGCTGGTCTTCCAGATGGAGGCCAACTCGATCGCCTTCATGGACATTCTGAATCAACCCGTTCAAAAATAGACGGCCATGGCAATCAAACACGGTTCGAAAGTCGATAAATCGTTTTCGGCCTCGTCGATGACCGACCTGATGTTCCTGCTGCTGCTCTTCCTGCTGATCGCCACGACGCTGATCAACCCCAATGCCCTGAAGCTGATGTTGCCCAAAAGTTCGAACCAGCTCAAGGACAAGGCGATGACGACGGTTTCGGTGCAGGATCTGAAGAACGGCCACTACCGCTATTACGTCGAGAGCAACGAGGTGGGTTCGATCGAAGGGGTCGAGCGGGCACTCAAGGCGCGCCTCGACGGGCAGAAGGAGCCCACCGTATCGCTGCACTGCGACAAGACGGTGGCAGTCGACGAGGTGGTCAAGGTGATGAACATCGCCAAGGACAACAATTACAAACTGATACTGGCCACCACGCCGCGATAGCCGTATGTATTACTATGATCCCGATAACAGGTCCCCGCGACGGTGGGCGATTGTGGCGGCAGCGGTCTATGGCGTGCTGCTCGCGGGATCGTTCGCCGCGGTGTCGTTCGACTTCACGCCGGCGCTCGAGAAGCCGGGCGACACGATCCTTGTCGACTTCACGGAGCCGGTGCCTGAGGAGCCGCCGCGGCCTCCGGTGCAGGTGGCCGAGGAGCCGCGCGTCCACGACGAGGCTGCTCCGGTGGAGCAGGTGGCCCAGGCTGCGGGCAAGGACGAGGTGACCGAGACCCCGAATCCGAAGGCACTCTTCAAGATGAACCGCGGCGGGGCGGACGAACCCGACAATGCGGGCAATCCACGCGCCCGGGAGGGCGAGGACAAGGCTTCGGGCCGGGGTCCGGGTCTGAATCCCGACGGACTGGACCAGCTGGACAAGGGGCTCCAGGGTCGCGGACTGGTGGGCGACCTGCCGCGTCCGTCCTACCCGGGCGGCAAGAGCGGCAAGGTGGTGATCCGGGTGACGGTCGACGCGCGGGGCCGGGTCACGGGGGCCTCCTACGAACCGGTGGGTTCGACGACCGATGCTCCGGAACTGGTTGCGGCGGCGCGTCAGGCGGCCCTCAAGGCGCGCTTCACGGAGAGCCGTGCCGCGGTGCAGGGCGGAACGATAACCTATGTATTCACACTGAATTGACGAACCGATGAAACGAATTTTGCTCGTGCTGCTCGGGAGCCTCCTCATGACGGGGGCCTACGCGGCAAAACCCGCCCGTGCGGGTCGTGAGGCGCCGCAGCGAGCGGGCGCCCATCTGTGTTTGGAGGAGACGTCGTGGAATTTCGGCGACGTGCCGCGCCGGGGCGACGATCTGGTGCACGAATTCCGCTTTGTGAACGACGGCGAACGGCCGTTGGTGCTGGTGCGCGTCATCACGTCGTGTTCGTGCATCCGGGCGTCGTTCTCGAAGCGCCCCGTGGCTCCGGCCGATTCGGGGGCGATCCGCATCATCTACGAGCCGCACAAGAGTGAACCCGGCGCCTTCAACAAGGTGATCCAGATCTACTCCAATTCGGTTGACGGGCGCGACATCCTCACCGTGCAGGGCAATTCGCTCGACGACGAGGAGCTGGAACGCAGCCGGGAGACGCGTCCGAAAACCCCGAAACCCAGAAACAAATAATACCATATATCTATATAATACGATGGCACTACTCTTTTCCAATGCTACGATTCTGCCGATGACCTCGGCGGAGGATGCCCCCCGCACGTTCCGGGGCTGGGTGGGCGTCGACGCAAACCGCCTGACGCTGGTTACCGACTCGGAGACGGAGGCTGCGGCATTCCGCACGGCACACGCCGGTCTGCGCGAGATCGACTGCCGCGGCAAACTCCTCATGCCGGGACTGATCAACACCCACTGCCACGCCGGCATGACCCTTCAGCGCAGCTATGCCGACGACATCACGCTCATGGAGTGGCTCAACGACTACATCTGGCCCTTCGAGTCGCGGCAGACGCCCGACGAGGTGGCGCTGGGCATGACGCTCGGCATCGTCGAGATGCTGCTGGGCGGCGTGACGTCGTTCGTCGACATGTACTATGACGAGGATCGGTGCGTGGAGGTGGCCGAGCGGCTGGGGATCCGGGCGGTGCTGGGCTGCAACTACTTCGATTCGAACATCGGGGAGGTCTTCCCGCAGGTGGAGCGGGCCGTCGAACGGGCCGCCGCCGGAAGCGGCCGTGTGCGGATCGCCGTGGCGCCCCATTCGGCCTATACGGTCTCGCCGGAGAATCTGGTGCGGGGGCGGGAGCTGGCCGAGCGGCTCGATCTGGGGATGATGACCCATATCGCCGAGACGCGTGACGAGATCCGGATCGTGGGCGAGCGCTATGGCCGCACGCCGGTCGCACACCTCGATGCCCTGGGGCTTCTGGGACCGCATATGATCGGCGCCCACTGTGTCCATGTCACGGATTCCGATTTGGCGACGCTCGTGGAACGGGGGGTGACCGTATCGCACAATCCGCAGAGCAACATGAAGATCTCGAGCGGCGTCGCTCCCGTGGAGAAGATGCTTCGGGTCGGGGCTCTGGTGACGGTGGCCACGGACGGCACCTGTTCGAACAACGACCTCGACATGTGGGAGGAGTTGCGTACGGCGGCCTTCCTGCAGAAATCCGCTACGGGAGACCCGACGGCCCTCCCGGCCTGGGAGGTGCTGCGGATGGCCACGGCCAACGGAGCCCGGGCCATGGGGTATGCCGACGGGGAGCTGGGCGTACTGCGCGAAGGGGCGCTGGCCGACCTGATTGTCGTCGACCTGCAGAAACCCCACCTGCAGCCGATTCACAACGTCGTGTCGAATCTGGCCTACTGCGGCAAGGCTTCGGACGTCGAGACGGTGGTGGTCGACGGACGGATCGTTGTCGAGAACCGCCGCATTGCCGGGGTGGATCTGCCGGATCTCTACGCCCGGGTAGGCGAGGCGGTGCGCCGCATCACGACGGCCGGCTGATCCCACGACGGCGGGCTGATCCCACGACGGCGGGCTGATCCCACGACGACCGGTTGATCCTGCGTTTGGGTGATTTCGTGGCCGGCTGATTGCGACAGTCGGTTGATCTTGTGTTTGGCGCCTCTCCCTTCTTCCGCCGATCGGCCGTTGCGGTGTCCGACTCCGGCATGCATGCCGGATATCGGGACCCTGGGACGGGAGTCTTTGCGGATGCTGGCGGCAAATGGCTGCGGCACCGGATTTGCGGGAAAATTTTTAAAACCTAACTAAATTTTACGAGATGGATTATCAGGTGACATTCGGCGGCCGGCCCGTGAAGCTGGAGGGCCGCCACTGCCAGGTGGGGGAGAAGGCCCCTTCGTTTACATTGACCGATGCTGCGCTGCAGCCGGTACCGTCGGATCGCTTCAGCGGCAAGGTGCGTATCTACAGCATCTTCCCGTCGGTCGACACGTCGGTCTGCTCGCTGCAGAACATCCGCTTCAACCGCGAGGCCTCGAAGCTGGGCGACGAGGTGGTTGTGATCTCGATTTCGGTGGATCTGCCCTTTGCGCAGAAACGTTTCTGCGCGGCCGAGGGGATCGACCGGGTGCATGTCCTGTCGGACTACCGCGAGCTGGATTTCGGCATGAAGTACGGCTTTGTGCTGGAGGGGCTCCGGCTGTTGGCCCGGGGCGTGGTGGTGGTCGACCGGGACGATCGGGTGCGTTACGTGGAGTATGTCCCCGAGGTGACGCATGAGCCCGATTACGAGGCGGCGCTTGAGGTGGCCCGCACGCTGGTTGGCGCGTAGAGACCCGGGCGGATGACTCCGGCTCACTGAATGGAGAAAGGCGGCGATCCCATGCGGATCGCCGCCTTTTTTTGCGGATATCGCCGGTGCATTGCCGGATTGCTTTTTGGCCGGATTGTCCCTTCGCCGGATGTCCCTTCGCCGGATGCCCCTTTGTCGGTTTGCCGGTTCATCCCTTTGCCGGTTCGTCCCTTTGCCGGGTTGCCCCTTTACGAGCCCCCTCCTGCAGCCCCCTCCTGCAGCCCCTCCTCCGGCCTGCTACCGCTTGCGCAGGTAGACCGTTGCGGTGCGCGAGGTGTTGTAGATGCGGATGCGGGGGTACTCCTTCCCGTCGTCGCCCGTGACGTTGAACGAGAAGTGCTCCGAGTCCATCGACTGCCGCTCCTGCCCGCCGAAACGCCGCTCGTCGGTCGAGAGGATCGGCACATACTTGCCCGGGCCCTGCACCGGCAATTCATAGTCGGGGATCGAGGCCGTGGGGTGCCAGTTGAAGACGAAGAGCAGCCGTCCGTGCGAGAAGGCCATCGTCTTGTTGTGCTCGTCCATGAGCAGGTTCCACGGATAGCCGTCCGCGAGGACCCTGTATTTCTTGACCAGCTGGATCATCGCCCGGTCGAAATCCCCCAGCCACGAGTAGCGCAGCAGACGGTTGCGCGAGAGCGACCACTGCCGCCGCGCATGGGCATAGCTCCAGCCGTTGCCCTCGCGCGGGAAGTCGATCCACTCGGGGTGCCCGAACTCGTTGCCCATGAAGTTGAGGTAGGCCTGTCCGCCGGTGGAGATCGTCATCAGCCGGATCATCATGTGCAGGGCCATGCCGCGGTCGATGATGAGGTTCTGCGAGGCGCGGTCCATGTGGAAGTACATCTCCTTGTCCATCAGACGGAAGGCGATGGTCTTGTCGCCTACGAGGGCCTGGTCGTGCGATTCGGCGTAGGCGACGGTCTTGACCTGGGGCAGACGGTCGGTCATGACGGACCACATCTCCCAGATGTTCCACTCCTCGTCGGGAATATCCTTCAGCAGCTTGATCCAGAAGTCGGGGATGGCCATGCCGAGGCGGTAGTCGAATCCGATGCCGCCGTCGTCGATCGGGATGCACATGCCGGGCATTCCGCTCACGTCCTCGGCGATGGTGACGGCCGCCGGGCGGAATTCGTGGATCAGGCGGTTGGCCAGCGTGAGGTAGGTGATGGCATCCTCGTTGACGCCGGCGTCGAAGTAGCGGTCGCGCGAATCGAACGTGACGTAACCGTGGTGGTGGTAGATCATCGAGGTGACACCGTCGAAGCGGAATCCGTCGAAGTGGAATTCGTCGAGCCAGTACTTGACGTTCGAGAGCAGGAAGTGCTGCACCTCCTGTTTCCCGTAGTCGAAGAGTTTCGAATCCCAGTAGGGCTGGTTTCCCTCCTCGCCCGGACGCGAGTAGAGGTGGTCCGTACCGTCGAGTTCGTTGATTCCCTCGTTGAGGTTCTTGACGTAGTGGGCGTGGACGAGGTCCATGATGACGGCCAGCCCCATCTCGTGGGCGCGGCGGATCAGCTCCTTCAGCTCCTCGGGGGTTCCGCAGCGCGACGTGGGGGCGAAGAAGCTCGAGACGTGGTAGCCGAACGAACCGTAGTAGGGGTGTTCGGCGATGGCCATCAACTGCACGGCGTTGTAGCCGTCGCGCTTGATGATCGGGAGGATCTTCTCCGTAAATTCGCGGTAGGTGCCCACCCCTTCGCGCTCCTGGGCCATGCCGACGTGCGCCTCGTAGATGAGCAGGCTGCCGAGCGTCGAGGCGTCGAAGGCGTCGCCCTGCCAGTCGAAGGGCTCGGCCGGCTGCCAGAACTGGGCGGTGAAGTTTTTCGTCTGCTCGTCCTGCACCACGCGGCGGGCATAGGCCGGGATGCGGTCCATCCAGCCGTTATCGCCGTGGACGTGGATTTTGTAGAGCGATCCGTGGGTAAGTCGGTCGCGGTACATCGCCGCGGGGAAGAAGGCGCTCCAGACACCGGCCTGGTCACGGTGCATGCGGATCTCGGTGCGCTGCCAGTTGTTGAAGTCGCCGAAGACGTAGACGTCCTGCGCTCCGGGCAGCCACTCGCGCAGCCACCATCCGTCGAGCGTGGGGTCCCACTGCCAGCCGTAGTAGCGGTAACCGTTGGCGTAGTCGACGATCGAACCGGCCGAGCGGAGGATCTCCGCCATCTTGGCCTCGTAGCGGGCATGGCGCGCGTTCATCTGCTCCTCGACGGGCCGCAGCCACTCGTCGTGTTCGACGATCGGGAGTCGTTTCGGGGTCGTATTCTCTTTTTCCATAGGGGAGTCGTTTATACAAATGTACGAAAAATCCCGGAGCCGGGCATCATCTGCCGGGGAGTTTTTTGTCGGATCGGGAGCGGATTTTTTTCAGAACGGCGGGGTCGGTCGGTAAAAAATGCGGATTTTGGGGCCCATTTTTTGCGAAACGGTAACCTGTGTTCTTCGAAAATCTCGAAAAAATTTCTAAATTTGTCGTCAAACCAAAAAAAGAACCACTCTCTAAAATCCAAAATCAACTATGTTCAAAGGACAACCCAAAGGTTTGTACGCCCTTTCGCTGGCCAATACGGGCGAGCGCTTCGGCTACTACACCATGCTTGCGATCTTCACGCTGTTTCTGCAGGCAAAATTCGGTTATACCGAAGCGGTTACGACCCAGATCTACGGCATCTTCCTGGCTGCGGTCTATTTCATGCCCTTCTTCGGCGGCATTCTGGCCGACCGGTTCGGCTTCGGAAAGATGGTCACGCTGGGAATCTTCGTGATGTTCGCGGGCTATGCGCTGCTCTCGATCCCGACGGGTACGGGCTTTGCGGGTCAGGCGATGATGTTTGGCGCCCTGGCATTGATCGCCTGCGGTACGGGCCTCTTCAAGGGGAACCTCCAGGTGCTGGTGGGCAACCTCTACGATGACCCCGCCTACCAGGCCAAACGCGACAACGCCTTCTCGATCTTCTATATGGCCATCAACATCGGCGCGATGTTCGCTCCGGGCATGGCCAAATGGATCACCAACCACTTCCTGGCCCAGGACGGTCTGATCTACAACGGACAGATCCCGGCCCTGGCTCACCAGTACCTCGAGCTGGGCGGGCAGATGCCCGCCGAACCGCTGGCCAAACTGCAGGAGCTGGCCGCCTCGATGAGTACGACGATCACCGATCTGGGCGAATTCTCGCGCCACTATATCGACAAGCTTTCGACGGCCTACAACATGGGCTTTGGTGTGGCGTGCCTCTCGCTGGTTGTCTCCTACCTGATCTACGTGGGCTTCCGCAAGACGTTCAAGCATGCCGACGTGACGGCCAAGCAGCAGGCAGCCGCCGCCACCTCCGCCGGCGTGAAGACGGCCGAACTGACTCCGGCACAGACCAAGTCGCGCATCACGGCGCTGATGCTTGTCTTCGCGGTGGTGATCTTCTTCTGGATGGCCTTCCACCAGAACGGCTCGACGATGACCTTCTTCGCGCGTGACTACACGACCTCCGAGGCGACGGGCATTACGCGCATGGGCTTCGATATCTTCAATCTGGTGCTGGTGCTGGTGGGAGTCTACGGCATCGTGGGCTTCTTCCAGTCGGAGAAGGGGCGCGGCAAACTGATCTCGGCCGCCGCCGTGGTCGTAGCCGCCGGCGTGCTGATCTACCGCTATACGCTTACGCCCGATCCGGTTCACATCCTGCCGCAGGAGTTCCAGCAGTTCAACCCCTTCTACGTGGTGGGTCTGACGCCGATTTCGGTGGCCATCTTCACGGCCCTGGCCCGCAAGGGCAAGGAGCCCTCGGCTCCGCGCAAGATCGGTCTGGGTATGATCATCGCCGCGTTGGGCTTCCTGATCCTGACCATCGGTTCGGTGGGACTGATGTCGCCGGCCGAGGTGAAGGCTGCCGGGGCGAGTGATCAGTTTGTCTCGCAGAACTGGCTGATTTCGACCTATCTGGTGCTGACGTTCGCCGAGCTGCTGCTCTCGCCGATGGGAATCTCGTTTGTCTCGAAGGTGGCCCCTCCGAAGTACAAGGGTATGATGATGGGCTGCTGGTTTGCCGCCACGGCCATCGGCAACTACGCCACCTCGCTGATCGGCTATCTGTGGGGCAGCGGCATGGCGCTGTGGATGGTCTGGAGCGTGCTGATCGTGCTGTGCCTGCTCTCGGCGCTCTTCATCTTCTCGATCATGCGCAAACTCGAAAATGCCACGGCGGCCTGAGGCCGACCTGCACTGAAGACGGGCCCGGACGATCAGTCGTCCGGGCCCGTCTTTGCATCATCGACCGGTGTTCAGACTCCGGTTAACTTGTCCTTTGAGAGACTCCCTCCGATAACGGGTGATTTTTTTGTATAAACACGGGTGTGTTTTATTTATTGTATTGTATTTCAGGTTGTTGTAGTGTAAGATAGCCGGCTGTTTAATAAGATGAACAAACCGGACAAGAGATGATGGAACCCAAACGAAACATGGAAATCGAGCGGTCGATGTGCGCGCTGTTCGGCTCGATTGTCGGCGTGCTGGGTTCGGGACGGCTCGAAGGGGTCGGGCGGAGCCTGCTCCATTCGGTCTATTCCAACCACACGAACCCCGACGACGGGAAGCATCTGCTTTTCGATGCCTTCCTGCTCCTGGAGTTCATGTATTCGGGGCAGTACAACGGGGTGGTGGCCACCGAAAGGGCCTTTGCCGGCGGGTATGGCCTCAATTCGGCCCACAAGGAGGATTGGCAGGCGCTGATCGACTGCTATTTCGAGAGATTACCTGAGCAGCCTCAAAGATGGAGTTCGACGACACGCTGCTCAACGATCCGGTCAAGGCCAACCGTCTGCGCAGCTACATGAAGTATTTCAAGTGGTACGGCGCCCGGGAGACACAGAACATGGCCTATTATGTGGGCGACGATGCCGTGCGGAACATGAAATACTCCACCTGCGACGATATTCACTCGCTCTACTGCGAGTAGGGCTTTTTTTGAAAGGGACAGGTCCGTTTGGAATGGGGCGGGCCCGGCCGGGCGACGGTTTGGCCGAATCTTTGCGGGACGAACCGGAAAACTCTTTTGGTTTTTCCGGTTTATTTTTTATTTTTGTATTCGGACAACACTCTATACCATGGATCAGAAGGATCGTATCGTCGCTCAGGCGATGCAGATGTTTGTGTCGGAGGGGATCAAATCCGTCCGCATGGACGATATCGCCCGTCAGCTGGGCGTCTCGAAACGTACGCTCTACGAGCTCTTCGGCGACAAGGAGAGCCTGCTCTATCTGGCCATGGAACACTGGTTCGAATGCAAACGCCTCGAACGGGAACGGGCCGGAGCCGGTGCGGGCAATGTCCTCGAGGCGATGTTCCGGGTCCTGGACTGCGTGCTGAACGACTCGGAGTCCGTCCATCGCTTGCTGAACAGCCTGCGGAAGTTCTATCCGGCGGTGTACGATCGGCTGATGAGCGAAGGCTCGGCCAAGAGCCGTCGCGACTTGCGACAGATGCTCGAACGGGGCATTGCCGATGGTCTGTTTGTCGCGACGATCAATATCGAGCTGGCCATTTCGGTCCTCTACTATACGGCCTCGGCGGTCACCGACCGCAAGGATCTGCTGCTGCCCGACGGCATGAGCGAACGCGAGGCCTACCTGCAGGTCGTCAGCACCTTTTTCCGGGGGATATCGACCCCCGAGGGGCTGCGGCTGGTCGACGACTACCGCAAACGCTACGTTTCGCCGGCCTGCGGAGTGCCGAAATCTTAGCTCATGACAAAACATCCGACACGCCATGAAGAAAATGCTGTATACGCTCGCCGTGGGGATGCTTGCTCTCCTTGCGGGCGTTTCTGATGCGGCGGGGCAGATGCGCCTGACGCTGGAGCAGGCGCTCGAACTGGCCCTGAGTGAGAACCCGACCGTGAAGGTGGCCGACATGGAGGTCGCGCGCTACGACTACGTGCGGCGCCAGACGTGGGGATCGCTGCTGCCGCAGCTCACGGCTTCGGGCAACTATACGCGTTCGATCGTCAAGTCGGAGATGCGGGGCGGGCTGTCGTTCGGCGCCGACAACACCTTTGCGCTGCAGGGCGACCTGACGCTGCCGCTCTTTGCGCCGTCGGTCTACCGGACGCTGAAGATGAACGACGCACAGCGTGCGGCGGCGGTCGAGGCGGCGCGTTCGTCGCGCATCGACCTGGTGGCCGAGGTGCGCAAGGCCTTCTACAACATCCTGCTGGCCGAACAGTCGCTGGCGGTGCTGCGCGAATCGGAGGCCACGGTGCAGCGCACGGTCGACGACACGCAGGTGCAGTACGACCACGGCCTGATGTCGGAGTATGACCTGCTGACGGCCCAGGTGCAGTTGAGCAACCTGCGGCCGACGATCCTCCAGACCGAGAATTCGATCAAGCTGGCCAAGCTGATGCTGAAGATGTACCTGTCGATCCCCGAGCAGGTGGAGATCGAGGTCGAGGGGTCGCTCGACGCGCTGCGCGGCGAGGTGCTGGCCGGGACCGACGGTCTGACGGCCGACGTGTCGCGCAACAGCAGCCTGCGCACGCTCGAACTGCAGGAGGAGTTGTTGAGGCGGTCGCTGCGGGCGGCCAACGCCGGACGTCTGCCGACGCTGGCGGCCTTCGGTACGGCCTCCTGGACGGGCAACGACATGGAGCCCTTCATGGGTTTCGGCAGCGGGGACGATTCGCGTTATTTCTGGACCCATCCGATCTCGGTGGGGGTGCAGCTGTCGGTGCCGGTCTTTGCGGGTCTGACGCGCATGAACCGGTCGCGGGAGCTGAAGAACCAGATTGCGCAGACCTCCCTGCAGCGCACCTATGCGCGGCAGCAGCTGGACGTGCAGGTGCGCTCGGCGCTGAACGACCTGCTGACGGCGCGCGAGACGATGTTCGCGCAGGAGCTGACCGTCGAACAGGCGCGCAAGGCCTACCGGATCTCCGACACGCGCTACCGGGCCGGAGCGGGGACGATCCTCGAACTGAACAGCGCCCAGCTGTCGCAGACCCAGGCGCAGCTGAACTATTCGCAGGCGATCTACGACTACCTTTCGGCCAAGGCCGAGTACGACCGGATCGTGGGGCGGGAACAATGACATCGAATAACGGACAAACGGCAAGGACAGAACCATGAAAAAGATGCTGTGGATGATGGCGGCGGCCGCCCTGACGGCCGGCTGCACGGGCAACCGGGGTGCGGGCCCCGCAACGGAGACGAAAGGGGTGCTGACACGCTGCGTGGCGGCCGACAGTACGACGGTGCGTCTGACGGAGGAGTTCACCTCGGAGATCGAACCCTACCGCGAGAACGACATCACGCCGGCGGCCACGGGCGTGCATATCGACCGCATCTGGGTTGAGGTGGGCGACGAGGTGCAGGCCGGAGAGCTGGTCGTTTCGCTCGACCCGACGCAGTATACGCAGCAGCTCGTCCAGCTGCAGACCATCGAGAGCGACTACAACCGCCTGCTGCCGGTCTACGAGGCCGGTGGCATCTCGGCGCAGCAGATCGAACAGGCGCGGGCGCAGTTGGACGTGCAGCGCGAGGTGGTTGCCAACCTGAAGAAGAACATCGAGGTGCGTTCGCCGATCACGGGGGTGGTCACGGCGCGCAACTACGAATCGGGCGACCTCTTCGCGCAGCAGCCGATCCTGCACATCATGCAGATCAATCCGCTGAAGGTCATCGTCAACATCTCGGAGCAGTTCTTTCCGCAGGTGAAGGTCGGTATGCCGGTCGAGCTGCAGGTGGAAATCTTCCCCGAGAAGGCGTTTGCCGGGGAGGTGTCGCTGATCTATCCGGCGCTGGACCCGGCGACGCGGACCTTCAAGGTGGAGGTCCGCGTGCCGAACTCCGAGGGGATCCTCCGCCCGGGGATGTACGCCCGCACGCGGTTCGACATGGGCAGCAAACCGGGGGTGATGGTCCCTGACGTGGCTGTGCAGAAGCAGATGGGGTCGGCCGAACGCTACCTCTACGTCATCGTGGGGGATTCGGTGACCGAACGGCGTTCGGTGGAGGTGGGACGCCAGGTGGGTGACCGGGTCGACATCCTGCGGGGTGTGGCCGCGGGCGAGCAGGTGGCCGTGACGGCGCTGTCGAAACTCTACGACGGGGCGCCGGTGGAAGTCAAACAGGAGTAAAAGCGACAGCCGATGAAGATTTACGAAAGTGCCGTACGCAAGCCGATCTCCACGGTGCTGATATTTGTCGGGGTGATGGTGCTGGGGCTCTTCTCGCTGAAGAACCTGGCTGTGGACCAGTATCCCGAGATCGAGATTCCGCAGATCTCGGTCATCACGATGTACCCCGGAGCGAACGCCGCCGAGATCGAGACCAACATCACGCGCGTGCTGGAGGACAACCTCAATACGGTGAGCAACCTCAAGAAGCTGACCTCCAAATCGCAGGACAACGTCTCGATGATCACCGTGGAGTTCGAGTACGGGTCGGACCTCGACGAGGGGGCCAACGAGATCCGCGATGCGGTGTCGCGCGTGCAGTCGCTGCTGCCCGACGGGATCGAGTACCCGACGATCTTCAAGTTCTCGTCGTCGATGATGCCGATCATGATGCTGGCGGTGACGGCCGAGGAGAGCTATCCGGCGCTGAGCAAGATTCTCGACGACAAGCTGGTCAACGTCCTGAACCGGGTCGACGGCGTGGGGGCCGTCACGGTGATGGGGGCCCCGGAGCGCGAGGTGCAGGTGAATGTCGACCCGGCGCGTCTGGAGGCCTACAACCTGACGGTCGAGCAGCTGGGGCAGATCATCGCCGCGGAGAATGTCAACATCCCGAGCGGCACGATCGACATCGGCAACAATACGTTCAACATCAAGGCTGACGGGGAGTTCCGCCTTTCGGACGAACTGCGCCAGGTGGTGGTGTCGAACGCCGGGGGACGCACGGTGATGCTTTCGGACGTGGCCGAGATCCGCGACACGCTCGAGAAGGCCACCATGGATGAGCGGGTCAACGGCCAGCGGGGCGTTCGGGTGATGTTCCAGAAGCAGTCGGGGGCCAATACGGTCAATATCGTCCGCGAGATCGAGTCGCGGCTGCCGGCCATCCAGAAGAGTCTGCCGCGCGACGTGAAGATGGAGCTGATCTTCGAGGGTTCGCAGGAGATCACCGATGCCATCGGGTCGCTGTCGGAGACCATTCTCTATGCCTTTATCTTCGTGGTGCTGGTGGTGATGATCTTCCTGGGGCGCTGGCGGGCGACGCTGATCATCTGCATGACGATCCCCGTCTCGCTGATCTGTTCGTTCATCTACCTCTTCGCCACGGACTCGACGATCAACATCATCTCGCTCTCGTCGCTGTCGATCGCCATCGGCATGGTGGTCGACGATGCCATCGTGGTGCTGGAGAACATCACCACCCATATCGAGCGGGGTTCGACGCCGAAGGAGGCCTCGATCTACGCCACCAACGAGGTGTGGCTGTCGGTCATTGCCACGACGCTGGTGGTTGTGGCGGTGTTCCTGCCGCTGACGCTGGTTCCGGGCATGGCGGGCATTCTGTTCCGCGAGCTGGGGTGGATCGTGACGATCGTGGTGTGCGTCTCGACGGCGGCGGCCATCACGCTGACGCCGATGATGTCGGCCTACCTGCTCAAACGCGAGGGCGGCGTCCATACCTGCCGCGGACTGGGCGTCGTCTACAAACCGATCGACCGGGCGCTGGCGTGGCTCGACAATGCCTATGCGCGTTCGCTCGACTGGGTGGTTCACCATCGCCGGCTGACGGTCATCTCGATGATGTCGCTCTTCGTGCTCTCGCTGGGGCTGCTGACGCAGGTCCCGACGGAGTTCTTCCCGCCGTCGGACAACAACCGCATTGCGGCGACGGTCGAACTCGAACAGAACGTTTCGGTGGAGTACACCTCGCGCATCGCCCGTCAGATCGACAGCATTCTCTACGCGAAATATCCCGAGGTGGTGCTGGTTTCGGCCTCGGCGGGAGCCAACTCGTCGGACGATGCCTTTGCGGCGATGCAGACCACCGGTTCGCACCTCATCAACTACAACCTGCGACTGACCGACGTCGAGGGGCGTGAGCGGTCGATCTACGTCATTTCGGACCTGCTGCGTCAGGATCTGGACCGCATACCCGAGATCCGGCAGTATACGGTCACGCCGGGCGGAGCGATGGGCGGCATGGTCGGCGGAGCGGCGACGGCCGACGTGAAGGTCTTCGGCTACGACATGGATGTGACGAATGCCGTGGCGAACGATCTGAAGGAGCGGATGCGCGCGCTGCCGGGGGTGCGCGACGTGAAGCTCTCGCGCGACGACCTGCGCCCGGAGTACAACGTGGTCTTCGACCGCGAGCGGCTGGCCTACTACGGGATGAACAGTGCGACGGCCTCGCAGGCCGTGCGCAACCGCATCGACGGGCTGGTGGCCTCGAAATACCGCGAGGACGGTGACGAATACGACATTGTGGTCCGCTACGCCGAACCGTTCCGCACGCGGGTGGAGGATGTCGAGAACATCACGCTCTACAACGCTCAGGGGCGTCCCGTGAAGCTCAAGGAGGTGGGACGCGTCGAGGAGGAGTATGCGGCGCCGATGATCGAGCGCGAGAACCGTCAGCGGGTCATCTCCGTCGAGTCGACGCTCGGTGCGGGGGTGGCGCTGGGCGACGTGGTGGCCGAACTCAACCGCCTGATTGCCGGTTACCCGACGCCCGACGGCGTGGATCTCGAGGTGGGCGGTACGGTCGAGGATCAGGGCGATGCCTTCTCGGATCTGCTGACGCTGTTCGTGCTGATCGTCATTCTGGTCTACATCGTCATGGCCACGCAGTTCGAGTCGCTGAAGTTCCCCTTCATCATCATGTTCACCATTCCGTTTGCCTTCACGGGGGTTTTCCTGGCGTTGTGGCTGACTTCGACGCCGCTGTCGCTCATCGCACTGATCGGTGCGATTATGCTGGTGGGCATCGTGACGAAGAACGGCATCGTGATGGTGGACTACATGAACCTGCTGATCGAACGGGGGTCGGGGGTCTTCGAGGCGGTGATAGCGGGCGGCAAGAGCCGTCTGCGTCCGGTGCTGATGACCTCGTTCACGACGGTGCTGGGCATGCTGCCGCTGGCCATCGGCACGGGAGCCGGTTCGGAGACGTGGCAGCCGATGGGCATTGCGGTGATCGGCGGACTGACCTTCTCGACCATCCTGACGCTCTTCATCGTGCCGGTGCTCTATTCGATTCTGGTCCACCGTTCCCGGCGTCGCGAGCAGCGTCGTTTGGCCCGTCAGGCGACCATGCACCAGGCCGGGAGCCATTGACCGGCCGGCCCCTGCACAAGAACGGACAACAAACAACGAGAACCAACCATACCATGAAAGCCGTATTTTTATCCTATAACCAGGCACTGACGGATCGTGTGCACGCCATTCTTGACGAGCAGGGGATCCGGGGTTTCACGAAGTGGGCCCTGACCCAGGGCCGCGGCTCAGTGGACGGCGAACCCCACTACGGGACGCACGCCTGGCCGTCGATGAATGCCTCGATTCTGGCCATCATCGACGACGAACAGCTCGAACCGCTGATGACGGCCCTGCGCGAACTGGATGCCTCGACCCGGATGCAGGGTTCGCGCGCCTTCTACTGGACCGTCGAAGGGGGCTTCTGAATCCCACCCGCCGGGGGACCAAGACCCACCCGCCGGGGAGTTAAGACCCACTCGCCGGATGACAGGGTCCCTCCTGCCGGGATGACGGAAACTCCTTCCGCCGGCACGGCAAGGCTCTCCCGCCGCCATCCAAAGGTCCTCTCTGCCGGCAAGAAAAGGCCCCCGTACGATGCGTCGTACGGGGGCCTTTTCGAGTGTCCGGGGCTTATTCCCCCTGTTGAATTTTCAGCGTGAATCCGCCGCCCGGCGCCAGATGGACGGCAAACGGCTCGGCGGTATCGATGCGGATCTCTTCGCGGCGATAGTCCGAGGCCTTGCGGTCGGCATTCACCCCGTCGCGGAAGAGTTCAGCCTGGAGACTGCCGCCCAGGAACGAGAGGTCGATCTTCAGGTCGCGGGGCGTCCAGTCGGTGATGCCGCCGATGTACCACGTTGAGCCCTTGCGGCGTGCGGTGACGATGTATTCGCCGATGCGGCCGTCCAGAATCCGGGTTTCATCCCACACGGTGGGGATCCGGGCGATGAACGACGTGCACTCCTCTTCGCGGAGGTAGTTCGTCGGGGAGTCGCAGAGCATGTTGAGCGGGGAGTCCAGCACGACGTAGAGGGCCAGCTGGTGGCACCGCGTGCCCTGACTCATCGGCTCCGTGTAGTTGGGGTGAAAACCCTGGCGCGTGGCGTTGATCATGGCGCCCTGCGTGTAATCCACCGGGCCGGCGACCTGACGGATGAAGGGGATCGTGGCGTCGTATTTCATCTGGTCGACCTTCGACGAGTTCCATTTCATCTGCTCCAGTCCGTGTACGCCCTCGAAGTTGAGGATGTTGGGCCAGGTCCGGTTCAGTCCGGCGGGTTTGTGGGTTCCGTGCAGGTCGAGGATGAGGTGGTATTTGGCGGCGGTTTCGGCGGCCCGGGAGTTGAAGAGGGTCATCTGCTGGTCGTCGCGGTCCATGAAGTCGACCTTGAAGCCCTTGACGCCCATTTCGGCGTAGTGGCGGCACACCTCCTCCATGTCGCGCTGGAAGGCGTGGAATCCGGCCCAGAGAATGATCCCGACGCCCTTCGAATCGGCGTACCGGACGATCTGCCGCAGGTCGATGTCGGGATTGATCTGCATGAGGTCGGCGCCCTTTCCGGCAGCCCAGCCGTCGTCGAGGATGACGTATTCGATGCCCTGCGAGGCGGCGAAGTCGATGTAGTATTTGTAGGTTTCGGTGTTGATGCCGGCCCGGAAGTCAACGCCGGCAAGGTTCCATGCGTTCCACCAGTCCCAGGCGACCTTTCCGGGGCGGATCCACGACAGGTCGTCGATCTTCGAAGGCTCGGCGAGCAGATAACTCAGGTTCGAGGCGGCAATTCCGGCATCGTTTCCGATGATGGCGACGCGCCAGGGGAAGGTGCGCGGTCCGGGAACATCGGCGATATGGACGGCGCGTTCCAGCACGACATGTTCGATTCCGTTGTAGCCGCCCGGCCGGGTGCGGATCGGACACGGAGCGAACTGTCCGCAGAGGTTGTTTCCGCCGTCCGGATTGCGGAGGTAGAGTCCGGGATAGTCGCGCAGGTCGCTCTCCGTGAGACAGATCTTCACCTGCCGGCCGGCATCCACGACGAGCGGCAGGAAGGCCAGGCGTCCGGTTTTGAGTTGCGAGAGCCGTGCGACGGTGTAGGTGCTTTCGAAGGAGTTGAAGTACTGCTTTTCCCAGTCGCCGTCCTCTCCGGCCCGCACGTAGGGCAGCGTGGCCGTGAAGTCCTCGGGGAAGCGATAGGCGACCTCTTCGTTCAGAATGGCGAAGGGTTTCTTCGAACGGTTGACAAAGCGGTAAGCGACGCCGTCGTCGTAGGCGCGGAATTCGACCTCCCAGCCGCCCTTCATGCGGAGCGTGAGGGCGTTGTAGTGGTCGCGGATCGAATCGGCGCGGTAGAAGGGCGAAGCGACCCATTGATCAACCGACGATTGCGACGCCTTGGCAACGCGGGCATCGGGACCCCAGACCGAGCCGTTGTTCAACCTTAGCGACAGGGGCGAAGGTTCGAGCAGCGTACGACCGTTGAGGCGGATGTCGTAGGAGAGTTCTCCGCCGACGGAGACGGTCGTCTGCAGGGCGCCGTCGGGCGATGCGAGCGTGTAGCGTTTTTGAGCCGGAAGGGCTGCCGTGACGAGCAGGGCGGCGGCAAGCAGCAAAGTTTTTTTCATTCGGGTTTAAACTGTTTTGGGTTTGATTTCGAGTTTGTAAACTTAATAAATAAATACTGTTTCTGCAAGCTCTTTTTCGGAGTTTCGGTCCGATTCCGTGCATCGCGATTTTGCGGGCCGGGCATGCGGCGGTTTGCCCGAAAATGCTTACCTTTGCCGACATGAAGCTCACTTTTCTGGGAACCGGAACCTCACAGGGCGTGCCCGTGATCGGATGCCGCTGCCGGGTCTGCACGTCGCCCGACCGGCGCGATCACCGTCTGCGGACCTCGGCCATGGTCGAGACGCACGGTGTGCGGCTGGTGATCGACGCGGGACCCGATTTCCGCTACCAGATGCTCCGCACGGGGGTGAGCCATCTCGACGGCATCCTGCTTACGCACGAGCACAAGGACCATATCGGCGGTCTGGACGACGTGCGGGCCTTCAATTTCGTCGACTATCCGCCGACGATCCATCGGGTCGACATCTACGCCTCGCCGCGGACGCTGGCCTGTGTGCGCAAGGATTTCGACTATGCCTTTGCGCAGGACAAGTACCGCGGCGTCCCCGAGATCGAGCTCCACGAGATCGACGTCACGCGCCCCTTTACGGTGAAGGGGGTGGAGATCGTCCCCGTCTCGGGACACCACTCCGAACGCTTCACCGTGACGGGCTACCGCATCGGGCCGCTGGCCTACCTGACGGATTTCAAGACGATCGAGGATCGGGAGGTGGAGAAGCTTCGCGGGGTGGATACGCTGGTGGTCAACGCCCTGCGCTTCAAGGAGCACTACTCGCACTTCAACGTGGCCGAGGCGCTGTCGCTGATCCGCCGCGTCGAACCCCGTCGGGCGTGGCTCACGCACATGTCCCACGACATCGGGCTGCAGGCCGAGACGGAGCCGAAGCTCCCCGCGGGTGTCCGGATGGCCTGCGATATGCTGGAGGTCGAGATCGAAGATTGAAACACGAAAATACGCTATGAAGACATTGAAAGATCGCGTGATTGTCATCACGGGAGCCTCGTCGGGCATCGGCGAGGCGATGGCCAAGGTATATGCGGCCCAGGGGGCCCGGGTGGTGCTCGGGGCCCGGAGCGAGGACAAACTCCGCCGGCTGGCCGACGAGATCCGCTCGCAGGGCGGAGCGGCGGCCTTCTGTGGCGTCGATGTGACGAAACCCGAGGAGTGCCGGGCGCTGATCGAGACAGCCATCCGGGAGTTCGGGCGGCTGGACGTGCTGATCTGCAACGCCGGCATCTCGATGCGGGCGCTCTTCGACGATGTCGACCTGGAGGTGCTCCACCGCCTGATGGATGTCAACTTCTGGGGCACGGTCAACTGCTGCAAGTACGCCTTGCCCTATCTGCAGGCGACGAAGGGCTCGATTGTCGGCATCTCGTCCGTGGCCGGGCTGCACGGACTGCCGGGGCGTACGGGCTATTCGGCGTCGAAATACGCCATGACGGGCTTTCTGGAGACGCTGCGCATCGAGAATCTGAAAAAGGGGCTCCACGTGATGATCGCCTGCCCGGGCTTCACGGCCTCGAACGTGCGCTTCTCGGCGCTGACGGCCCATGGGGCGCAGCAGGGTGAGACGCCGCGCGACGAGTCGAAGATGATGACGGCCGAAGAGGTGGCCCGCATCGTCGGTCGCGGCATTGTGCGCCGCAAACGGTTGTGTCTGATGGAGATCGAGGGGCGTGCGACGCATTTCGTGAAGAAATTCGCTCCGGCGTTCCTTGACCGGATGTTCTATCTGGTGATGTCGCGCGAGCCGGATTCGCCGCTCAAGTAGCGTAGCGGCCGAAGCCATGCCACAGAGGGGCCTTCTCGGTGAGAAGGCCCCTCTCGTTTGTTGCCTTCCCGCCTGCCGGAGACGGGATTGCTTGCCTCATGCCTTCCTTTCCCTGCCTCCTGCTTTTCCGCCCCGACGCCCTTGCCTCTCCGCCCCGGCATCCTTGTCTTTCCGCCCCGACGCTCCCAACACCCCTCACCC
>NZ_NFIA01000002.1:0-332752 GCF_002159375.1 Alistipes sp. An54
GGGGGGGGTAATTTATCCCAATCCTTTTTGTCATGCTGCTTGCGGTTGTGCTTTGGGTTCTTGCAGATACATTCCTTTTGCCCATCAATACCCAACCCATAAGGCGGGTCACATATTGCAAGGTCAAAGGCATTGTCAGGCAATCCCCGCATCACTTCCATGCAATCGGCATTCACAAGCCGGATTTTCCCGTATGTTTCAACATTCATATTCGACCCGTCACTATGTCAAACACCACCTTTGTCAAGTTAATGTCATACAAGGCATTGTGCAATGATTCACTTTCGACATCAACGCCAAGCGTTTTGGCGACCGTGGACAACTTGAAATTCTCCATGTCGGGGCGGCGTGTCGCAAGATATGCGGACGCAAGCACCATCACATCAATGGTATTCGACCAGAACCAAGACCCAAAGTAATTGTCGCTGTTCTGTAAGAAGAAACCGCGCAAAAACTGATTGTCAAAAGCCGCGTTGTTGTAGCCGACCAAAAAGAACTTGTCTTTCTTATTGTACTTATCAACGTACTTGCCAAGCATCGCGACAAATTCCGAATACACCTGTCGCATTGGCGGGTATGCCAACACTTGTTCACGTGTCACCCCGGCGACTTTCAAGGCTTCTTCTTCGATTATCGCCTTGGGGTTGGGCTGAACGTGAAAATCAAATTGTTCTTTGGAAACCCCATCAATCACGATTTCACCCGATATTTGATGGATTCCGTTCTTGCCGGGATTTACCCCGGTCGTTTCAAGGTCAAAAAATAGAAGTTTCATTTTCTGCTTTTGTTTTATAGTGAAACATTATTTGCTAAATCTTCGATAACCATTGTTCCCAAATGCGGCTTGCGACTTGTGCCATCATCACGGGTGGCACGGACATTCCGCACACATAATGGGGTGACTGACCGCCGAAATTGTAGTCTTGCGGAAAGGATGAAATGCAACACACTTCACTTTTGGCAAGGAACTTGGGTTGCACAAAGTGAATCAAGCATGATTCCTTGCTTGCAAGTGTCGGGCATATCTTGTCCGGATACACATAAGCCTGATTGAAGTTCGACCCTTTGCCGAACAACCTTTCATTCGCATCACCTTGGTTGCTGTCACCATCCTTGCGGTTATCCCACAAAAGGCGCATCACCCTTGAATTGATTTCGCGCCCTGAATAGTCGGCGACTTCACCAAACATTATTGGCGGCTCGTTGAAATCAAGGTCTAATTTCGGCACTTCGTTGAAAAGGTCTTGCATCACCAAGAACGGGGCGGCAAGGTCTTTCCGCAAACAGACAAAGAACACACGTTCACGCCTTTGCGGAACACCCATCTTTTGAGCGTCAAGCAACCAATGTTGGCAATAATACCCGGCATCCTCGAAGCCCTCATATATCCGCCTTACATACTCCTTGGCTTCACCAAGCAACAACCCCTTGACATTTTCGGCAACAACGACCTTTGGTTGCAGCTTCTTTGCAAGGTCTATGAAGTCGAAAAATAAGGTGTCAAGCACTTGCGCCGCCTGACCCTCTCGAAAGTGCTTCATCTTGCCCCATGCTTCTTCACGGCTTCCGGCGACCGAAAACGTGGAACAAGGCGGCGACCCGTCCAGCACGTCAAGGTTGTACAATTCGGGCGGCAAGTCCTGTCTATCCTTGAATGTCTGTATCGGTTCAAGGAAAGGAAACTTGGGGTTGTGATTCTGACAATATGCGTACATCATACGGTGGTCTATTTCATTACACCCGATTACATCAAACCCGGCAAGTTTGTAACCCATCGAACTGCCCCCCCACAAGCGAAACATGAAAAGACCACCCCTTTATCCTTGGTAAAACGGGCATCTTTCAAAGTCCAACGGTAATCGAATTTATGCGCTTTCATTAGTTCTATTCAATATATTGTTTACTCTTGTTGCCAATTCACGGAATTGTGGGTTATACTTGAAATCATCTTCGTATTTCTTCAACAAGTGAAGCATCGAAGAATGGTCACGGTGAACGTATTTCGCAATCTGTATCAACTTCATTTTGCGCTTGCGACAATGATACACGAATATCATTCGGGCAAATACCCCCTCACGCTTGCGCGACTTGGTGATATACTGATTGAAGCGTAACCCGGTCACTTCGTGGATTGCGTTTTGAATGCGCATGACTGCTTTGTATTCATCATTTAGAATGATTATGTTTGATTCAAACAATACGTCCTTGCCCGTGCGGTTGGCGAAATCAAATTCTATTGAAGCCCCGGTTGAAGTAGTCCAATTATCCATCATGTAGATTGCATCGCACAAATGCAACATTTCAATGTCCTTGCACAAGTGTTTTATCCATTCTTCATGGGCTGCAAGACCATTCTTCAAGGGGTTAATCACTTCAAAGCCAAGTTCCGTCAATAAGGCTTCCGCATCTTCAAACCTTTGTTCGGCTTCCTTATATGGCAAGCCACTTATCTTTCCTGATATGTATATCCTCATGGCTGCAAGTTCTTTTGGTTGTTATGCAAAAACTTATTCACGAAATACACTTGACCCTTGCCCGTTACTTTGGTCGTGTTGGAAATAAGGGTGTCGCCGTTAGGCTTCTGAATGGTCGTTTTCTTGATTTCAAACAAGCCCATTTCCATTGCCTTTTGGGTCGGTTGATTGTATCTTTCACCGTGTTGGCACAAATAGCCGTTATCGCGCATCCATTGAAAAAGCCGCTTTTCGCCCGTCTGAACCCCGTTTTGGCATATTATCTTGGCAAGTTCGCCGATAAGCACGGATTGTTTCGCGGTTTCAACCGCTTGTGAGAATAAGACACGGGGTGCATCAGCTTCAATCTGCTTTTGCTGCCGCTCGATTTGTTCCGCCTGTGCCGCTGCAAGGCGTAATGCTTCCGCGAATGATTGAGGTATCGCCGGGGTGGTGGTCGGTTGCATTGCTTGCCTGACAACCTTTTCCATCGCGTTGAATTGCTCAATGAATGCAACCTTGAATTGCATTGCTTTTGCACCTGTCAAACCCATTGCAAGCAAGGAAAAGCCGTCACGGGTCATTATGAACATCGGTTGTGTTTGCCCCCGCATATCAACATACGTTGTTTCAAAGAACCAATTTTTCGCGGCTAAATTTTGAGCCGCCAAATTCCTAATGGCTTTCAACACATTCTTGTGTTGCTTGTCAAACACTTGTGACACCTTCAAAGAATCGGTCACGGGTGTTCCTTTTTCGGTCTTATAGACCGCATCTTGTTGAATGATAATACCGTCCATTTTTATAAAGTTATTAGTTAATTATTCCGCATCATCATCAAAGAAACCTTGGTTTTCATCCAAGAAAGCGTCCAACGCATCATCACAATATAAGCCCTCGCAAAGACTATCGCAACGGTGGTCGATTTCGCCGCTTTTCCACGGGCAATAATCACATAAATCATCACCCAATGCCTGTTTCAATTCTTCATTTGCCATCTGCTTCAAGTTCTATTTTTGCAATCGCTTTAAGTTCTTGAAGTCGCTTTTTCAAGACTTCAACTTGTTCATCCATCACCTGAATGGCAATTTCGGGCGAAATGTTGAAAATGCGCATTGATGAACATATACCGTCAGGAACACCCAATTGCATTCCCTTTCCATATTTGCCGAAACTTGTTTCATTTTCAGCAATGGGGCGCGGGTCTTTCGCCGCACGTTCACGCGCTTTTTCGACTTCCTCGCACATATCGGACTTGATTTTTCCGATTTCTTCAATCTGTTGGTGGCAATTGTAAATTTGCCTTGCTGTTTCTTTCGTAATCATAGCTGTTAAATTTTACGTCTGTCTTTTCCTTTGATTTCAAAATAATTGCACATTTCACGAAGTCGGCTTGCCACACGGTCGCCATACCTGTTTGAAAGTGCTTCACCGTTGATTTTAAGATTTGAGGTGATAAGGGTTAATTCGTCGGTCTTGTCGCCCCGGTATTCAAGCACGTTCCGCAACACGTCAAGACGGTTGCCCATGTACATTGATTCTTGCGGCTCGCTGCCTAAATCCTGAATGCCAAGAATGCCTTGCGATTTGTACCTTTGAATGTTCCCATCCTCAATGAACTTGTCGCATATCTCATCAGCCCGGAACGTCACCCACCACAAAGGGCGTGTCGTGTTGTTGTCTTTCTCCATTGACACCCGGAAACCCCATGCGGCACTATATGCAAGCATGATTTCAAGACACCATGACTTGCCCGAACCCGTGTTTCCGGCAATGTAGATACCGCGTTTCAAATGCCCCGGAACAACTTGCCTTGTGTCAGGGTCAAGACATTGCATTGACGTGTCGCAATGACACCATTTGATGAAGTTTTCGTAAGTGAAGCGGTTTTCATCGTCAATCACGAACTTTGGATTCCGGCTTTTGCCGATTGCTTCAACAATCTTCAATGCTTCTTCGACATCATATTGCAAGTATTGGTAACGGGTAATGCCGACAAACAACCCACGTTGCTTCACGGCTTCCAAAATGCGACCGACACTTGGCATCTGCACTTTCACGGTCTTTTGCTTGCCGTCCTTGTCTGTTATGGTTTCTTTTACGTCCATTCGTCATTGCACTTTTTGGTTACACTTGCTTTTCTTGCCGGGCGCATATTGTCACGCTTTGACCATGTGACAACCGCCATCCGCCAATCTTTCATCTTATTTTTGCCAATCATCCAATCTTTGCTTTGATAGAACGCAATGAATGCTTCCGCATCAACCGAATATCCCTTTTCTTGAATGTAGGATTGTACTTCTTCAATAGTAGGGGGGCAAAACCGTTTGACGGTTTTTGCTTTTTCCCTCTCTATATTATTAGATTCTTTACTTTCCTTTTCTTTACTTTTCTTTTCTTTGGATATATCTTGCATTGCATTTGCATCCGTTTTGCATTGCGTTTGCTGATTTTGCATTGATTGCCAACGCTTTATGGCGGCAAGTTTTCTTGATTCCGAAATGGTTTTGCGCTTTTCAAGACGTGCATTTACTGACTTTGACCAAAACTTTTCGCCATCATTTTGGAACAAATCGAAGTCTTGCACTACACTTTCAACAACCTTGCTTTCCACGTGCAATGCAAATGCAATGCTTTTGCACGACTTCAAGGGCAAGAACCCGTCTTGTTCATATAGTTGCTCGACAATGCACCAAAATACACCGATACCCGCCGCACCGTGTTCAATCAACACGTCTTGCAATTTTGGGTCATTCCGGGCATTGTAATCATGTTGGAAATAATACACTTCTTTCATCGCTTGACGTGTTTTTGTGATTCACCGATACCGAACAACGCAAAATCATACCTGCAAGGGTCTTTGGGGTCGAAAACCGCCAAATTGCGGGTCAATTCCTCAACGGTCTTGCGGTCGTTGCCTTGCCGTGTAATCAAGCCCAATTCACGCCCCACACGGGCGACATGAACATCAAGGGGCATCATCAGCTTGTCGGGGGTCAATTCGTGCCAAATGCCCAAATCAACAATGCCATCTTGTCGGCATAACCAACGCAACATCAGATTCAAGCGTTTGCAAGCCGAACCGCCCTTGTGTCTGTTGGGTGTCGGGTTGGAAAGGTGCTTTGAGTATTTACCGCCATTGGCTTTTGCAAACATTTCACGCAATGTTTCAAAACCTTTCCAAACATTGCAACCGCTTTGGATGAACACATATTCAAACGAATAACTTTCAATGAATATGGAATGCAACCCCTTGCACATATACGCCAAATCACGTCCAAAGAACGTGCGGTGAATGCTGCATTCGGGGTCTATTTGTTCCCATTTGTGTTGCATCACGAAATCATAAGGCTTACCATCCATAATGTCAAAAAGCATCTTCCGGCAACCGTTCATTATCTGTTTCCTATTACCCCAAGCGATTGTTGAAGCAAGGAATGCGGCGATTTCAATATCTTGTTTGGTCTTGCCCAAGAAGCAACGCGGAAACAACACCGGGTCATTATCCATGAATGCCGTTGTGTTGTACCTTGCCACAAGGGATTCCAATGTTATTTTCAAATCCTTATTCATTGTTGCGACAATTAAAGCCCCCGACCCGACAAAGCAAGCCGGGGGCATTCGGTTAAACTTCAATGATTGCGATTTCCGGCGCAATCTCCCTTATTTGCTCCAATTGTTCATCAATCACCTTGTCACGCAAATCTTCAAGCGTTGCTTGTACGCCCGGCGACAACAAGACAAAGGCGACTTCACGCCCGTTCACCTGTGCGAATGTTTCCACCTCTATTGTTTCGGGCGGCATACCCTTGAAGATGGGCATTTGGATGGTGAACGAATCGGGCAAGTTGGAACTTACCATTTGGGCGAAATTGTCCGTGCGGTTGCCGTTTTCCTTGACCGCCCTTTCAATCTTGTTGTTCACATCGGCGGTGAAGTTCATCAGGCTTGACACCAACTTCATGTTTTCGTTGCGGTCGGCAAAGAATGCCCGGTTCATCTTGATAAACAAGCCAAGTTCCGTTGGTGTCCACACCTTGTTGGCGTTAATGCCAAATTCAATGAACTTGGGGTTGTAACTCAATTTGCCCGTGATTTCGCCACGCCTGTATTCGTCCGCTTCATTCGTAATCAAGGTGATTTCGATTGTGTCACGGTTCACAAGAACGTGGCAATCCTTTTGTTCAAATTGCCCGGCGTTGATTCTCTTTTTGAGGTATTCAACGACCGCCCCGATTACGCCTTTCAAGTTGGTTTTGACGGGGGCTTTGGGTTCAAGTTCTTTGGGTGCTGCACCCTCACGAATGACAAGTTCCGCTTTGCTCATTCCGGGCGCAAGGTTGATTTGCAATTTTTCGTTGTCCATAATTCAAAAATTTAGATGTTAATTGTCCGTTCCTGTTGGTTGATTGAGGTTGCGAACCACGCCAAAGATGGTCGGTTGCAGTTCATCGGCGGTCGCCGGGCGGCTCTCAACCAATTTGCCGTCCTTGTTGTAGTACCCGGTTTCCTTTGTTTCTTGGTCGGTGAACCTGTAACATATTTCGGTCACATATTCCGCCTTTGCCTTGATATTGGAAACCATCTGTTTGCGCTGTTCCTGCAAGGGCTTCAACTTGCCCTTGAAAATCTCCATCGCTTCTTTCTTCTCGTTTTCAAGTTCTTCAATCTCAATCGACACGTTGGCAAGTTTTTCTTTATGCCCTTGCAATTCTTCCGGGCTGTATGGCTTCATGTAGCCCTTTTGTTCGCAACCATCGCAATTGTCTTTCAAGAATGCTTCACGTTGAATCGGGTTCTTGTATTCTTGCCCAAGTTCTTTATCCATATCTTATCCGTTTTACTATGAAACACCTGTCATTTGAAAAGGAACACTTCGTTGTACAAGTCGGCGAACATTTCACCGAATTGGCGGGCGCGATTTACGGTCTTGAAGCAAAGCCGAGAACCGAGACTCGCACTCGTATACGTAGCCGTAAAAGCCGTATACGCATACACGAACCCCGCAGCATCCCGGTCATATACAAACCAAGGGTAATACTTGTATTGGTTGGTGTTGCTGAAATCCGGCACGAAATCATCCGCCTTGTTCCATGCTTCCGCAATGGTGAACAACTTGTTCAATGCGGCAAGTGCTTTGAGGTGTCGCGGGTTCATTTCATCAACCAAGTGGGCAACGCCGGACAAATCCAAGCAATTGTTCGATTGCAGCTTCTTTGTTACGTTAAAATCCGCATTCGGCTTGCCGCCAAGATACTTCCGGGCTTCCTCATAGTTGGTCACAAGCTCGTTGATTTCCTTATCCTCGATTTCATCAAGGGTGAAATCAAACGGGGTCAAATACCCCTCATCGTCCGAATCCAAATCTTCGTTGTTGTCCTCAATGTAACCGTCCATCACATCAACGGCTTCAACCTTTGAATCAAACTTTCCAATGGCTTTTTCAATGCCTTTTTGTCTTAAAAGAAACTTCTTCATACTCTGAAAATTAAAATGGTGATTTATTGAAATTTGAAATTGTCATTCCACTTTCCGCAATGTGGATGGTCTTGCCCGTTGCTTCTTCAATTCCTTGCTTGAACTCCTTTGCATTCGCATTGCCATCCGAAAGGTGTATCAAGACAATGTTGTTCACGCCTGACAAGTCGTTTGCAAGCAATGTTTCCCGGCAAGTGTCAAAGCTGCAATGGCTTTTCATAGTCCTTGCCCGTAATGCCATCGGCAATTTGCCCGCTTCAACATTGGCATCCAATATGTCTTGACGGTAATTGCATTCAATCAAGATGTTGTTCAATCCCTGAAAGGTGTAATGCAAGTAATATGTATCAGTCGCGAACAAGACCAAGCCGCATTCATTGTGGTAAATCAAGAATCCGAAAGGCTCTTTGGCATCATGTTGGGTTGCGAATGGCTGAACCTTGAAATTGCCGATTTTGTACATTTTCAATTCATCCATCACCCGGACAAGCCGGGTTTGCGGCAAATGCAATGCGTCTTTCGTACCTTGTGACATATAGCACGGAATTTGCGCTTCAAGGCACTTTCCGGCGTGTTTGGCGTGGTCGCCATGCTCGTGCGATATGATTACACCAGCAATGCGGGAAATGCCGAAATTGACCGCCTTTTGCACGTCCTTGAACGGAATGCCGCATTCTATCATCAAGCAATCATCGCCATTGTCAAGCAAGTAACAATTGCCCTTTGAACTTGAACCCAAAATTTTCAATTCCATAGCCTTTCGGATTTTGATTGTTAGAAACCGGGTTGGGGTTGTGGTGTCGGCGATTGTGCCGCTTCATCATTCGCGGGCGCGGGTTTTGCATCATCCACCGCCTTGATTTCGCCCGTTTCCGGGTCAATTATTGTCGCCGTGGTCTTGTCGCTTCCTTGCGCCAAATCAACCCCGATTTGCACCTTGTTGGCGTTGTCGTGCTTTTCGGCTTCAACTTCCGCCCCGACTTCCTGATAATCGACATCGACAATATCTTGGTATTCCTCAACGGTACGCATACCCATTGACAATTCGGGGGCATAAGCACTTGTCCAGAATGAAGCCGCACGATACATTAGCATCTGTTTGGTCATGGTCTGCCATTTTGAACCGTTCTTTGTAAACCAACCCTCTTGGATTGCAAGGCGAATTGACACGGGCGAACTTTCCAAGACTTCTTCCGAACCCTTTGCGCTCGTATAGGCGACACACTCAATGTCCATCATCTTGCGCCCGTCAAACTGCTTGGTCGCGGCTTCATTCTTGTAATAGCCCCGTCCGTTCTGACCGTTCACCCATACTTTCGTGTATTCGACATAATCAACCATGCCAAGCATCCCTTTTTCGGTGAAGCGGTATTTCAAGGGCTTGAAGCGTCCGCAAGTGTTCACGGTGGCGACAAGGAATTTTGAAGACCAAGACGGCTTGCCGTATATCGGCACCATGTTTTGCATGACCATCAAGGGGCTTGCGCCGATACGTTGGGCAATCTCAATGGCAATCATGCAATTTGCCATCGCCTTTTCGATTGGGTTTTTGTCCGTCACCTTGTACATATCCGGCACAAGTTCCGAATTGGCAAACATCCTGCACACACGTTGCATTGTTTCAAATTGCACCGGGTCAAAGAAGTTGAACCCGACTTGCACGGGGGCGGCAACCGTCAATGCTTGCCCCTGCTTTTCTGTTTTCTGAATTTCGTTCATATCTGTTCAATTTACTTGTTGATGAATAGTGTTAGATACCCCCCCCCGAATTTTTCAATAAGTTCTTTCAAGGCGGCTTCTTTTACTCCTGCCGTAATAAGTTCCTTGCCTTTTTCCTGCAACGCTAATGCGGCGATTGATTCAACGACCTTTCCGCCATGCCCCATGACCGCCACAATCTGTTTTGTGCCATCCTCACTTTCCACGGATTCGGACGCAAGGATTATAAGACCGCGCTTTACACCATCCTTTTCACTTGTCATTTCTGACATCATACGTGCGAATGTTTCCACCTGTGAAATAAATTCGCCTTTCTCAATTTTCTTTTCCATTGTTGCGTTATTTATTTGATTGTTAAAAAGTTGTCCTTATTGACAACAAGGTTGATAATCTGACTTTCTGTTTCGATAATATCATTGACCGATTCCCGGTTATCAATGAATATCGGGGCGCAAACGCCATAGAACTTGCACAACGTGTTGATTATGTCAAGCCCGGCATTCATTTGCCCGGCGGTGTTCGCACTTGGATAAGGAACACCATCAATCAATGGAATGCACGTTTCAACGGCATTGTTTTCAAGGGTGTAATCGAATAAGCGGAAAGACACGTGCTTGAACATCCCGTTAATGCGACTTTCACATTCGTCAATCTTGGTCTTGGTGAATTGCTCAACCGTGTATTCTTCTTTTTCAGCATCGGCGATTTGTTGGGCAAGGTCTTTGCCTTTCTTTTCAAGGTCTTTGATTTCATCTTCGTAACGCCTGATTGTGTCACGATTGGCAAGACGCTTTTTCAGTTCATCACGGGTCTTGTTCAACTCTGACTTTCTTTCTTGCGCCTTGCTCGTGTCGGCGGAACTTGCTTGTTCCGTTTTGATGGTGGCTTCAATTTCCTTGATTTCCGCTTGCTTTTCGACCCATTCCGGGATTGATTCAGGAACAACGGCGGCGGCATCAACAAGCGGCAAAGACACAAATTCGGCTTTCAATGCGTCAATGGCTGCTTGGATGGAAACAACACTTGCGTTGGATGTTTCAATGTCCTTTTTCACATCCTCGATTTCCTTTTCAAGTTCCTTGATTCTTTCGCCAATTCCCTTTCCCTTGGCGGTTATCTCATTGCATTTGTCGGCTTGTGCTTTTGTGAAAACATCCCTTGCCTGTTCAATCATTGCGGCGGGCAATTCCTGCTTGCAATGGGGGCAAGTGGTTTCACCCTCATAGACTTTGCCGTTTTCCTCAAACCAACGCTTGCGCAAGGTGTCTTGCTCCGACCTCAATTTTTCAATCTCTTTTTCAAGCCGTTCTTGCTCCTTTTGTGAAGAAGATAATTCACGCTTGGTGGTCGCCAATTCCCTTTCCTTTGCCTTGATATTGCTTTCCAATTCACGGCGGCGGGCATTGGCTTCAAATGCGGCTTCCTGTGCTTCCTGCTTTGCCTTGAAAATGATTTGTTGGCACTCTGATTTCAAGGTATTCACCGCCTTTTGCTTTTCCTGTTCCGCTTCATATTCCTTGCGGATTGCGGCGGTTGCATCACTGATTGCCTTGTCAATGTCCTTGATTTCATCGTCAATGACTTGGATTTGCACTTCAAGGGCGTTGAAATCTTCATTTTCGGGCATCATCTTATAAGTTTGGTCAATCCTTGGTTGGACTTGTGCCAAATCATCTTTCAAACGCTTCTTCCGTGCCGAAATTTCGGCTTTGAAGTCCGAAAGTGACTTACCGCTTATCTTGTCAAGCAAAAGGGCAAATTCGGGCTTCATTGAAGCAATTTCGGCATCTGTGATTGTTCCGGCAAGCTGAAAAAGTTGTTCCCGTTGCAGCTTCCACGGCATATTGACAAAGAATGCCGGGTTGGTTATCATCTTGAACACGGATGAATCAATGATTGCTTCAATCCTTTTGGCGTATTCGCCGACATTGACCGGGGTTTCATTCCACCAACATTCGGTGTGGTTGCCCTTGAACACCCTTTCGACTTGCCCACGGGGTTTTACCCAATCTTCAATATAGGCACGTTTCAAGCTGATTTCCTCACCATCAACGACAATGACACCCGAAACGCTGCATTCAACGTTGTGCAATTCCTTGCCGTCAATGCGTGTCTTGATTTCGTAATCCTTTCGGTCTTTGGAATCCTTGCCGAAAAGAAGCCAAATGAAAGCATCGAAATGCCTTGACTTACCCAAACCGTTGCCACCTGATATTGTGGTGACATCCGGGTTGAAATTCGTTGTCCGTTCCTTTTCACCCTTGAAGTTGCAAAGGGTCAAAGATTTTAATGTTACCTGTTTCATTGTTGCGTATTATTTATTGTTATTGTATAGTTCCAAAGCAAGGTCGGCATCGACAATGATAATTCGCCCGTTTTGCTTGATTGCCCGGTCAATCCGTCCGCTTGCCTTGATTCTGTTTGCCGTTGTCATACTGCAATTGAACACTTGGGCAATCCCGGCGATACCATAGACATACCGTTTTTCGGGCGCGGTCGGTGCTTGCGGTGCTGCCTTGTCCGCTTGCGCGGATTCTATCAACTCCATCAATTCGCCAACCGTCAAGTCGATAATCCTTGTATTTGGGTCAATTTTTATCATACTTCATCATCCATTTCAGGCAAAAGCCCCTTTGATTCCCAATACTTCGCAAGCCTGTATGCGACATACCCGAAAAGGGCGGCAATCGTCTTGCTGATAAAGAAGTCCTTAAACCATGTTTCTTGGTTTATTGGTTCGGATGTTGCGCATATCAACGCAAGCACACCGAACAAACCGACAATGGCGATTCTGACTTGTTTCTTTGTTTCTTCTTTCATTGTTGCGAAATTTTTAGTTGTTAGTTAAAATTCGACCGTTGCAAAGTCATCTTCAAACTTCCGTCTTGACCTTGCCACCCGAACCGTCCGGCAAGTGTTCCTTGTGCGTACTCTGATTGCCACATTGTCGAAATTGAAGATTTGCGGTATCAGCAAGGCGACAAGTGTTGTTGCAATGAACTTGCGTTTCAGGGGCGACAAGTCAAAGGAAATGTGGAATTTCGTGCAAAACCACCATGCGGATAATTCATTGACTTTGGAACACCCGGTTTTCTCATATATGTTCCGGGCGTGATTCTCCACCGTCCGTTCCGAAATGAAAAGGCGTTCCGCAATGTCTTTCTTGCTTGCGCCCCATGCGAACAATTCCGCAATTTCGGCTTCACGCTTGGTCAGGCTTTTTGCTTCCATATCACATTCCCCAAACGTCCTTAATCCCGTAATCGGCAAAGACGGCTTCAATCGCCTTTGCTTCCGAAACCTTGGGTTCGACCTCACCTTTCAATCTGTTTAAGAATGCCATTCGGGTATTGATACCCAAAGCCGCCATCAGCTTTGCCCGGCATTCGGAAATGTCGCCGTTCTTGACTTGCGACCATCCTTTGTTGAATGAAAATTGTTCTTTACTCATATATGTTTGAAATTAAATGTGTTCAAATCCGCAACTTTTCGGGTTTGCTTTTGGCATTCCGCAAAAAATGGCGTAATTTTGCTATTTGCAAACGCTCCTTAATGCTTTACCTTTGCATTGTGGAACTTTACGTTTGCAAAGATACGGCATATTGCGTGTAAAACCAAACTTTTTCACACAAAATTGCGTGTTAAAATTTAGTTTATTTTGTAAGTCGTTGATTATGAATGATTTGAATATAAAAGAAATTCGTGAAAAATTAGGTGTATCGCAAGAAACCCTTGCGGAAATGGTCGGCGTACACCCTCGAACCATTCAAAATTGGGAATCGGGCACGAAAATACCAAGGTCAAAACACGCAATTTTGCGTGACCTTGTGTTGAAGCCGCAAAATTACGCCGGGGGTGAACAACAAAATGTTCACGGCGACAACATCAATGGCAACAACGTAACGGTTCACAAGACCGACACCGACAAACTGTTGGAAATCCTTGCAAGCAAAGAACAATCTTTGGCAAAGGCGCAAGAACACATTGACAAGTTGTTGGAAATAATAGGGAACTTAACGAAAGGGCAATGATATGGGAACAATAAAAATCAAGGTCAATGACTATTACGGCAACCCGTCTTATTATTCGGTCATGCCGCAAGAAATTTTTGATGAACTCGAATTGGCAAGCCTGAAAGGTGAAGAATATACGACCGTGAACAAAGACCAGTTCGACACAATGATTATTGAATATGATAAAAAGATGAAGCAATGGGAACAATCAAAAGTATAACATTCATCGTGTGTTGCTTGCTGCTTGCCGGATGTATGAATAACGCAAGCAAGCAAGTTCCACAACACGAACAACAAGAAAAGTATGCCTTGCGTGAAATGTTGGATTCTTGCTTGCAAGCCCAACCGAATGCAAACAACAATGATGTAACAAGGTCTATTCTTGCGGACACATTGAAATCAAAGTTTCAATGCTTCCGGGGGCATTCATTGCCCTACATTGAAGATTTGCCGTTTCAATATGAAATGTGCTTGAAGTACCCACAAACACTTGAAACCGACATTGAAAAATACGTTGTGAAATTCGGGTTTGGTGACGTGACATCAAAATGCGAATTGTCCGACAAATACGAAACGACCTTTCAAGTCTTTGCGATATTGGACAAAGAAACGGTCGCGACACTCGTTGATGGTGCTTTGTATCATATCAAAGGCACGTTCCGGGATTTTGCGAACAATTCAGCGGAAACGGGTTTCAAGTTGCCAAGCGGCAAATGCCTTGTCGATTATCCAAGTGTGGGTGTTTCTGCCTTTGGCGACAAACCTTTCATTGACATGGGAACATTGGTGATTGATAGTCTTTCATTTACACAAATCAAGCAACAATGAAAAAGAGCATCAACCCACAAGCAATGGCAATTCAACGCCGTTTCTTTGAAGCATTGGACTTGGCTATCTCATTAGGCAAGATAACCGGGTTGAAAGGCTTTTGCGCTGACCACAACTTGAACCGAACCAAGTATTCACGCATAAAGAACACCCTTGACAAGCCTTTGGATGAAACGACTTATAAAATGATTGATTTGGACGCACTTTCGGCGATTTGCACGGACTTTGGCGTTTCGCCTGAATGGTTGTTGCTTGGTCGGGGTAAAATGCTTAAATCGGACAAATAATGCACATTCAGAAAGGTATAAAGTTCTTGCTTCACAAGCGCAAGGCGGGTGACACGCAAAATCTATCCATCCGAATGCGTGTGACATTGCGGGGGCAAAGACCGCTTGATTTCCCAACCGGGCATAACATAGACTTGAAAGATTGGGATGCGGACAACCAATGTGCCTTGAAATCGGCAATCGGGGCGGCTGACATCAACCGCACCATTGACGAATGGAAAGCGATAATGAATGAAGTGTTCGCAAGATATGAATTGCTTGAAAAGCGTGTTCCGACATTGGGCGAAATCAAGGATTTGTTCAATGATATGGTCGGACGCAAGACCAAGACAAATGAAAGCCTTGCAGACCCGAACTTGGATTTGTTTCAAGTGTTCGACTTGTTCACCGAAACAATGGGGATGCAAAACCAATGGACTAAATCGACATTTGAGAAATTCGCGGCAATCAAAAGCCATCTTCACGATTTCGACCCGAACTTATCATTTCCGGGCATAAATGAATCGAAGATGCAAGCATACCTTTCTTATTTAGAAAAGAAAGGATTGCGGAACACGACCATTGCCAAGAACCTTGCCTTTGTCCGTTGGTTTTTGCGTTGGGCGCACAAAAAAGGGTATTACAATGGTGATATGCAAGACACGTTCAAACCGAAGTTGAAAGGCACGGATGGCAATTCAAAGGAAATAATATACTTGACCCAAGACGAAATCAAAATCTTGGAAAACCACCAGTTCTTGCCCATGCAAGCCGCGCTTGAACGTGTCCGGGATGTGTTCTTGTTTTGCTGCTTCACGGGATTGCGGTATTCGGATGTTGCGAAATTGAAGCGGTCGGACATCAAAGACGGCTTCATTGTCGTTGTGACCAAAAAGACGGTGGACGGATTGCGCATTGAACTGAACAAGCATTCGCAAGCCATTCTTGACAAATACAAGGACATGAAATTTCCAAAGGATTTGGCGTTGCCCATCATATCGAATGTGAAGATGAATGCCCGCTTGAAGATTCTTGGGCAAGTGTGCGGCATTGATGAACCGACACGCATTGTCTATTTTCAAGGCGGTGTCCGACATGAAGAAGTGTTCCCCAAATGGGCTTTACTGACCACACATTGCGGACGGCGCACGTTTGTTGTCACCGCCTTGCAACTTGGCATTCCAAGTGAAGTGATTATGAAATGGACGGGTCACAATGACTTTTCGGCAATGAAACCTTACGTCAAGATAGTAGATGAATTGAAAGCAAAGGCAATGTCAAGGTTTGACGGTCTGTAATGTACACGAATTGCCCGGCTTTGCCGCGTACACGATTTTGTACACGATTTTTGGGCATTTTCATGGGATTGTGTGGTATTGTAGAATATCACCATTTTGGGCGAACAAGAAAATTCATTTAAGCGACAAGGATTTTGGCATTGTATGATATTCTATGATATACAAGTTATTAGTGCCTCTATCTCTCGTGGCGCTTTGCCTGGGACGAGCGTATGCGGATGAATACCTTCATCGTGGTCTTTGCCAGTCTGACCGACGGCAGCCACCTGTTCGAGTATCTGCCCCTGATGCTGCCGCTCTTCTGGATAGATGATACGGAGGATGAATTTTACTGGCCCCGGTCGGCCGGGATTCCCGAGGAGGCCCTGCTCGATCGGTCGCCCTTCGAAACTGCCGTCGAGTGATATGGAAAAAGTTATTCGGTGCGGATTCGGACTGCTGCTCGCACTGACACTTCCGATCTGGAGTGTACAAGGCGAACAGGCTCCGGCGGGCGATCTTCCCAACTTCGATGTCGTACCGGAAAACGCCGCCCGGGCGGTCCTGCTCCACACCGCCACCCCGGAATGCGACACTGTGCGCTGCTCTCTCTCGATCAATGCCGGGCAGCCGCGGGCTCGGGGCGACTACGAGATTCTGCTCTCCAGCAACCAATATACCGACCGAACCCCGACCATCGTCACGGAGGAGGGGACATCGCTGACATGGCTCCGCAGTTCCTCTTCCGAATCCTGGAGCAACGGCATGACCACACGTGTCTGCCGGCACTTCTATCGCTTCTCTCCCGCCAAAAAGGGTGAGTACCGGCTTCGTTGCCGGGACCTCTCGTTCGACGGGGTGGCCTACGACGGCGTATTGACGATCCAGGTCGGAGCACCGGAGCTAAATGCCGTTCCTACCTTCCTTTTATGGGTGGCGGGAATCGGTTGTCTGCTCCTCGTTGAAGCATTCATTCGGATTGGATGATTGGATGCCGCAACGAAGCCTGAGTCGATACGGCCGACTTCATACGGCGACACCGCAGGCTTTTCTTCCGCTGGAGAAAAACGGTGCTGCCGCCGGAGCGGATCGACGCATTGCTTCGGGAGCTGGCCGAGCAGTACGACTGGACGATTGACCACATGGACCGGGATTTTTTCGTCGCACACACCCATCCCGCATGGTGGAATGCCACGTGGGGTGAACAGATCTTCGTCGCGCACGACCGCGGCGGCATCTGGATCAACAGCATCAATGACCTCGGCAAGCGCAGTTCGATCGTCTCGTTCGGATATACCCGTCGGAATATCCGCCGGGTGACGGAGGCAATCACAGCACAGGAAAAAGATACCCATTCATTCACCGATGTAAGCCCGATACCATGACACCACTGAAAATCACCCCGCTGCCCGGATGCACTCCCGGGACGGCCGAAAAGATCGACGCACTCAACCGCAAACTCGGATCGTTCATCCACGCACCGCTCAATCTCAAGGAGATACTGCGCATGGAGCCGTTCGCCGCCGACGCGGAGGTGGTGCGGGCCGTTGCGGTCTCGCTCGACAACTACGCCATCCTCCCGACCTCGACAGAGGAGTGCGAACGCCAACGCACGACGGGTCTGCCGAAGGACTACGATATCGTGGGGTTCTGGTACTGCGTGGCGCTTCTCGCCCTTTCGGCAGAGCCGGAGGCCGTGCGTTATCTGCTCGTGCTGGCGCGCATGCTGATGGTCGAGGATCCCGCGGAGCTGTTCCTGCTGCGGCGCATTGTCCGCCTGCTGGAGGGATTTCCATTTCCCCACCGGCAGGAACTCAGAAGCCGGATTGAAGGCTTCTACGACTCCGTTACGCACCGGCTGGAGGCCTTCCGATGGCTGGAGGCCGCCGGAATCCCGTGGCCCGAGTCATACGAATGGGAGGTCATCACGCAATTCTCCTCCGACGGCGAGCCCTATGCCGATCCGGCAGCACCGAAGAAGGAGCGGCGCAGGCGCGTGGTGCTGACACTCCGGCTGAACAGTCCCCGCAGCCTCTACGGCAGTTGCCGCCAGCACAACAGCTACGAGATCTCGCTCCGCAACGACGACAACACGACACGCGGCCTATGGAACGAGGGCCACGGCGATCTCTTCATCGAAGATCGTCCCGTGATGCAGCACCGGATGTTTACACCGTTGCAGCTCCCGGAGTTGTTCGACGCGCTCGAAGGGCTCGGCATCCGCCTGGTACGCAAACCCGTGATGGTCTACACGAGCCAGGGAATCCGGAATGCCCATGTGAAGGTGTTTCAGATGCTGGAGGATCAGCTCGGACGCAAGTCTTCGGCGTTCGGACAGGCCGAAGAAGAGGCTCAGACGAAGGCAGAGGACGATACGGGCGGCATGTCGGCAGGAAAAGCAGGGAAAGGCCAATTCCCGGAGGTCGAGCGGGCCGTGGAGGAGGCGCTGGACCTGCTCAAATACGACGGGGATGTGAACGACTCGCTGGCCGAGATGCGGAAAAAGTGGGGCGAAGAGATTTCAGTGCTGCACGACGCCCGATTCGACGAGATCGGGGTTCAATATGCCTGCCGCTCGCATGAGGAGGGTATGACCGCTCTCGGACAGGAGCTGACCGGCCACGGATACCGGCTCTATGATCTCGACGGCGACGATATCTACCTCCTCACGTTGCAGCCGGAGGCTCACGCTACGGATTTCGAAAAGAGCTGCCGGAAGGCGGGCCAATATTGTCGGCAATTGAAGCAGTCGGGGCGCGCACCTGGCTCTCCGGCCCGAACGCTCGCCCCCGAACGCACAATGCCCTGCGAAGAGGTGCCGTGGCCCGATGATGCCGACTACATGCTCGACGCGCTGGCCGGCGACTTCTGCAGCGGACGGTGGAAAAGCCGCGATGCGGAGGAGTGGCAGGGGAATTTCGTCGCCGACCTCCGCCAGCGGCCGCTGCAACCGGTCAAGGTGCGCTGGAACCGGTTTTGCTGCCTGACCTACTCCCCGGAGATGGATTTCTATGCGGCGTTTTACTACATTCCGCCCATGCAGTGCTGGATGCTTCTCGGGGGCAAGAATCCCCTGGAAGCGAACAGCTGGAAGCGGCTGTGCGACCTGCCGAAACAGGAGTCGCCCTTTCTTTTCCTCGACCAACGCCCTCGATGGTTCGGCCGCTACCTCTGCTTCGGCGACCGGCAGAGCGCCACGATCCTCACGATGAATCCGCAGGGAGTGGAGCGCGTCCAGCGTTTTCCCCTGCCCAAGGCGCAGCACCCTTGCAGGTTTGCCTGCGACGGACTCGGACGCATCCTCCTTGCACACGGCGAAGAGACCTATCGTTTCGAAAACGGCTCGCTCTCACCGCTGGGTTTCCGCATAGCGAGCGGCGACGGGTTCAACGGCTCCATTCCTGTCCCCGGAACCGGCCGACTGGTGATGTGCGGCTTCTCGGACCGGGAACTGGTCGCCCGACTATTGGAACTCGACGTCGATACGCGCCGCTGCCGGACTACCCGGATGCAGAACGTAGATCCCTGGTCGAACCTCCTCCCGTTTGAAGACGACTGGGTGCTGATCAAAGGAGCTTGCGATTCGATGCGACTGGATTTCGCCCGGCTCTGGAACCGCACGACCGGCGAAGTGCTGCGCATCCGTCCCGGGATGTTCGGCAGCGAAAAACTCGAACACATCGGAAGGCTGAGCGATGGCCGTGTGGTGTTGACCACACTTCGCTCCCATGTGGGACAAGTCGTGCACTTTCCCGCGGATTTCTGGAATTTTCTCCGCACGGCCAGCCGTCCGCAAACGCTGGAGCCGATGCAACCCTACGAAACACTCTATCCAGATATTCCGCTGACACTGCCCGAAAGATCATAACAAAACATGTGCATGATTGGGTAAAAGAGGTGGATTAAAACATCATTCACAGCACGTGTGGGGAAAATGCGGGGAAAATCCGGAAAAATAAAATCGCTTAATTCGTCTGTATCAACAAATTAAGCGATTTTCCTGGTACCCAGAGCCGGTACAAGGCATAGAAATCACAGGAAAACAAAAGAATTTATCTTCCTTATTATCAGCTATTTGCATATTTCCTATTTTCTTCGTTTTTGCCATATTTTGCCCATTTTTCGTCATTAAGTACACTTTTAGTACACTTTGAAATTCCATTTTCTTTTGTACCTTTGCAACATCGGAAAACAAAAGAAAATCAATCATTTAGTGTAATCCCCGGTTACGGTACCTAAATCGGGATAAAACCTCTAAACAATGGCAAAGTTAGAAAATAAAACGAAAGAAAACCCCAAATTGGAGCAAAACAAGCTGTCTGACGGCAGAATCAGCCTGTATCTGGAGTATTATTTGGGTAGGGAGGAAAAGCCTGTATTGGATGAAAACGGTAATCAGGTGTATTATGACAGTGGCAAGATGCAGGGAAAGCCGAAATTCTCTATCAAGCATCACAGGCGAAAAGAGAATCTCAGCCTGTATCTGATAGATAAGCCCCGTACCCCTGCGGAACGTCAGCAGAACAAGGAAACGTTGGAGCTTGCCGTAAGGATACGTGCGGAACGTGAACAGGAATTCAAGGAAAGTATGTTGGGGTATCGCCTGAAAAAAGACCGAAATGTGAATTTCTTGGATTATTTTCAAGCCTATATCAATGACTACACTAAGAAGGACATTCGGATGGTGCAAATCGCGCTCAGCCGATTCAAGGATTTTTTGAAGGAACATTATCCGATGTATGAGTTCAGTATCAAGCCCGAACTTATTACAAAGGACATGATGGAGCAGTTTGTGGCTTATTTGCAATCGCGAAGTGTGGGCGAAGGAGCCAAAAGCATCTTCCAGCGTTTCAAGAAGGTAATCCATTATGCGATTGACCATGACGTGATGCTGAAAGACCCGTGCAAAGGTGTCACCTGCAAAGTGGATAGCCAAATATTGCGCAAGGACGTGCTTTCGCCAGAAGAAATCCAGCGGTTGATTGCGTGCCATTATGACAACGAGAACCCCAATGTAAGGCGTGCGTTTATCTTTTGCCTGTATTGCGGTTTGCGCTTCTGTGACGTAAAAGACCTTACCTATAAGAATATCGATTACGCTAACAAGTTGCTAAAATTTGAGCAGAACAAGACCAAAGGTCATTCTGCCAGTAGCGGTGTGGTCATTCCGCTTAATGACGGACTTCTTTCGCTTGTGGGAGAACCACCGACAGACGGGAACAAAGACGCTCTTATCTTCAACCTGCCTTCGTATGAAAGTTGCTGTAAATCAGTCAAGCGTTGGGTGAAAAAAGCTGGGATAGACAAGCACATAAGCTGGCATTGCGCCCGCCACTCGTTCGCTGTGAATATCCTCAACAACGGGGCAAATATAAAAACTGTGGCAAGCTTGCTCGGGCATAGCGGATTGAAACATACGGAGAAATATACCCGTGCGGTGGATAAATTGAAAGAAGATGCGATAAACAGCTTGCCGGAATTAAAGTTTTAACTATAAAAGACTTACCTTTGCAACTATGGATTTTGAAGCATTAGTAAAACATATCAGCACGATACAAAACACGTTGCAGGCACAAGCCGCACACGCTGTAAATCTTGCCCTGACCGCTCGCAACTGGCTCATGGGCTGCTATATCGTAGAGTTTGAACAGAATGGTGAAGACCGTGCCGCATACGGTGAGCGACTGTTGAAGAAGCTGGAACAACGGTTGAACATCAAGGGACTGAATGAGCGCAGGTTTCGTGAGTTCCGGCGGTTGTACCTTGTTTATCCGCAACTGAAAGAGCCTATCGCATTGTATCTGACATCGCAAATTCGGCACTCGCTGACCGCCGAATTCATAGAACCAATTCGGCGGATGCCGTCCGCCAAATCTGCAATAAACATTCGGCGGATGCCGTCCGCCGAATTGGATAAGGCAAAAGAATGGATGCTTCCGGCAGATAAGCTCTTTAACAAGCTCACATATTCCAACCTGATGCTTATATCCACTATTGACAACCCTGTAAAAAGAGCGTTCTATGAAATGGAAACGATTCGTGGGTGTTGGTCATATAAGGAATTGGAGCGACAAATCAATTCCCTTTATTACGAACGCAGCGGATTGTCGAAAAACAAAGAAGCCTTGTCTGCTTTGGTGCAGCGGCAAGCCGCGCAGTTGCAGCCCAAAGATGTTATCAACACGCCTGTTACGTTGGAGTTCTTGGGGTTGAACGACCGAGCCTTAGTGACTGAAAGCGACTTGGAGCAGTCTATCCTCGACAACCTGCAACACTTCCTGCTGGAAATGGGGCATGGCTTCTGCTTCGAAGCCCGGCAAAAGCGCATCCTAATAGACGGGGATTATTTCTTTGCCGACCTCGTATTCTACCACCGCATTTTAAAATGCCATGTCATCGTGGAATTGAAGATAGACAAGTTCCGCCACGAGTACGCTTCGCAACTGAACCTATATCTTAACTACTTCAAGGCGGAAGTGATGCAGCCCGACGATAATCCGCCTGTCGGCATCCTGCTTTGCACCGAGAAGGGCGACACGTTGGTAAAATACGCCACTGCCGGATTAGACCCGAACATCTTCGTGCAGAAGTATATGATAGAACTTCCCTCCGAAGAAGAAATCAAAAAGTTTATCTCAACTGCAAACTATTAGCAATAAAAGCACTACTGGCGAAAAGAGAAGAAGTATCCATCCTTTTCTCTTTTCGCCAGCACGTTTATTACTGCCAACAAGAATAGGTTTAGGTTGGTTTGGATATATAAACAAAGGAATGAACTAAACTGTTCTATTAAGCATACAGCCACGTCATGGACTAAGTACGTTTACAAGCTATTTCTGTATTCCGTAGGCCAAACGCCTATCTGCTTTTTTACATAACGGCTGAAATAAGAAACCGAAGAGAAGTTCATCTGTTCAGAAATTTCACTAAGCGTCAACTCCTTTTGGCACAGCAACCTTGTTATCTTATGGAGCGTGAAGCGGTCTATCCAATACGTGACAGGTTTCCCGCTCACTTTCTTACACAGTTCGGAAAGGTAATGGGGTGTGACGCAAAGTCGTGACGCATAATAGGGGACATCTCTGTGGCGGACATATTCTTCTTGGTAAAGCAACTCTACAAACTGCCACAGGAGGCGGGCGGTATGTTCCGAAACTTGCTGCCAAGCATGACTACGCGCATGGATGTCATACAAGTCAAGGATATGAGCAGTGAGCAAGTGCCCTATCATTTCTTCGTAAAACAGATGGGAGGTATCGCATACGCGTTCCTTAAGCCGCTCCATGTCGGCAAGGCATTTCTTAAAATCACTATCGGATAACTTCATCACCGGATTCTGCATCAAGGCAAAATGACCGATGATGCCGTAATTGCTCCGTATCGTCATGGAGGTAACAAACGATTCGGACAATGCCATGGCGATAGCCCGGTAATCATCCGATGCTGAAAAACCGGAAGCCAATGCCACATTGGTCAGGATAACATAGTCTCCGGGAGCGATATTGTAATGTACATGCTGGAAATAAAAACTCACACTTCCTTTGATGCATAAGATATGCACGACATGGTCTGTATTCCTCATGGCATCATAATCAGCCACTGAATCCATGAAAAACAACTTGTTCCATCCAGCAGTATCCATACGCTTTTATTAGGATAATTGATTTTGCAAATATAAGAAAATACCACGAAAAGTGAATGCATCTCCCCGTTTTTTGCATCGGACTTTCCCTATGCAGGTTGTAACTTTGCAATGTAATAAATAACAGACTGCACAATGAAGAAAAGAATGATTGGCAACTTGGAAGTTTCCGAAATAGGAACGGGTTGCATGGGTTTCTCTCACGGTTATGGCAAGATTCCCGAAGAATCTTACAGCATCGAAGCGATACATAAGGCATACGAAGCCGGATGCACCTTCTTCGACACGGCGGAGGTTTACGGTGATGTGCTCTACTATCCCGGCCACAACGAACAATTGGTGGGCAAGGCTGTGGCAGATTTCCGCAAGGACATCGTACTGGCCACAAAGTTCCATCTGCACCCCGAAGAATTGGCGAACGGCACAAGCATGTATGATGCCATCTGTCGCCATTTGGAGAAATCGATGAAGAATCTGAACACGGACTACATCGACCTTTATTACCTGCACCGCATCAACGAACAAGTGTCGTTCGAGGAGATAGCGAAAGTCATGGGACTGTTTATCAAGAAAGGTATCATCCGGGCTTGGGGCTTGTCGCAGGTAGATGCCGACACCTTGGCAAAGGCGCATGCCATTACACCCGTGGCTGCCGTACAAAGCCTCTATTCCATGCTGGAGCGCGATTGCGAGAAAGAGATTTTCCCCTACTGCCAGCAACACAACATTGGCGTAGTGGCATTCTCACCGATAGCCAGTGGTTTCCTTTCCGGCAAAATCAATGCCGACACACAATTTGAGGCGGTGGACGATGTTCGTAAGTTCGTGCCGCAACTGAAGCGGGAGAACATCATTGCCAATCAACCCATCCTGGACATCGTGACTGAATATGCCGAGAAGAAGCATGCTACCCATGCCCAGATATCGCTGGCATGGATGCTCCACAAATATCCCAACGTGGTTCCCATCCCCGGCTCGAAGAATCAGGAGCGCATTCTCGAAAACTTAGGTGCCACAGATGTAGAGTTGACCGACGAAGAATTCGCTGCCTTGGAAAGCGCGCTTGATGCCTGCACGATTTATGGACACCGCGGAAGTGTGGAAACGGAACAGACTGATTTTAGACAGAATTGGAAAAAGAACTCTTAAAGGAACAATCGCAATGAAAGAAGTGAGATTGAACAACGGTGTGATGATGCCCGCCATAGGTTTCGGTGTCTATCAGATTCCGGTAAATGATACGGAAAGAGTGGTGAGCGATGCCCTCGAAACGGGCTACCGCCTGATTGACACGGCGGCATCTTATTTCAACGAAGAACAAGTGGGCAACGCCATCCGTCACAGCGGATTGAAACGGGAAGAAGTGTTTGTAACGACGAAGTTATGGGTGCAAGATTATGAGTGCGAAGATGCTTTGCGGGCCTTCGACAAGTCAATGAAGCTGCTCGGACTGGATTATCTCGACCTGTACCTCCTGCACAAACCCTATGGCAATTATTATGCAGCTTGGCGTGCCTGCGAAAAGCTGTATAAAGAAGGGCGCATCCGTGCCATTGGCGTGACCAGCTTTTCAAACGAGCGCCTGCAAGACCTTTTCTTGCACAACGAGGTGAAGCCTGCCGTGAATCAGTTGGAAACCCATCCGTTCTTCCAGCAGAAGGAGGCCAACCAATTCCTGCAATGCGAAGGCATCCAACACGAAGCTTGGGCGCCGTTTGCCGAGGGGCAAAATGACATCTGGCACAATTCTGTGCTGAAATCCATTGCGGAGAAACATGGGAAGACCGTAGGCCAAGTCATCCTCCGCTGGCATAACCAACGGAACGTGGTGGTCATTCCGAAGACAACGCGCAAGGAACGGATGCTGGAAAATCTTTCCATCTATGATTTCACGCTGACGAGCGAAGAGATGCAAGCCATCGCCGGCTTAGATATGGGCAAAAGCCCCATCTACGATGACATGGACTTGGCAACGACCAAATTTATCGGGACGCATAAGATTCATGAATAATACCAATCAGGAGGACAGAAAAATGATTAGACATATCTTTATCGGGACCTTCAAGGAAGACATATCCGATGAAATCAAGCAAAAAGAGCTTGCCGACATGAAGGCAATGAAAGACCGCATTCCCGGCATCGTCAATCAGGAGGTAGGCTTCAGTACCGGATGGGTAGGTCTGCAGAACCAAATCGTGATGACGGTGGACTTCCAATCCAAAGCCGATTTCGATGCTTACATGAAGCATCCCTATCACGCCGAATACATCAACCAGACAGGAATTGATTACTTCGACACTTCCAGCTTCGTCGCGGCACAGTTTGAATATTAAACAGTAAAGACAATGAAAACATTAGCATTAACACAAGAGTGGGACAAGACTTTCCCCAAAAGCGAGAAAGTGAATCATAGTAAAGTGACTTTCGAGAACCGCTACGGTATCACGCTTGCCGCTGACCTTTACATTCCCCAAAACGCCAAGGAGAAACTGGCAGCTATCGTGGTATGCGGCCCTTATGGAGCGGTAAAGGAACAATGCTCCGGGCTGTATGCGCAGACCATGGCAGAACGCGGATTCATGACGATGGCCTTCGACCCTTCTTATTGCGGGGAGAGCGGAGGCGAACCGCGCTATGTTTCGTCGCCCGATATCAATACGGAAGATTATAGTGCGGCTATCGATTACCTTATGTTACGCGAAGATGTGGACGAAAACCGCATCGGCATCATCGGTATCTGCGGCTGGGGCGGACTTGCTATCAGCGCAGCCGTGATGGACACACGTATCAAAGCCACCGTATCGTCCACCATGGGCGCTTTTGATACCTATACTTCCGAAGAACGCTACGAGGCTCGTCGGCAACTCAACGAGCAACGTACGGCAGATGTAAAGAAGGGATATCACGAACTGGCGGGAGGGGTTCCGGCTGAACTTCCTGACGATGCCCCGCAATTTATGAAAGACTACCGTGACTATTACAAGACTTCACGTGGTTACCATCCGCGTTCACTCAACTCCAATGGAGGCTGGCAGACAATAACGAGCCTGCCGTTCCTGACTTTCCCGCTGATGGCGTATGCCGATGAGATAAAGAGTGCGGTGCTGCTTATTCACGGGGAGAAAGCATATTCTTTAGGTGCAAGCCAAGAAGCTTTCAAACGCATGAAAGGCGACAACAAGGAATTGATGATTATACCCGGAGCCAGCCACACTGACCTCTACGACAGGATGGATATCATACCTTTCAACAAAATTGAAGTTTTCTTCAAGAACTATTTAGAGCCTGTTTAAATTTTAAAGTTTGATATTGAAAGAGTGTTTCTTCTTTCCGCGAAAATGATTATTTTTAAGTTACCACACTTGAAATAATTATGTATTCGACGGATTTGGAAGAAACACAGTGGCAAGTTATCAAGAAAATCTTGAACCTGCAAGAAAGGAAGCGAAAATATGATTTGCGTGAGATATGGAATGCCATTTTCTATCTCGTGAAAACGGGTTGCCAATGGCGTATGCTCCCCTCCCATTTTGCCCCTTGGGAACTGGTTTATTACTATTACCGCAAATGGTCTTCTCTGGGTGAATTTGACTTGTTGCAGAACAACTTACGTGAGAAAGTCCGTGTCAAGAAAGGTCAAAAAGCCGAAGCGGGTGTGGGTATTATGGACAGTCAAAGTGTCCGCTGGGGTGACAACCGTTCTCTCAATGGCATTGACGGCAATAAGAAGGTGAAGGGCATTAAGCGTCATGTCGTCGTGGATAAGAACGGTTTCCTGATAGCTGTCATGGTAACAATAGCTTGCGTACATGATGGAAAGGCCGCTTACCTGTTGGCCAGATGTTTGAAGGAGCTTTGTTGCAATATCAAAGTTATCTTGGCGGATGCCGGATATAGGGGCGAAGTGGCTGCTAAAATCAAAAAGGCTTTCGGATATGCGCTTGAAGTCATAGTAAGCGGAGACAAGTCAAACGGCTTTAAACCAATAGGCAAGAGATGGATTGTGGAAAGGACTTTTTCATGGTTTGATAATTATAGGAGGCTCTGCCGAAACTACGAATTTACGTTCGATTCGGCAGAGGAGATGGTGAAACTTGCGGCGATAAGAATGTTGCTGAATAAAATTTAAACAGGCTCTTAAAATAATCTTCCATAATTATTCCGACAGTAGGAGATGATGAAGCAGACAACTTCAAGCTCTTACTGCCGGAATTGTTTTTTAGCATTTGGAATAGTTTATGGCTTTCTTAACTTGTCAGCTTCCTTCTTCAGCTGTTCAGCTTGCTCATTAAGCAGCCTTGCCCGTTCCAAAGCTTCCGCTTGCCTGCGACAACGTTCCTCAAAGTCCAACACCGAATCCGTCAGGCTGCGGATGAAACGCTCGTCACGCTGCCACTTGAACATGTTCTCCAGCCTTTCAAGGGTATTTCCGTTTGCCTGTCCCTGCATCAGCAGATAACGGTATTTCATGTCGTTGTCCTGCAACTGCCCCATCCGTTCAGTCAGACGGACATTTAGGAACAGGGACGTGGCGCAGACAATCAGACCTGCCGAAAAGAGGAACAGTCTCGGACGTACCCACGAAGCGACCCTGTTGTAAATCTGTCGGTAAAACGGTAAAGGAGCGGCTTCCTCTCTCTCCGTCCCGTAAGCATTCAGGGTCTTGACCATTACATTGAAGCAACGGTAGGTTTCCAACGCTATTCTCTTGGTGTCCTCGATGTGCTTCTGCTGACCTTGCATCCCGTCCCTTATGCTGTCAAGTCGGCTTTGGACTGCCTGTAATTCTTTTTTAGGAACAGCCGGACTACCGTACAGTTCCGACAATGTCCGTTCGATGGCATCCAGCCTTTCGAGCGTTTCTTCCCGACTGGCTGGCGTTACCTGCGCTTCCTGCTTCTCCTTCAGTTCCGTGACCATGGAAAGAAGCCCCTCTAAAATCAAATTTTCTTCCATATCCGTTTACAGTTTAAGTTGTCTTTTCTTTTTCTTCTTCTTTTTTCTCAGGTTCCAGTCGATTTCTTCGTCCGATGGAGCAGACGGCGAAACGTCGAACAGGCTGAACAAGCCGCCCATTGAAGGGCTGTCGTTCCTTTGCGGTGTCTGCTCATGCTCCAAAATGGGTGCGGAAACTATCTGCTGCCGGCTATTTTCTGCGGTATCCATTCCTGCGTTCCCGAAATGCTTATCCAGCTTGGAAAAGCTGAAGCTACGGTCTATTTCCGAACCTTTGAACGTATAGATGCCTTTGGTGAAGGAGGTGCCTTGTACCTCGTCTGTACGCCCTTTATACTTGAAGCGGATGCCGATGCCCTTTTCTGCCAGCCGCCTTTCCAACTGCCGCCAGTCACGGGATTTGCCGATTTCATTCCTCACAGCCGTGTAAATCTCGTATTTCGACTTGTCCGGCTCTTTCAGGCGATGCCGCTTAACCTGCTCCTTGCCTTTGGCAAAGTATAGCCCGTGCTTGGCTTTCAGCTTCTTGCACGCCTGTCCGTTGCGGTACTGGTCGTTCCTGTCCGAAATCGTCTTTCCGTCGTTGTCAATGCGGTTGAACACGATATGCACATGGGGGTGCTCCCTGTCCTGATGGCGCACGATGATGTACTGCGTACCGGTGATTTTCATCTCGCGCATATACTCTTGCGCAAGCTGTATCATTTTCTCGTCCGTCAGCTTGGGCGCATCGTTTACCGAATAGCTCAGCGCGATATGTCCGACGGGTTTGCCCAGACGGGGATTCATGGAGGCTTGCGTGCAGAAGCTGCGGATGATGTCCTGCCTGCTTTCCGCCAGTACCCCGTCCGCATGGAGCAAGACTGCCTGCTGCTTGCCCAGCACGTAGTCCACACAGCCCTTAAAGCCGCTTCCTTTCCTTATTTTTCCAATCATCCGACAAATGGCTTATGATTTCCACTATCCTGTTCTTGAGCTTCACCAGTTCGACCGCCACCTTCGCAAAGCCTCCGGCATTTGCCCGGTGCGCCAGCTGGTTGATGTTGTTGGCTTCGCCCGCCAGTTTGCGGAGGATATCCGCATCCTGCCTGTTCAGCCGGGGCGTTATCTCTGCCGACACGACTGCCTGCCGCACATACTCGCTGACACGCAGCCCGGCTTCTGATGCCCGCTTCCTGATGGCGTAATACTGCAACTCGGTCAGCTTCGTGCTGACCACCCGTCTTTGCTTGTCTATCCGGTTCTTTGCCGGACGACCGCCTGATTTGTTTCTTGTATCTGTCATACATTTTTGTCTTTGGGAGTTGTCTTGAAAATTGCGACCGACGGGAGCGGTTTCCTTTGCAGGGGGCAAAGCAAGGTGGTTTCGGTCTACCGAAACATAACCTTGCTTCCCCTAAGAAACATCTGCCCGTTGGTCACGGTGTCTGTCTCCGCAAGGTTAGATTCCCCTGCCTTTCTTCTGCCTTAACACCGGATTCTGTCCGTTTTTCTGTTCCTGCTTCCTGCAGCACAGGTAATCGTTCAGGTCGGAATATCCCCGGTAATTGTGCGAGAAATCCCGTACCCGATAGGAGTATTCCGCTGTGATGGCTTGCGTTGCCCGGAAGCCTGCCCCGTCATTGTCGAGCAGGCAGTGGATGCGTTCATACTGCCCCAATGCGTCAATGGCTTTCTGTACATTGGCGGTGGAGTTGAGTATGACGTAATCCTGCCTGTCAAGGTTGGGCATGGCAGGGCAGTTCTTTGTCCTTAGCGTGAGGAATGAAAGATAGTCCATAAAGCCCTCGAACACCAGGCATTTCTCCCTCGGTTCGCCTTGTTGCCGGATATGGGTGATGTCTTTCGGTGCGATGCAGCCTTTGAAAAAGGAGTTGCGCACCTCGTAGCCGCCAGCCACATTCGGGAAACCGATGGCAAAGTAGGGCTTGCCGTCATGGGTGAAACGCAGTTCCCTGCATTCTCTTTTTGCCAGTGTGAGGTCAATGCCACGTCCCTGCAAGTAATAGAGCAATGCCGGATGGGTGAGGTCACGGATTTCCAGATGTTGGAAACTCGGTGCCGACCTTTGCTGCCGAAAAGAAAAACTGACCGAGCGGACATGCGGTGCCTGTTCTGCTATCCGGTTTAAGAGGTACGGCAGATGGTCGGAACAGTAAAGTTCCTGTGCCAGTGCGATGATGTTGCCGCCTTTGCCTGCGCCATAGTCATACCATAGGTTGCGATTGGTATTCACCTTGAAGGACGCTTCGTGTTCCTCCCTCAGTGGCGATTTGTACCATAGATTCGTTCCCTGCTGCTTAACGGGTGAATATCCCAGACTGTGCAGGTAATCGGCGATGGGTATTCTCTTTGCTTCTTCAATGTTCATGATGCTGTCATTTTAGTGGGTGATGAATAATTGGGAAGTGCATCAGTCCGGTTTAGACCTTCATATATACGCCCGTACTGTAACGGACTTGATTGCCGGAAGTGACGGGAAACGGGAAGTCTGTTCCCCTTATATATATGTCCGAACTAAACCAAACCTATTTTTAGTAGTGAAAATCGGGATTGTAACGGTAGCCCTTGCCCTCCTTCACAATCATGCGCTTGTTCACGAGGAACTTATTCAGCGCCACAAGGACATTGCGCCCACGCTCGTAGCCGATGCTCGCATAGCCCTGCTTCAACGCCTGTATGACGTTGGAATAGCCCTGCACGGTGCGCTTGCCGAAACCGTTTTCCAACGCCGTGCGGTGCTGCTGTTCGGTCAGTTCCGTAAGCGGAAAACTTTTTTCCTGCTTGGGCTGCTGGAATACATAGCCGTCCACGACTTCGGGCAATGCGCTGTCGTTGATGCGGAAGGCGAAAGGCTCGAAGTCCCGGTCGCGTATGTGCGTCGCCTTTACCTCGCTGATGTTCCCGTCCTGCGTGCTCTTGGTGATTTGCAGGACGGTTTCCGCCTTATTGTTCAGTTCAGTGCCGATATGCCCTCTCGTATTGTCATCCCCCTTGTTCAGGTGCAGCACGGTATGAATGTGCAGGTTGTACCCGCTTGACCAGCGCATGAGCAGGTTTATCAGGTCGGTTGATTCGCCGGGGCTGTTGATGTCGTACATCAGGTCGCGGATTCCGTCAATGATGAGCAGTCCCACATCGGGCATGTTCCCCAGCATATACTCGATAATCCGCTTCCGCATGTCAGGGGTCTGTTCCCTGAGCACGATGAAAACAAAGTCGTCCCTGTCCTGGTCGGTCGGCAGTCCGGCAAGCCGCAGGATGCGTTCCATCACCTTGTGGCAATGGTACCTGCTCTGTTCGGTGTCCACATAAAGGATTTTCCGTTTGTCCGGAGGCAGGCACGCCGAATAGTGCAGCACCTCGTCATTGGTCAGTGCCGCTGCAACGATGGCGGAGATGTTGAACGTCTTCTTGCTTTTCGCCTTGCCTGTGGAGGCGCTGAAGTTGCCCAGCGTCCCGATGGTGGAGCCGTTTACCCAAAGGATTTCGGGCGGCACGTCGTAAGTGTCCGTCACTTTCAGCCGGATGCTTTTCCAAAGGGCTGCAAAATCCTCTTTCTTCATGATGGCGTCCCTTTTAGCCTCTGTGTTCTTCTTGCATTCCATAGGCTTTTACTTCTTTAAGGGACGGTTGAGGATATACTTCTGCGCTTCCTGCTTTATCTGCATCTTGGTCTTCACCGGATTCTGGCGGAGCCATGCTTCCAGTTCGGACTTCTCAAAATAAAGCATCTTCCCCTGCGGCTTGTAATGGGGAATCAGATTGCCCGAAGTCAGCTTGTAAAGGTAACTTTTGGACAGGTTGAGGAATGTGCTCGCTTCATCAAAGCTAAGCACGTTCTTGGTTAGGAACAACATTCTTTCGAGTTTTTCCACTCGCATTTCCAAAGTTTTTTCCATATTGCTTGAAACTTTTTGGTGAAACAATATGAAGGTGCGCACCCTCGTTTTATTTTTGATGGAGCAAAAATCGGCATCCTCCAAAACATCAACACATAAGTTACGGGTAACTCACGTGAAATATTTTTGTTTTGACCTATGCCGACATGCCGCATCGTTTTGTTAACGGGGGCAAAGTTAAAGGCTTGGAAATGAAGTCTAATTGAGCTTTGTTTGACCGCTCAGACTATGCTCAACCTTTTTGCAGTTGCTTGATGTATTTGTCTATGATTTCGTATCCTTTCGGGTAGATGCACTTCACGTTGTCTGTCGCGCTCGACAAGTCGCTGCGTGTGAGATATTTGTCTTTTATCTTGGCAAGTATCAGCTTGTTGTTGGCTATGACGGACTGCCACTCATAAGCGATATAGTTGTAGCAGCTAAGCTGCATCATCAGATAAGCCAGCAAGCGGTTGTTGTTGGACTTCAATACCCCGTTCAGTTTGCAGGCGAAGAACTCCGAAAGGATTTTCGGGGTGATTGTCGTGGTGAATATGTGCGCTTCGTTGATACATTCGACCAACAGTTTGATTTGTTGCGTTGTAAGGACTGATTTGAATGGATTGGATTTCCCGACTATCTTGGTCGGCTCGGGCTGTGCCTTTTCTTCTTTTAGCTGTTCTTCCGATTTCTCATCCAAAGGAACAGGGACAGGACTGGCGTCCTCCAGTTGTTGGAGGTATTTCAGATATTGGGTCTGCATGACAAGGCGCACAATGGAAGAAAAGAACGGAAGTTGCTCATCATAGCAAGTGGAAGATTGCAGGTATTTGTCCATATCAAAAGAAGAGCATTGGAACGAAATGTATTTTTTCCGCTCGTCAAGAGAGAGATTCTCGAAGAAACCGCTTTCCCAAAGGAAGTCCGGCATCAGTATGTCAAAACGCATATTGTGCAAGGCACGGTTCTTTTGGCATAGGAATACAAGGTTCTCGGTCACATTGAAAATTTCTTGCCGGATGTAGTCTTTCATTTGCGCTTCCGTCAAGTATTCACGTTTTAAGGCAAGCGCATTGATTCTCATCCCGTATTCATGGGCAACACATTTATCAAGTAACTGCTGTATCTTTTTGAAGTTGGTTTCTCTGAAATCTTCCATATACATTGTGCATTAAAATCGGTTGGGGCTACAAAGATAAGGGATGGATACCGTTTTCAGAGCAAACAAAAGCAGGAGAAAGGAAGAAATATGCAGCATCTGCGTTAATAAAATATAAATATAGGATGCTGAAAACACGTAAGTACACGTTCTTCTTCTTTTCGTCAGGAAGTACACTTTTAGTACGCCCGGTAAAAAGAAAAATCCCTAATAATCAGCCGATTATCAGGGATTATTAGTACCCGGAGCCGGGGTCGAACCGGCACGGCCACTGCTGGCCACAGGATTTTAAGTCCGGCGTGTCTACCGATTCCACCATCCGGGCCCTCTTTTCTTATGAAAGGCGACGGCAAAATTACGAAAAGATTCCCGATTCGCCAAATCCGGACGCGTATTAACGTGTCCGTGCATCTACATATTCGATCATCGCCGCATCCTCCGTCGGGCCAAACCATCGAATCTCCGGATCGCGCCGAAACCAGGTTAACTGCCGCTTGGCATAGCGCCGCGAGTTGCGCTTGATCAGTTCGACCGCCTCGTCGTAACTCGTCCGCCCCTCGAAACAGTCAAAAAATTCCCGATAACCCACCGTCTGCAGGGCATTCAGCGCCCGATAGGGGTAGAGCCTCCGCGCCTCGGACTCCAGGCCGTCGGCCAACATGCGATCAACTCGCCGGTTGATCCGATCATAGAGCTCCTCACGCGGCAGATCAATCCCGATCTTGATGATCTCGAAGGGGCGCGTCTGCCGACTGCCGGTCCGCTGCTCGGAGTAGGGGCGGCCGGTCTGCAGACACACCTCCAACGCCCGGACAACCCGGGCGGGATTCTTGCGATCGACCACCTCGTAATAGGTCGGGTCGAGTCGGCGGAGCTCCTCGGCCAACGCATCAATCCCCTCCGTTGCAAGGCGTCGCCCCAGTTCATCCCGCAGGGCGGGATCCGCCTGCGGCAGGTCATCCATCCCTTCGCACAACGCCTTCACGTAGAGTCCCGAACCGCCGACCGCCACCACCCAGTCGTGGTCACCAAAGAGCCGTTCGAGGCACGCAAGGGCCTGTTCGGCGTATTGTCCACAGCTCAACTCCTCCGTGATATCATGCGAAGCAATGAAATGATGCTCAACGGTTTGCAGTTGCTCCGGATCGGGCTGGGCCGTACCGATCGGCATGCCGCGATAGAATTGCCGGGAGTCGGTCGAGAGAATCGGGGCGCCGTAATGCAACGCCAGACGGATGCTCAGATCCGTCTTGCCCGAGCCCGTCGGCCCGACGATCACCAGCAACCGTTTAGTACTCATCGTCGTAGGAGTCGTCTCCTTCGAAATCCTTGAATTCGTCCATGATCTCGTCGAAGGCCGAACCCTCCTCGGCATGGGTCTTCGAGGGGTCGTACTGATCCGGCGCCTCGGCCAGCGCAAAGATCTCGCGCGGATAGGTCGAATCGTCATCGGCTTCGTAGACACCCGTCAACTCCAGGTAATAGGCCCGGTCGCCGAACAGGTCGAAAAGGTAGATCAGACGGTCGCGATGGTGGTGGATCAACTGACCGAGTGTCACGCGATCCATCGTTTCGGGAGCATCCTCCGAACCGGCGCCCATATCCATCAACGTGAATTCGCGCTGACGCTCCCAACGCTCGTCGGCCGTAAAGAACGAGGCCATGCAGTCCTCGTATTCAAGCGACTGCAGGATGAAACGATGAAAATCCAGCAGCGTCGTATCATACATCACTTCGTAGTCGCGCACGAAATTGTCGTTCTCGTCGCTCAACATCCGGAATCGGAAAACCATCGACATGACAGAATCTTTTTAGTAATCGAAGACAAAGATAGCATTTTTATCCATTCAGCGACGCCAGCCAGGCCAATACGTCGCGGTCGTCGGGATAGTCGGTCAACGAAGGGGACTGTGCACGGCCGAAATCAACCCGGCGGCTGTGGTCGAGGCATTCGCTGACGACGCATTGCAACTGGTCGTCGTGTGCAGCCAGCCAATCGCGCACCTCGTCGAGCGAATCGTAACGCGCGCAATGAATCCGGCTCAGGGCGTTGGGGAACGACGGCTCCTCGACCAGCAGCGAAGCTCCCAGATCGACGAACGGCGCCCGCTGCATTTCGAGCAGCGCCTTCTGTTGGATATAATTATTTTTGTATTTGGCATTTACGGGCGGCATTTGAAGCCTTGGCTCCACTCCGTGAGGCAGGAACAGCAGCGAGACGCTGCGACAGCCCAGTCCGGAATAGGCCCAGATATCGTCGGCCAGACCGCGCCACTGAGCGTCGGTTTCGCGACCCGACAGAACGGCCACCGACTGGCGGCTGCCCCGCAGCAGCGAGGGGATGCCGGCATAACGGGCCCGGAAGTAGCGGTTGGCATTGTCGCTGCCCGTGGCGATCACCGCCTCGACGGGCTGGCTACCGTCGTAGAGCGAGACGGCCGCCTCGGGGTCGATTTCCCGAAGCACGGCAACGACGTACTCCATCAGGGTACGGTCCTTGGTCGAGGGTTTGACCAGACAGCGGTGCCCCGCAATGACCACGCACAGCAGATCGAAGAAACCCACCAGCGGGATGTTTCCGGCCATGATGACCAGAACGTTCCGCACCTCATGCGGCCGACGGAGAGCCGGATAGGCGGCCAGCCACGCCTCGAGACGATCGCGGCGCAGCATCTCCTCGCCGATCGTGCGCGCGGCCCGCACGATCTCCTCCGGAAGAAACCATCCGTTGGCGGCGTGGGCCGCCTCGACGACCTGCCGGGTCGCGGCATCCGTACCGAAACGCTGCAGGCGCGAGCCCAATTCTGCAAAAAGTTCCATGACATCTTTCATCGCCGCAAAGATACGATTTCCGGCGAAGATTTTCCCGAAATTTCGCAGGATTTCAAAAGGCGGCGACTCCAACGCCCCTCCCGGAACACAGCGAATATGCCGCAAGGCCGACCTCCGCCGGCGGCATCACGCCCAGACTTCGGCCCCGGCGGGATATCGTCTCCGCTGGTCGTCCGTCGGGCGGAAAAGATCCGGACTGCTACGGAAAGAGGGGAGAGGGGAGAGGGCTCCCGCATCCAAACGGGGACATGCGGCCATCGTTACACCGGACTGCACCTCACGGGGAGAGGTCAAAGAAGCCGCAGATCCTTGGCCAGGCGGCACGCCTCGATGGAGTTTTTCACCTGCAGTTTGCCGAGGATCTCCTGCCGGTGCCGGCTGACCGTATGGATGCTGATGCTGAGCATCGAAGCGATCTCCTTGCTCGTCAGCCCACGGTCGATCAGTCGCAGAATCTGCGTCTCACGGGGCGAGAGAATCTTCGACGTACGCGGCACCTCCAGCTCCTCCGTATGGCCGTCGATCCAATCGACGACCAGGCACGCCGAAGGCATCTCGAAAAAAAGAGGCCCGTAAAGACACATGGCCAACCGCTGCGCAGCATGCGCCGGATCCGCGATATAGAACATCCGGTGCAGGACGGGCATGTAACCGTGCGTGGCCGTCTTCATCCGCAGCCGGCTCATCAGGCAATAGTCGCCGCGCCGCCGGCGAGGCTGGTTCTTGATAAAATGAAAGAAACAAAGCTCCTGCAGATGCTTGCGCGCCAGATCGTCGGGGTGGATCAGCCGGAAGATCTCCTCCTCCCAGATCGACGAAACCTCCCGCGGCTCCCCCGGGCTCGCCAAACCCAGCGTACGCGAAAATCCACCGTACCAGATACGGCTTGTATTGGCCCGCAGATCACTCAAAACCACGATGGCATGCTCCATCCGCGCGTAATGATCCGCCATCGCGCGGCTGGCCGCCAACAGCCGGTCCGCGGACGGCTCCTGCGAAAACTCCTGCGCCGAAAACTCCCGGACCAGTTGCGTGACGGTATTCATCTCTTCCCCGTGTCTCAAAATGGTTATTTATAAGCATTGTCCGACAGGGCACAGAGCCCTACCTTTGCAAAGGTACGAAAAACGATGATGATTTGGGGATCGTCCGGCACTTTTGTCCTCCAAAAAGGCCGAAAACAACGTCGCCGCCGCCCCAACAAAAACAATCAACGGACAAACCCAGAACAGAATGAAAAAATTACTCCTCACCTGCGGGCTCCTGCTCGCCGCGTCACTCCCCGGTATGGCTCAATCCCTCGAAAAAATGCAATGGTTCAACGAACCCGAAATCTGGAAAATCGAAAAAAATGCCCTCATCATGGAGGTAACCCCCCAGACCGACTACTGGCGAATCTCGCACTACGGATTCACCGTCGATGACGCCCCGTTCCTCTACACGCTCCGCGGCGGCGAATTCGAAGTCAAGGTCTGCATCTCGGGCGATTACCGCACGCGATTCGACCAGTCGGGACTCATGCTGCGTCTCGACCACGAAAACTACATCAAGGCCGGTATCGAATTCGTCGACGGAAAGTATAATCTCAGCTGCGTAGTCACGCACCACACCAGCGACTGGAGCATCATCTCGCTCGACAAACCCGTGGAACACGTCTGGATCAAGGCCGTACGCCGGCTGGATGCCGTCGAGATCTTCTACTCGTTCGACGACCAGGAGTATACGCTCATGCGCAACGCCTGGTTGCAGGACAACCATCCCGTCATGGTCGGAATCATGGGTGCATGCCCCGATGGAGACGGCTTCACGGCCCGTTTCGAGCAGTTCTCGATCAAGCACCTGCCCGATCAGCGGCGTCTGCAGTGGCTCGAGAAAAATCAGGCCCCGCAGAACAGCTGATTCCGCGCACGCGCTAAACCTCAAAAGGCGCACCGATCCCCTGAATGGCCGGTGCGCCCTTTCCGTTTCTGTAGCCGTCTTATGGGAAAAAATTTCAATTCGATCGGTAAGTATCTGCGGGGAGACGCATAGCTGCCGAAACGTGTTCAGGTCTTGTCTCTCAGTGCTCCTGTCGGTCAGCAGACAAAGATATTGACGTCTACATCCGGTTGGTGAGATCCTTGACCAGCTCACCGTCGAAGAGGTGCAGCACGCGGTGGGCAAAGGTCGAGTCGTACTGCGAGTGGGTCACCATGATGACGGTCGTTCCCTCGCGGTTCAACTCCGAAAGGAGATCCATCACCTCGCGGCCGTTTTTCGAATCGAGGTTGCCGGTGGGCTCGTCGGCCAGAATCAGTTTCGGGTTGGACACCACGGCGCGGGCAATGGCCACACGCTGCTGCTGACCTCCGGAGAGCTGCTGCGGGAAGTGTTCCGCGCGGTGGGAGATGTTCATGCGGGCAAGGAGCTCGTTCACGCGGCGCTTGCGCTCCGAGGCCTTCACGCCCAGATAGATCAGCGGCAGCTCGACATTCTCGAAGACATTCAGCTCGTCGATCAGGTTGAATGACTGGAAGACGAATCCGATGTTTCCCTTGCGGAAGCGCGTGCGCTCCTTTTCGCGCAATGTGGCCACCTCGCGGTCGAGCAACTGGTAGTTTCCCGAGGTGGGATTGTCCAGCAGTCCCAGAATGTTGAGCAGCGTCGATTTGCCGCAGCCCGAGGGGCCCATGATGGCGACAAATTCGCCCTCGTTCACGTCGAACGATACGCCATTCAGGGCGATGGTTTCGATCTCTTCTGTTCGGAAAACCTTGCGGAGGTTTTCTACTTTCAACATAGCCATAACAGGTATCTTTTAGAATTTGACAATTTCGTTTTTCGGGTCGACTTATTCGGACTTGACCGAGTCGGCCGGGTTTTCGTTGGCCGTGCGCCACGAGCAGAAGGTCACCGTGGCGGCCGTGACGAGGAGCACTGCGGCGAGCGCCGCCAGAGGGATCCACACCGTGAAGGGAGCGCGGTAGGCGAACGAGGCCATCCAGCGGTGGACGATCCAGAGGCTCAGCGGCGCGGCAATGACGAAGCAGACGACCACCATCCACAGGTAGCGGCGGTTGAAGAGGCGGAGCACCTCCGGAGTCGTGGCGCCCAGGACCTTGCGCACGGCCACCTCGCGGCGGCGGTACTGCGTCTCGAAGAGGACGATGCCGAAGACCCCCATCAGGGCAATGACGACGGCCAGCACCGTAAAGAGCCCGACGACCGTGGCCAGCCGCCGCTCCTTCGTATACTCGAAGCCCAGCTCCTCCTCGAAGGTACGGATCTGGATCTCGCCCGGCGTCAGGTGCGGGTCCGCCTCGGCGATGCATTGCCGCAGGTAGTCGGCCACTTCGTTGACGTCGGCCTCGGGTCGGTAGCGCAGGTAGAGCAGCTGCGAGGCGCGGCCGCCCGAACGTTGCGACATCTCCTCGGGAATGACATAGAAGACGAAAGGGGTGACACCGTACTGCATCGGACGGAAGTTGAAGTCGGCGCAGACGCCCACGAGCGGATCGGCGCCGCAGAATCCGCCGATCTCGTCGCCCGGCTCGAAGCCGTATTCGCGGCGGGCCGCCTCGTTGCAGATCAGCATGCCGGTCTCCTTATGTTCGTCCGATTCGAGGAAGTCACGGCCGTCCGTAACGGGAATACCCATCATCCGGAGGAAGTTCCACCGCACGATGTAGGCCTGCATGCTGACCCGCCGTCCCTTGTAGTCGCGAGCCCAGCTCATGCGGCTTACGTTCACCAGTTGTCCCTCGGCCCCCGTGACGTCAACCACGCGCGGGTCGGCCAGCAGCCGGTCGCGCAGGGCGTCGTAGCCCAGTGCGGCCTTTCCGGAGAGTGGGGCAGCCATCAGATTGCGGCGGTCGAAGCCCATCTCCTGCCGCAGCATGAAGTCGTGCTGGCGGAGGATGAATCCCGTGGCGATAATGAGTCCCATCGAGATGGTGAACTGGAAGCCGAGCAGCAGCGTGCGCAGCAGCCGGCCGCCGGCCGTCCCGGAGAACGCCCCCTTGACCACCAGGGCGGGCGGAAACGAGGTGATGTACCACGCCGGATAGAGACTGGCCACGAGGGCCATGACCACCGCCACGGCGAGCAGGATGCCGATGACCGGGAGATTCTGCATGACGTTGAGCGGTGCGGAGATGTAGCTGGCCAGCTCGGTGCCCTGGATGGCGAAGGAGAGGTACCAGGCCAGCAGCAGGGCGATGAGGACCAGTCCCACGGCCTCGAAGACGAAGCCGAAGCGCAGCGAGGCATTCGGTGCGCCGAAGACCTTGAAGGTGTTGACCGTGCGGATGCGCACGGGCACCAGCGCGAAGAAGAAGTTGACGAAGTTGATGAATGCCAGCGCAATGACCAACAGCGCGATGCCCAGCAGCGTGTAGGTCGTCACGAGCGACCCTTGGGCGCACGGCACGCGGCTGTCGCTCTCGAAGTAGAGATCGCGGATACACGACAGGCGGAAGGGTTCCGTTTCGAGCTGCCCCTCTTCGTTGGCCTCGCCGGGGTACATCTCCGCGAAGAGCCGCTTCCACGCCTCGATGACCGTCCGGAGATCGGTCCCGGGCTGGAACCGTACGTAGTAATTGTAGCTCCATTCCGAGGGGTCGTCGATGCTCCGGTCGCCCAGATCCACGGCCATCTGGCACCTGGCCATGAGCGAGTTTGCGGGAAAATCCTCGAAGACGGCCACCACCTCGCGGGCATTCTCGGCCGAGGGCTGGTCGGTGTCGCTCCAGATCATGTCGCCGACACCGACGCCGAGCCGTTCGGCCGTCGAGCACGAGACAATGACGCTCTGCGCGCGTTTGAGGTCATGGACATCCCCTGCCACACTCCGGAACTCGAAGACGTCGAGCAGCGGTAGCGAAATGGAGCCTGCATAGATGTTGTTGAAGCGGTCGTACCCCATTTTCGTGGCATTCTCGCGCAGTACGACCGTGGGGCCGAAGCCGCCCCAGGTGCAGCCGCCGGCTTCGACGGCCGAGGTCGATGAGATGAACCGCTCGACCATGGGCCGGCAGAGCCACGACTGCCAGGCGCCGGGCGTGTACCAGTCGGTGGACTCGACCAGATAGATGCGCTCCGAATCGCGGAGCGTGCGGTTGTAGGTCATCTCCCAGCGCACCTGCACCAGGATGATGTAGCAGGCCGTAAAGGCGAGCGTCAGCCCCACGATATTGAGCAGCGACGAGGCCTTGTAGCGCCGCAGCGTGGTGAGGAAGTTTCGCAGTGCGATTTTCATATGCGGAATTTGTTTCGATTATTCGGATTTCACGCAGTCGGCGGGGTTCTCGTTGGCCGTGCGCCACGAGCAGAAGGTGACCGTAGCGACCGTGACGAGGAGCACCACGGCGAAGGCCGCCGCAAAGATCCACCAGCGGATCGGCACGCGGTAGGCAAACGCGCCCAGCCAGCGGTCAACGACCCAGTAGCCCACCGGCGCGGCGAGGAGGAAGCAGACCGTAACGAGCAGGACATAGCGGCGGTTGAAGAGGCGGAGCACCTCCTGTGAGGTGGCGCCCATGACCTTGCGGATGGCCACCTCGCGGCGGCGGTGCTGCGTCTCGAAGAGGACAATGCCGAAGACCCCCATCAGGGCGATGACGACGGCCAGCACCGTGAAGAGCCCGACGATGGTCGTGATGCGCCGCTCGCGGGCATACTGGGCGTTGATCTCCTCGTCCATGAAACGGATCTCGACCGGTTCGCAGTCGGGGTCGAGGCGTTCGACTGTTCTCCGGATATGGTCACAGACGGCGTCGGAATCGGCCCCGGCGGCCATGCGCACGAAGAAATACTCCATGTCGCCCGGGATGGTCACGAAGGCAAACGGTGCGACGGGATACTGCAACGGTCGGAAGTGGAAGTCGGGACAGATGCCGACCACATTGCCGTCGTCGAGCCGGCAGCCAAGCCCGGCCCCCTTGCGGGCGAGCAGGTCGTTGACGATGTAGTGCAGCGTCGTGTCACGGTCGTATCCGGGCTTGAAGTCTTCGCCGGCAAGGACCGGAATACCCAGCACGTCGAGGAAGTTGCTGCGCACCGGACGCACGTGGATCATCACCTCCTCGTCGGCGACCTTCCGTCCCCAGATCGAGAAGTTTCCGGCGACGAGCGGCCCCTGCCCCGCGGTGACGCCGACGATCTGCGGATCCTGCTCGAGGGCCGAGGCGAACGCTGCGAACCGGTCGGCACTGGAGATCCGCTGCGAAGCGGTCCGGAAGGTCAACACCCGTTCGTGATTGAACCCCAGGTCGTAGCGACGGACGTAGCGCTGTTGCAGCAGCGAGCTGATCGAGAAGATGATCAGTCCAATCGAGATGACGAACTGCACGCCGAGCAACGCCACGCGGAAGCGGCGTCCGGCCGCCGAACCGACAAACGACCCCTTGGCGGCCATCGCCGGGTTGAACGAGGTGATGTACCATGCCGGGAAGCTTCCGGCGACGAGCGCCGCGACGAGCGAAACGCCGAGCGAGATACCCAGCACGGGGAGGTTGTCGCCCAGCGCGAGCGAACTGCTGACATACGAGGCGAATTCGGTGCCCTTCAGCGCGATGGCCACATACCAGGCACAAAGTTGTGCCAGGAGCATGAATCCGAAGGCCTCGAACAGGAAGCTGAACCGCAGCGAGGCGTTCGGCGCGCCGAATACCTTGAGGATGTTGACCGACCTCAGCCGCACGGGCACCAGCGCAAAGAAGAAGTTGACAAAGTTGATCAGGGCAATGAGGATGACAAGCACCGCCACACTCAGCAGCGAATAGGTCAACGTCGTGGAGCCGCTGGAGAAGGCGCCCATGCTGTCGGCAACCCGACGATCGAAATAGAGCTCGTCAAGCGGGATCAGCGTACAGGCGCGCGGATCGTTCATCTCCTCCTCGGTCAGCTCCTCGCCCCAGATGGGGGCCATTCGCTCCATGTAGGCGCGGTAGTTCTCCGCGTGAATCTGCTCCCAGCGCCGGGCCAGCACCTCGGGGTCGGCCCCGGCGCGCAGACGGACGAAATAGCAGTCGTTCCAGTTGTTCGGAGCGTCAAGATCCTGATCTCCGACATCCTGCAGTCCGACGACGTCGGCAAAGGTGCTGTTCGCCGGGAAATCCTCATAGACGGCTACGACCTCCTTCTGCACTTCGGGACGACGGTTCTCCTCGTCGCCGAACCAGAGGACGTCGCCGACACGCAGGCCGAGCCGCTCGGCCTGCGAACGCGCAAGGGCAACGCTGTTGGGTTGTTTGAGAGCCTTCAGCTCTCCTTCGAGGGCCTGCAGCCCCATGGTTTCGACAAACCCGGCCGATACCTCGTTGAACGACCCCTGAAGACGGAGCAGGTCGCCGCCCCGACGCACCCATACGGGTTGCTCCCAGTGCCAGGGGCGGATGCAGCCGCCGGCCACGATTTCGGGCGATTGAGCGATAAGCTGTTCCCCTTCGGGGCGCGGCGAATTGATCGAGTACTCCGTCTCGTCGAACGGCGAGAGGGGAGCGACGAGGTAGATGCGGCCGGCATCGGGGATGGCGCGGTTGAAGGTCATCTCCCAGCGCACCTGCACCAGAATGACGTAGAAGGCCGTGAAGGCCATCGTCAGCCCGACGATGTTGAGCAGCGACGAGGTCTTGTAGCGCCGCAGCGTGGTGAGAAAGTTATGGAAGGCAATCTTCATGGCTCTATTTGTTGAGAATCAGCACGTCGTTGGCGCCGTAGTTCTCGTATCCCGAGACGATGACGCGCTCGCCCGGCTCCAGCCCCTCGAGCACCTCGTAGTACTGCGGGTTCTGGCGTCCGATGCGGATCTGGCGCCTGTAGGCGCGGTCGCCCTCGGGCGCGAGGACATAGATCCAGGCGCCGCCCGTCGACTGGTAGAACGAGCCGCGGGGGATGATCACCGCATCGGTCGGCTGCCCCAGTTCGAGATGGAGGTAGTAGGTCTGGCCGCTGCGGATGTTGCGCGGATGGGCCCCCACGAAGGTGAAGTCGGCGCGGAACTGCCCGTTGCGCACCTCGGGGTAGACCTTCCGCAGACGCATCGTGAAGGCGGTGTCCTGCCGCTCGAAGGTGGCGTCGAGCCCCGCCCGCACACGGTCGATATAGCTCTCGTCGATCTGGGCCTCGACCTTGTAGTCCGACAGGTCGTTCACCTGGCCGATCTTCTGTCCCGACGAGACCGACTGTCCCAGCACGACGTCCAGCAGCCCCACCTCGCCGTCGATCGGCGACTTGACCTGCAGGTTGCCGATGCGCTGGCGGATGAGCTCCATGTTGCGCTTCATGTTGGCGAGGTTCTCCTCCATCTGCTCGATCTGCACCGTGCGGTAGAGCGAATCCTGCATCTGCCGCTCGATGTTCAGCTCGCGCTTCTTGGCAGCCAGTTCGTAATCCTCCTTCGACTGGAGCCAATCCTCGCGCGCTATGAGATTGCTGCGGTAGAGCTCCTCGTTCTGCTGCCAGGTGCGGTGCTTGCGCTCGACGTCGAGGTCCAGCTGCACCTTGTCGAGCCGCAGGTCGAGCTTCTGCTGCTCCATCGAAATGAGCGTGTTGCGCAGGATGTTCTGCTTCTCGGCCAGCTCGGCCTCGCTGTTCAGAATCTCGAGCGTCAGCGACGTGTTGCTCAGCTCCACGAGCACGTCGCCCTTGTGGACCGAGGCACCCTCCTCGACCACGAGCCGCTCGACGATGCCCGCCTCCAACGGACTCAGCTGCACGGTCGTGATGGGCTGCACCTGCCCCGTGACGCGGATGTAGTCGTTGAACTCGCCGCGGGCGACTGTCCCGACGGAGATCGTGCGGGCATCGACACGCAGCGTCGAGGAGTTGCCGCGCACGAGCAGCCACACAATGAAGACGAGGAGCACGGCTCCTGCGAGATAGGGAATGCCCCGCCGGGTGAAGAGGGCGCGCAGCCCCTTTTTCTTTTCGATGCGAATATCCATGGTTGTGTTGTTTTGTCCGGGTTTAACGAATCAGCGGTTCGCCGTTGTAGTAGGCCACCAGCCGCACCTTGATGATATATTGCAGCCGGGCGCGCAGCCGCTCGGAGCGGGCCTGGAGCAGCTTGTCGGCCGCCGTCTGCAAGTCGATGGCCGAGACCATGCCGCGCTCGTACTTGCCCGAGACGGCCTCGTAGGCCAGCCGCGCGGCGTCGCTCTTCTTCGAGGCCTGGACGAACTCCTTGCCGTAGCCCAGCATCTGCTGATAGGCCTGCGCCACCTCGCTCTGGAGCGTGCGGAGGGTCTCCGTGCGGGTCTGCTCGGCGATGCGCCAGTTGTTGCGGGCGCGGTTCATCGAGGTGCGGCGCGCAAGCCCCCCGAAGATCGGGACCGACAGCTGCGCCGAGACGTAGAAGCCGCGGTTGTCGCGGAACTGGTTGGGGAACGAGGCGTAGAGCGAACGGTTGTCGAGGCTCATGAAGAAGTTGGTCGAGTAGCCGCCCCCGACGTAGACCGACGGATAGAGATTGCCCTTGGCGATGGAGAACTGCAGCTTCGAATGGCGCACGTCGTGCCGTGCCGCCACGGCCTTGGGATTGGTCTCCAGCGCATTGCCGAGCACCTCGTCGAAGGGGGCGACGCCGGCCGGGGTCTCAATCTCCACCGCCGTGTCGATGCGCAGCGGCCGGTCGGCCGGGTAGTTCATCGCCTCGGAGAGGGTGATTTCGGCCAGCGCGAGGTTGTTCTCCTGCTGCGTCAGGAGGTAGTCGTCCGAAGCCTGCTGCGACTCGACCTCCGCCACGTCGGCAGCACTCTTCAACCCCAGTTCGAAGAGTTTGCGGCTCTTCTCGAGTTCGGCCGTGCTGGTCTTGAGCTGCTCGCGTGCCAGCCGCACGCTCTCGGTGTAGTAGACCACGTCGAAATAGGCCTGCATGGTCTTCAGGGCGATCTCGTCGCGGGCCAGCTGCAACTCCTCGACCCCCTGCAGGCGCATGACGCGGGCGGCACGTACGGTGTTGATGCCGGTCAGCCCCGCAAACAGAGGCAGCTGCCCCGACAGGGAGTAGGAGTTGTCGAAGTTCGAGACATCGGTATAGGTGTTCGTCTCGGGGTCGACCGAACGGCCGAAGCTGGTCGAGGCGCCGACCGCGCCGCTCACCGAGGGGACCAACGCGGCGACGGATTCGATATAATCCTGACGATAGTTGCGATTGGTGTAGGCCTGACGCCGTACGGCGGGGCTGTGCTCGACGGCATAGCGCATGCACGCCTCGAGCGACATCGGAGCGGGCTCTTCGGCGAGGGAATCTTCTCCTTCGGAATCCGGATTTGCCGCAGCCACGGCCGTCGAATCGGTTGCCACGCCCGTCAGCCCGGGGGCCGCAACCAGTGCATCTATCTGGAAGAGTGTCCAAAAAATGGACATCCATGCAATCAAAACCGCTCTTTTCATACGGATTTCAGACTTTCTTGATTTTCACCCGAAATGCTGCCATCCGTGTGCCAAAATGATTAAACGATTGATATACAGAAAATAGCGATTCAGGCGTTGTGTGAAAATCGTAAAATATTTTTACACCCGCGTAAAAAATCTGGACGGCAGGCCCCGTTTTTCCCTTGAAAACACTACTTTTATCCCACCGAAACCCCGGAGCCGTTTCGCCGGAGATGCGGGAGCCGTCGAGCGATCCGCTTCCTGCCGGCTCCCGCAAAGATCCGCAACATGGCCAAAGAAAAGGAGGGTACGCTGCTTGTCGTCGACGACAACCGCAGCATTCTGGCAGCCGTCCAGCTGCTCATGGGTAACTACTTCGCCCGCGTGCTGACGCTCCCGACGCCCAACCAGCTGATGACGACGCTGCGCCGCGAGCCGGTCGACGTCATCCTGCTCGACATGAACTTCTCGGCCGGCATCAACACCGGCAACGAGGGCTTCTACTGGCTGCAGGAGATTCACCGTAACTATCCGGACATCCAGGTGGTGCTCTTCACGGCCTATGCCGACATCGACCTTGCGGTGAGGGCCATGCGCGACGGAGCGGTCGACTTCGTCGTCAAGCCGTGGGACAACGAACGGCTGGTCGCCGCCCTGCAGGGGGCCTATAACCTCTCGCGTTCGCAGCGCGAGGTGAAGCAGCTGAAGGAGATCAAGCGCGAGCTGACCAACGAAGAGCCGATGTTCTGGGGCTCGAGCCCGGCGATGGCACGTATCCGCGAACTGGTCGAAAAGGTGGCCGCAACGGACGCCAACATCCTTATCACGGGCGAGAACGGAACGGGCAAGGAGATGCTCGCCCGCGAGATCCACCGCCGCTCGGCCCGCCACAACGAGCTGATGGTCCCCGTCGACATGGGAGCCCTGCCCGAGACGCTCTTCGAGAGCGAGCTCTTCGGCCACGTCAAGGGGGCCTTCACCGATGCCCGGGCGGATCGCGCCGGCAAGTTCGAGGTGGCCAACCACGGCACGCTCTTCCTCGACGAAATCGGCAACCTGCCGCCGCACCTCCAGTCGAAACTGCTCACGGCGCTCCAGAGCGGCCGCATCGTCCGCGTGGGGTGCAACACCCCCGTCACGGTCGACATCCGCCTGATCTCGGCCACGAACCGCGACCTCTACAAGATGGTCGAGCAGGGTGCGTTCCGCGAAGACCTCCTGTACCGTATCAACACCATTCATATCGACCTGCCGCCCCTGCGCCAGCGCCGCGAGGACATTCACCCGCTGGCCGAGGGTTTTCTGCGCCGCTATGCCGCGAAATACGGCAAGGCGATCGAAGGTTTCGACGCGGAGGCTCTCCGTGAGATGGAGACCTATCCCTGGGCGGGCAACATCCGCGAGTTGCAGCATACCGTGGAAAAGGCCGTCATCCTCTGCGACGGCCCCGTGATCACCCCCGCGACGCTGCTGCTGCGCCCGGCAGCTGCTCCGGCCCCCGCAGCCGACTCCGACGTCACAACCCTCGACGAGATGGAGCGTTCGATGATCGCCCGGGCCATGGAGCGCTGCGGCGGCAACATGACCGAGGTGGCCCGCCAGCTGGGCATCACGCGCCAGACCCTCTACAACAAGATCAAACGCTACGGACTATGAAACTCCCCACAGGCATTGCATACCGGCCCATGATCGCCCATGCTGTGGTGCTGGCCGTCGCGGCTCTTGCCAGCGGATGGCTGGTGGCCCGACAGCTCTATCCGCTGCTGCTGATCACCATCCCGCTCATGGTGCTGGAGTTCTACCGGATTTTGCACCAATACGGCGATTCCGTGCGGCGCATCACCTTCATGTTCAACGCCATTGACAGCGACGACCTCTCGTTCCGCTTCAACGAAGACCCCTCAAAGGTCGATAACACCATGCTCAACGCCGCGCTCAACCGCATCAAGGAGATCCTCACGCGGACCAAACTGCGGGCCGAAGAGCGCGAGCGCTACTACCAGCTCATCATGGAGAGTGCACAGACGGGGCTGATTACCGTCAACGACACGGGAAGCGTCTACCAGGCCAACAGCGAGGCGCTGCGCATCTTCGGTCTGCAGCAGCTGACCCACATCCGACAGCTGGAGGGGACTGTACCCGAAGCGGCACGGGCCTTGGCGGCCATCCGCCCCGGAGAGAAGCTCCGCGTCACGTGCTCGACCGAGACGGGCGAGATGGCCCTGACGCTGGGATGTTCGGAGATCACGCTCGAAGACCGTCACCGGCGGGTGATCTCCGTGAGCGATATCAACAGCGAGGTGAGCGAGATCCAGATCGAGTCGTGGAGCAAACTCTCGCGCATCCTGACCCACGAGATCATGAATTCGCTGGCGCCGGTCACCTCGCTCAGCGACACGCTGCTTCATATCGACCGCCCGCTGGATCCCGATGTTCGACGCGGTCTGGAGACCATCTCGGCAACGAGCCGCCGCCTGGTCTCCTTTGTCGACAGCTACCGGCGCTTTACGCGGATCCCGGCACCACAGCGCGAACCCTTCGAGGTGCGCGAACTCATCCGGCAGGCCGTGGCGCTGACGGCGGCCGCAGGCGACGCCCCGCAGATCCATGTCGACATCGAACCGGCCGACACGATGATCTACGCCGACAAGGCCCAGCTGGGACAGGTGGCCGTCAATCTGCTCAAGAACGCCCGAGAGGCGACGGCCGGACGGCCTGCCGGTGAGATCCGGATCCGCTCGCGCATCGACGCGGCCGAACACGTCATCATCGAGTTCAGCAACAACGGCGGAGCCATCCCGGCGGAGGTTGCCGAGAATATCTTCACCCCCTTCTACACGACCAAACCCGACGGTTCGGGTATCGGGCTGAGCCTCTCGCGGCGGATCATGCAGCTCCACGGCGGTTCGCTGCGCCTGACAAGCAATACCGATCACAGGGTGACCTTCACCCTGCAGATCGGATAGGAGAGAGCCGATAGATTCCTGTTTCCCGGCCTCAAACAAAAGAGCAATTCCATCATGGAATTGCTCTTTTTTAACGGTAGCGTGAGGAGTTAACTTACCTTTTGTCGATCGTCTGCGTCGACTTGCATGACGATCATTTTCTGCTGTGGTCGGTAAAGCAGCCATTTTCGGAAGGCTTCGGATTCCATACTGCCCACACGGAATGACAAGGCGGCAATCATCTCCAGATTGTAGAGATCTACATAGCCGGACTCGAGATTACATCAAGAAAAATAATATAGTTGCTTGATTTTTGGGTGTAAAAAAAAGGTGTAAATCTCGTAACTACTTGATTTACACCCTTTTTGGCGGTGCGTAGGGGACTCGAACCCCTGACCCCGTGCGTGACAGGCACGTATTCTAACCAGCTGAACTAACGCACCCCTTTCGGTATTGCGAGTGCAAAGATAACGCTATTTTCCGATTCCACAAACTTTTTCCCCATATTTTTCCGCCTTTTTTCAGATTCGTCCGACGAGGAGATCCTGCCCCCGAAAGCTGCATGGTGGATAACATTCTACCAACCAGTGCTTTCACATCTCCAGAGCGGCTTCCGCAAAAAAACAAGCCCCCGCGGCTCTTCGTCGCGGAGGCTTACATCAGTCGTAGGGTAGAACAGCGGCTCCAGCGCTCAACCATCGATGCAGCACGCTCCCGGCTACCGATTCCGCACGCGCAATTCGTACAGATCGTGACGGCGGTCCTTCAGATTGCGGACACTGCCGTAGGTGTGCAGCTCGTTCAGCAGATCGAGGTCCACATCCGAAATAAGGATCATCTCCGTATTGGGTGTCGCCTCGGCCCGGCGGCCGTCCGTCGGAAAGGCAAAGTCACACGGCGTGAAGACCCCCGACTGCGCATACTGGATGTCCATGTTGTGGACCCGCGGCAGGTTGCCCACACTGCCCGCAATGGCCACAAAGCACTCGTTTTCGATGGCGCGCGCCTGGGCGCAGACCCGAACCCGCGAATAGGCATTCTGCGTATCGGTGAGGAACGGCACGAAGAGAATCTGCATTCCCTCGTCGGCCATGATGCGCGACAGCTCCGGGAACTCCACGTCGTAGCAGATCAGCACGCCGATCCGCGCACAGTCGGTCTCGAAGGTCCGGATCGCCTTGCCGCCGCTCAAACCCCAGCACTTCATCTCGTCGGGCGTCACGTGCAGCTTCTCGTACATCTCGTACGAACCGTCGCGCCGGCAGAGAAATCCGACGTTGTAGAGCAGTCCGTCCTCGCGGATATAGGGCATGCTGCCCGTAATGATGTTGATGTTGTACTTGATGGCCAGCCCCACGAACCGCTCGCGGATATCGTCCGTATAGCCGGCCAGTCCGCGGATAGCCTGCGACTCGCCGTCGTTGTTGAAGCGAGCCATGAGCGGGGCGTTGAAATACTCGGGGAAGAGGACGAAGTCGCTCTGGTAGCGGCTCACCGAGTCGACGAAGAACTCCACCTGTTCGAACAGGTCGTCCAGGGTCGTATAGGTACGCATCTGCCACTGGACCAGCCCCACACGCACCGTGGTCTTCGGCTGCACGTACTCTTCGGTGGGGGCCTGGTAGTAGATGTTGTCCCACTGCAGCAGGCAGGCGTAGTGGCGCGACTCCTCGTCGTTGGGCAGGTAATTGCGCATCACCTTGCGCACGTGGAAGTCGTTCGACAACTGGAACAGCAGCACCGGATCGTAGATCTCGCGCTTGCGAACCTTGTCGATATACTCCTTCGGACGCATCCGGTCGGCATACTTGTGGTAGTTGGGCAGGCGACCGCCGAACATGATCGCCTTCAGGTTGAGCTTCTCGCACAGCTCCTTGCGGTATTCGTACATGCGGCGGCCGAGGCGCAGTCCGCGGTAGTCGGGGTGGATGAAGACCTCGATGCCGTAGAGGATGTTGCCCTTGCGCGTATGGGTGTCGAAGGTCTCGTTGCCGGTTACCTGGGCGTAGGTGTGGTCGCCCTTCACCAGGTCGTAATTCACGATGATCGAGAGGGCGCAACCCACGATCTTGTCATCCACCACCACCACGATCTGCCCCTCGGGGAAGATGCGGATCAGTTTGTCGATCTGGGCCGGGGTCCAGAATACGTCGCTCCCGTCGGCATAGACCCGTGTGAAAGAGGAGGCCAGCTGGTCGTAGTCCTCCCGCTGAAGGTTGCGGATCTCCACCTTGTTGATTTTCGAAATATCCATCTTTTTGGCTCTTTTGGGCTCTGTTACGGCCACAAAGATACCGATTTTCCCGACAGATTGTTCCCTGCGGTGCTCCGGCAGGAATAAAAAATCGAACCCGTCCTCAAAGGTCGGATCCGATTGTGTGGAATCAAGCCGGGGGCCCAATCAGAGCAAGGGAAGGGTCCCGATCAGGAACAGCGGATGGGGCCGACCCGAAGAGGTTAGAGCTGATAATCCCACTCGCGAAGGGCATCGCCCCAGTGACTCTCGACCCGTTCGATCGTCCGCGAGTCGAATTCGTAGCGCTTCTTGCGGTAACCGCGCAAGGTGGCCAGATAACGCTCCATGGCGGGCCGGACCTGTTGGAAATCACCCAGCGAGAGCCGGTCGTAGATCAGTTCGACGATCTCAAGCGGCGACTCCTGCAGATCCTCGAAGCGCACCTCGAAGAGCTGTCCTTCGGGGATCGTCCCCCGCGCCGACTCGTAGCTCTCGTACAGCGCCCGGTAGTTGAGCAGGATTTCGCGGTCGAGCGCCTCGTCCGTAATGCGCTGCATTCCCACGGCATTGATCGTCTGGCGGAAGAAGTTGTGCGTCGATTCGTAGACCACGTAGGGGTTGCGGACCAGATAGATGAACCGCGCCTGCGGATAGCGTTCGAGCAGCATCGCCACACGACCCGTATGGGGCGGATTCTTGCTCAGGAACTGCCGCCGGCCAGAGACCTGCAGTGCGATACGCATCACCTTGTCCTCGGCCGCAAGGAACTCCTCGCGCTCCCGGTCGGTCGCCCGTTCAAAGGTCAGAAAGCGTTCGCGGTATTCGGCCATGCGGTGGGGAAACATCCAGAAATGGTAATGCGAGCAGGGGGTCATGTTGCTCAGCGCGAACTCCTCCTCCTGCGGGAGCTCCACCCCGAGACGCATCGAATCGGTCGGGCGCGACGAGGGCATCACCGCCGCCATGCAACGCTCGAAGAAGGGGCGCCCCCACAGCATCAGATGCGGAAAGACCGTCTGGTAGGTCGTGCAGCAGCCGAAATGGTCGTCGCACGAAAGCAGGTTGTGCGCATAGGTCGTGCCGCTGCGCCAATGGCCGATGATAAAGACCGGCGGTTCGAGATCCGTCCGCTCGGGCAGCCGATCGTAGCGGCGTTCGTTGAGCAGGTAGAAGGGGTCGAGCATGCCCCGCACCAGACGCGTCAGCCGGTACTTGCCGCGGCACGACGGGTCGATCTCCGCCCCGCGCGTCACCTCGCGGAAGGTTCTCCGGTCGGCGCCCACCAGCGTATTGACCGGCAGCGTATCGAAATTCAGTCGGAAAAGGCTCATCGTCACACTATTTTCGGGTACATTCCACCTCGATGCCGGTCTGGCGGCGCAAGGCCCGGCAGAATTCGGCAATCGCCTCGTCGTGTTCCGGAGCAATGCCGCACGCCGCAAGGTCGATGACGATGCGGTCGGAATCCCCGGCCGACGTCTCCTCGTCCGGCGCCACGATCATGCCGACGGCCGAGGTGAAGTTCGTCACCGGATCGATCAGGATGAAGGCCCCCGTCTGGCGGTTCTCGCGGTAACCGTCGTAGATCAGCGGCGAGTCCGTAACGAGCGACACCAGCGCGATCTCGTTGAGTTTCATGCCGTCGGCCTCGACCTGCTCGCCGACGTTGATCTCCACGCGGTGGTGGATCGTCCCGACATGAGCCCGCGTCGTGCGGGTCGTATGCTTCAGGTAGAAGGCCTTCGAACGGTCCAGCGGCTCCTCGTCCATCCAAACCATCATGGCCCGGAAGCGGTGGCCGACGTGGGGAAGATCATCCGGATGGACGAGCATCTCGCCGCGCGAAAGGTCGATCTCGTTCTCCAGAGTCAGCGTCACCGACTGCGGGGCAAAGGCCTCCTCCAGATCACCGTCGTAGGTGACGATGCGCGCAATACGCGACGTATGGCCCGACGGCAGCGCCACGACCCGGTCGCCACGCCGCACGATGCCCGAGGCGATCTTACCGCTGTAGCCGCGGAAATCGGCGTCGGGACGCAGCACATACTGGACCGGAAAACGAAAATCGTGCATGTTGATGTCCAGGTCGATCTCGACCGTCTCCAGAAAGTTCAGCAGCGACGGACCCTTGTACCAGGGCGTGCGCGGACTCGGGTCGACGACGTTGTCGCCCTCGAGCGCCGAGAGCGGGATGCATTGCAGATCCGGAATGTCGAGTCCCTGCGACGAAAGCCACGTCTTGTATTCGTCGACAATCTCGCGGAAACGCACCTCAGAGTAGTCCACCAGATCCATCTTGTTGACCGCCAAAACAATATGCCGGATGCCGAGCAGCCAGACCAGATAGCTGTGACGGCGTGTCTGGGTAATGACGCCCGTGCGGGCATCGACCAGAATGATGGCCAGATTGGCCGTCGATCCGCCGGTGATCATGTTGCGCGTATACTGCTCGTGACCCGGCGTGTCGGCGATGATGAACTTGCGGCGGTTGGTGGCGAAGTAGCGGTAGGCCACGTCGATGGTGATGCCCTGTTCGCGCTCGGCCTTCAGTCCGTCGCACAGCAGGGCGTAGTCGATATGGTCGCCGGCGTTGCCGCACCGCTTGCTGTCCCGCTCAAGGGCGTCGAGCTGGTCCTCGTAGAGCCGCTTGCTGTCGTACAACAGCCGCCCGATGAGCGTCGACTTGCCGTCGTCGACCGACCCGGCCGTCAAAAAACGCAACAGGTCCTTGCGTTCGTCCTGTGCCAGAAATTCCTCTATGCTGAGTGCCATGTTCGTCTCTCTTTAAAAGTATCCTTCGCGTTTCTTCTGCTCCATGCTTCCCTCCTGGTCGAAGTCGATCACACGCGTCGTGCGCTCGGAGCGGGTCGTGGTCATCATCTCCTCGATGATCTTCTCGATCGTGTCGGCCTCGCTCTCGATGGCCCCCGTCAGCGGGTAGCACCCCAGCGTGCGGAAGCGAACCTTGCGCATCTCGGCCCTGCGCCGCAACTCCTCGGGCATGCGGTCGTCGTCAACCATGATCAGGTTGCCGTTCACCTCGACCACCGGACGCTCCTTGGCAAAGTAGAGCGGTACGATCGGAATCCGCTCCTGGCGGATGTACTGCCACACGTCGAGCTCCGTCCAGTTCGACAGCGGAAAGACCCGGATGCTCTCCCCCTCGTGGACCCGCGTGTTGTAGATGTCCCACAACTCGGGACGCTGGTTCTTCGGGTCCCACTGCTGGAACTCGTTGCGGAACGAGAAGATCCGCTCCTTGGCCCGGCTCTTCTCCTCGTCGCGCCGCGCTCCGCCGAACGCCGCATCAAAGCCGTACTTCTTCAGCGCCATGAGCAGCGCCTGCGTCTTCATCAGATCGGTATGTACGCGGCTGCCGTGCGTAAAGGGCCCTACACCCGCCTCGTAAGCCTTTCTGTTGTACTCGACAATCAGATTCCAGTTGTATTTCTTCGCATAGGCGTCGCGGAACTCGATCATCTCGCGGAATTTCCATTTCGAATCAATGTGCATCAACGGGAAGGGAACCTTGCCCGGATAGAAGGCCTTCTCGGCCAGACGCACCATCACCGACGAATCCTTGCCGATGGAGTAGAGCATCACCGGATTGCGGAATTCGGCCGCCACCTCCCGGATGATGTGTATGGCTTCGGCTTCGAGCGTCTTCAGATGGCTCAGCTGATACTCTTTCATCTTATTGTTGTTCTGTGTCCTTTTTCAGTTCAATTGCCGGCAGCAGCCGCTCCAGAAGCCGGTCGACACACTCGTCGACCGACCGTCCCGACGTATCGAGCCGCAGCGCCGGAGCGTCGGGCTCCTCGAACGGCGCCGAGATGCCCGTAAAGTCGCGGATCTCACCCCGTCGGGCCTTGGCGTAGAGCCCCTTCACGTCGCGCCGCTCGCACTCGGCAAGAGGCGTCGAGACGTAGACCTCCAGAAAGTCCCGCTCGCCGACAATCCCGGCGGCCATCTGCCGCAGCTCCCGCGTCGGGCTCACGAAGCAGGCCAGCACCACAACGCCCGTATCGACGAAGAGCCGGCACACTTCGGCCACGCGGCGGATGTTCTCGCGGCGGTCGGCCTCCGAGAAACCCAGTCCGGCGTTGATGCCGCAGCGGACGTTGTCGCCGTCGAGGATCCGGCACAGGATGCCCCGGGCCGAGAGGGCCCGTTCAAGGGCGATGGCCAGGGTACTCTTCCCCGAGCCCGAGAGCCCCGTAAACCAGACGACCGCACCGCGGTGGCCGAGCTGTCGCTCCTTCTCCGCGCGGGACTCCATACGGTCGAATATCGGATGAATGTTTTCCATGTTCTTCGGTTTCAGATCAGCGGTTCGAAGGGCCAGAACAGCGGGATCAGGACCATCGAGACCACAAAGGCTATGAGATTCAACGGCAGACCGATACGCACGAAATCGCGGAAGCGGTAGTTGCCGATTCCCTGCACGATCATGTTCGTCTGGTAGCCGATCGGCGAGGAGAAGCTGCACGAGGCCGCAATGCAGATTGCCACGAAAAAGGGCATCGGATCCACCCCGAGGTGGGCGGACGCCGACAGCGCCACGGGAAAGGCAAAGGCTGCCGCCGCATTGTTGGTGATGAATTCGGTGATGAGATTGGTCGTGATGTAGAGCACGGCCAGCACGACCCACGGCGATGCCGCAGACGACAGCTGCGACAACCCCGAGGCGATCCAGTCGGCCAGCCCCGAGTTGACCATCGCCCGACTGATAGCCAGCGCCGAGGCGATCGTCACCAGAATGTCCCACGAGATGAATTTCGTGTATTTCTTGGCCGGGAAGATCCCGAAGCAGGCCATCAGCACCGCCACCACGCAGACCCAGAAGAACATGTCAAGCCGCATGCCCGGTACGAGATCCGCCATGAAGGGCATGCTGCCGAAGGTGGCCCCGGCGATCATCACCACAAGCAGCGCAAGCGCCAGCCACTTCTTCCACCGCGGACAGGCCGGGCGGTGTTCCGAGCCGTTGCTCAGCATCAGGAAGACCCGCGAATCGCCCCAGCGGTCGATGAACGTTCCGTCGGTCTCGAGCACCAGCGTGTCTCCCGCCCGGAAGATGACCGATTCGGGCGGCAGCTCCTCACCGCCCCGTCGCACGGAGCGGATCCCGGCCCCGTAATGGCTGCGGAAATCAAATTCGGCGAAGGTGCGGTTGATCCCCGGGAAGCGGGGCCCGAGCACCGCCTCCACCTCACGTCCCGACTCCTCCGCCCGGGGCTGCTCCTCGAGCGTCGAATCGTCCGGAAGACGCCGGTTGCCCAGCAGAATCATATAAAGAAGGCCCACAACGGCAATACAGCCTCCCACCTTGCCCAGCTCGAACATCGAAAACCCCGCAAACCCCTCATCGAGCATCATGCCGTGGACCACCAGGTTGGTCGACGTGCCGATGAGCGTGCACATGCCGCCCAAAATGGCCGCATACGACAGCGGAATGAGAAACTTGCGCACGGCAAGTCCCGTTCTGCGGGCCCACTGCTTGATGATCGGAATGAAGACCACCACCACGGGCGTATTGTTCAGAAAGGCCGACACGGCGACAATCGTCGGCAGAATGCGCAGGTAGCCCTTGCGCACGGTCATGTCACGCCGTACGGGCAGCAGCCACTTGACCAGATGCCCCAGTGCATCGCTGCGCCGGACCCCTTCGCTGACCAGAAACAGCAGCGCAACGGTGATCATCCCCTCGTTGCCGAATCCCGCGAGGGCTTCGTGCGGCGTGAGAATGCCCGTGCACATGAAGAGCACCACGCCGGAAAACAGCACGAAGCCCGGTCGCAACCAGTCGGCGATCAGCATCCCCATCATCAGGCAAAGCCCCGCAAGGACGATCCATATTTCGATATTTGCGTCCATAATTCTCCAAAGTTACCATTTTATCCGCAGGTTGCCAAACCTCCCGTCCGCCCCTATTCAGCCGTCAAAGGCGGGCCTGAACCGGCCGATCCGGGTGCTTGCGGGGGCGGTCGGACCAACGGATTTTTCCGACGACCGATCCGGAATCCGGGACGTGCCGTTCATGGCAGCACGTTTGACGGCGTATCGGCCGAAAAGCCGCGCAACAACACAACACACTAATAAACAGAACGATGCACAGCCCAACAAATCAACCGGCCGGCAGTTCGGATCGTAAGGTTGATCCTCGTGCCCGCGTATCGGTTGCCAGTCACGAATCCGGACCGGGACAAATGCCCGATCTCGGGACATTCCTCCCGGATGAAGGTTTCACGCACAACCGGCAGGGTTGGCGGTTATACGCTTTTTGAACAATATTCGAACGTTTTCAAACAGAAAAAAAAAGCGTCGGGGAGCATCGGCCCAACCAAACAAACCGTTCATAACCCCCATTTTTCACCCCGCTCCCGCAAAAACAGCTCCTGAATTTTATCCATCACCGCGAACGGAAGAAAAAACTCCTGCTCCCCGTCCCGCTCGCGGCGCTGATCTTCTTCCTGCTGCAGGGATTCGCCGACATCAACAGCTCGCCGGTCTCCTCCGTCAGGTTACATAATCCGGCACGGGATTTCGGTGCAGTCTCCACCGACACGCAAACCTTAATACCCAACTTGCGCTGCGGATCCTCTTTGTAATATTCGAAGATCGAATACCAGGCATTCAACACCAGTTGCGGATTGATCTCCCGGCAGTCCAGCGGCAGGTAATCCTTCAAGGTCACGCGAAGCATCTTCTTGGCGGCGCAAATCTCGTAATCCACCCGACTCTCCGTGAGCGAACAGATCGCTGCAATCTCCCGGTAGGACATCTCCTCGTAACGATAGACGATGAAGACCCGCCGCCGCAGAGGCGACATGCGTAGAAGTTCTCCTTCGACAATATGCATGACCTCGGCCATCAACAGACTCTTCGGATCATCGGCCGTCTGCCGCAGCACATTCGGGGTTGGCAAATTTCAAGAGCGTTTTTTCCACCGGCACGGCGACGAAGAGGCTCCCCGTCCGAGCGGATCGTGCCGGCCTTCCCGCGGATGAGCGCCTGCGGCACCCCTCCGCATCGGAACACGTTACCGCTTCGCAACCGGGTCGTGACATCGGCATGACAGGAGATCCGCTGTACGGGTGTATCACTGGATTTCGGCCCATGACGTGTTTTTTATGACATTTTGCCCCGTCCGGCCTCAACGTTCGACTGAAAATGCGTACCTTTATCCGAGCAAAACAGTCTGAACCCGTGAAACACCTTCTCCTCCCCGGTCTCTGGATGTGTCTCGCCGCAAGCCTCAACTTCGGCTGCGGCTCCGCTCCGGAAAACAACCCCTTCGCCCGTGCCGAAAACGGCCGGATCCTCATCAACGGCAAACCCTGCTACTTCCTGGGTGCGAACCTCTGGTACGCCCCGATCCTCGCCTCGACGGGCGAAGGCGGCAACCGCCCACGGCTCGCACGCGAACTCGACTCGCTGGCCGCCTGCGGCATCACAAACCTGCGCGTGCTCGTCGGGGCCGAAGGCGATGCGGGCGTCACCGCCAAAATCGAACCCATTCTCCAGTATGCCCCCGGGCAATACGACGACCGTCTGCTCGACGGACTCGACTATCTGCTCGCCCAACTCGGACAGCGCGGCATGCAGGCCGTACTCTATCTGAACAACTCGTGGGAGTGGTCGGGCGGTTACTCCCAATATCTGGCCTGGAGCGGCGAAGGAAAGGCCCCCATTCCCTGCGTCGACGGTTACGAAACCTATACGGACTACGTCTCGCGGTTTATCCCCAACATGCGGGCCCGCGAACTCTTCGAAAACCACGTGCGCTTCATCGTCGGCCGCACGAACCGTTACACCGGTCTGAAATACACCGAGGATCCCGCCATCTTCTCCTGGCAGATCTGCAACGAACCGCGACCCTTCGGAACCGCCAACCACGAAGCCTTCGCCGAGTGGATCGCCCAAACGGCCCGGCTGATCCGTTCGCTCGACCCCAACCACATGATCTCGACCGGCTCGGAGGGCTTCTACGGCTGCGAAAGCAACCTGGAACTCACCGAACGGATCCATGCCATCCCCGAAATCGCCTACGTCAACCTCCACATCTGGCCCAGCAACTGGCGCTGGGTCGATCGCAACGCGCTGGCCGAAGGGTTGGAAAACGCCAAAGAGATGACCCGAAAATACATCGACATGCATCTGGAGATCGGCCGGCGGCTGAACAAGCCGGTCATCATCGAGGAGTTCGGATTCCCGCGCGACAGCTTCCAGTTTGCAAGGAACACGCCGACCACCCTGCGCGACGCCTACTACACGGAGATCCTCGACCGGCTCGTCGAGTCGAAACGTGGCGGCGGGGTATTGGCCGGAGCCAATTTCTGGGCATGGGGCGGCGAGGCCCGGCCCGAACACCTCTACTGGGAGCGCGGCGACGACTACTGCGGTGATCCGGCCCAGGAACAGCAGGGTTTGTACTCGGTCTTCAACGACGACTCGACCGTCGGACTGATCCGCCGCACCAACCAACTGCTCGAATAGCACGCCTGGTTGTTCAGAGATGATAGATAATCTCGTTATTTTTCAATCGGTATCCCGTTGGATTCTGCATTGAAAAACAGGGGGGGGGGAGTGTCCGCTCAACCAGATTCTCGATATGCGAGACAAGACGCTCTCGATCATCAGGCCGAATGCTCAATATCCGGACAACTGCCGCTGGGCTGTTCTGAACCGCAAGAACCGCAAGAACCGCCTGACCCACTTCCTTGATACGCTGCGGGGCACGCTGGTTGAGTTAAGCCAGAAGTAAACAGTTCTTCCATAAACGACCGGCCGCAAGGAACTGGACAGATTCCTTTCCTCCCGGTCGTTTACCGGTATCAGACCGTTAGGATTTTCCCGATTTTTTGTATCTCGCGGCTGATGTTCGCCTCGGAGATCTTCGCATAGCGCCGCGTCATGTTCGTATTCGTATGACCCAGAATCTTGGCGATGATATCGATCGGCATCCCCGAATGCTAAGAAATATTTTCTAATTTTGCGACTCTAACACAGGATTATTGAAATAATATATGATGCATTCGAAAACAGCAAGAATACTGTATTCTATCATTGCGAGCATTATTATAATCTTCTTCTGGAGAAACATAGGCTTTGTAACAACACTTTTCGATATACCGAGCAATTCTATCCCCGGGCTGTCGATAAAGGCTTTATTTCTTACTCTTGCTGCTTTGATTTTGACGATCGTCGTAATTAAACCAAAAGAACTATTCCCGTTTCTCGGGTTGAGCAGCAATATTCTCAAAGGATTCGGGATCGCACTCCTATGCGTACTACCACTTTATCTTATATTTCCTTTGTTCGGAGACCTCAATACAAAGTTGACGTTCTCCGTGATTTATGACCGAGCGATCCTTACCGGATTCAAGGAGGAGTTGGTGTTTCGGGCCTTTATGTTCGGTTTGCTTTTCCGATATGCAAAAACAGGCTTCTTCTGGGCTGTCATATTACCAGCTCTTTATTTTGGTTCGGTGCATCTCTATCAAGGTCACGATGTTCTTTCGGCGCTCGCTGCTTTCGGTGTAACCTTTATCGGTGCACTTTATTTCAGTTGGATGTACGTTGAATGGAATTTCAATATATGGATTCCCGTCGGATTGCACATACTGATGAACGGAGCATGGCATATTTTCATGATAGAGGGCACAGAGGTCGCGGCGGGTGGCTTGATTTCCAATATTGCCCGAATTATCAGCATTATATTGGCTATTAGTATCACAATTTATTATCATAAGAAGAGCGGTAAGAAAGTCTTTGATTATCCCATTTGGGGATTGTGACTTTCTTCATTTCTGTATATTGCACCATATTACGCATAGCAATACAAGAATTTGGTTTTCAGCACTGGAATATTGCAGAGTAATATGATGCACATCAGCGAAATAGAGCTAAATCGTGACCTGTTTTCGGTCCGAGCAAAAAAGGTCACGATGAAGGCCTGAAATACTTGCTGCCTTTTGCTTTCTTTCTGGGTTTCTTTCTGGCCCCCTCTGGAGCGGAAAACGGATTTCCGACCCAAGCATATTCCTCGTTCACAATCAGCGCATTATGTGAAGCATTTTCTTCGAAGGTCACTCCTGTGATGCGGTCATCATGCACTCGTTTGCATCCCAATGCTTTCGATAAAAATAGTGAAAATTCACGATATAATAATGTAACTGATGCAGATTCTTTAGGACTGATTACATTATACGATTCTCTCCATTTCGCCTCTTTCCACCCGATAGCGACCAGCCCGGACTTGGCGGCGACGGATGCAAGACCGTCCCCGTGGGACGCTCCGTACAGCCTTGCAGCCGATACTGGCAAGTCGGATCTTTGCGGACGGGTGGAAAGGGATGGCTGTGTCAGTCTTTGAAATGCTTTCGCATCACAAAATTGGTCAGTTCCAACCGATTTGCCCGGCGTTTCTGAACCTTCACTACTTCGTACCCTCTCTTCTCGAAGAAAGGACGAGCCGTCAGGCTCACCTCGGAGGTGATTTCCGCGACTCCGTATTCCCGAGCTCTCTTTTCCACGACCGACAGCAGCAGACTCCCGACGCCGACCCGCTGATAATCCTTGTGCACAAACAGCGAGTGCAGATAGCCTTCGGCATTCATCGACGAGAAGCCGATAATCTCGTCCCGTTCGTTCAGCGCAGCTACGTAGTCATTGCGAGCCAAAAGATCTTTCATATGCTCTACGCTATCCCCACACGAAGCCCAGTCCTCCACCTCTTCGCGGGTGTAGTCTCGCGCATTTACATGAAGAACGGTCTCCCGAAACAAGATTTGCAGGTCGGGAATATCCTCCTCCGTGAGTTTCCTCAGTTTATATTGAGGACTTGGCGGCCCAATCTTTTGGCAAGCATTCTTGTCCATAGAAAAGCGGCAATAATTCTCGGATTTCTCTTTCATACGCTCGTCGGGTTATTGCCCTATAAAGATAGGCTTTTAATTCCAGTTGGCGCACACAGTCATCCGACAAAATTTCATTACCGGCTCGAGCTGCGTGATTTCTTCTTCGGGGTGATAAAGCGTCGTGGCCCGGCGAGCGGCGGATGGTTCGGTGTGCGACCCTCGGGAGCAGACCGGGCGGGGCTGCCCCGCAGGGCGAGGTGGTTCGAAGTGGCAGCCAAAAACCCGATGCGGGGTTTTTGTGCCACGAGAACACAACCTCGCTCCCTTCGGTTTTCGGACCCGGGAATCGGCAGCACATTCGACGCCAGAAGTCGAACGGTGCGGAATCCCGGGGTCGCAAGGTCGTCAGCACGAAGGCGCTCCCGTACCGGCAAACGGCATGAGGTTCATGTCGCGGCAAGAATGGGGAGCGTGCAGCTTTTGGCCCGAACGGATCGGGGCATGCTGTCGTCCAACCGGAGACGGCGGGCAACCGATGGGAGGTGGTCGGCTCTTCAGTGGGGAGCCGAGGAAGGGATGAATGGCGTTGTCATGGTCGGTGTTTTTTGCGTCGTTGTGAGGATAACGACACCCATCGCAGGTTTGTTTCACCACGGGGCGCGATTGCGCGATCTTGCTGGTAATTGCACACTCAAAGCAAAGGGCACCGCAGGGGCTCTTTTAGATTCGGTCCACACAGTTGATACCGGAAATGGCCCTGCGCTTCAGACAAAAACAACCGGGCCTTCCGCAGAAAGTCCGGTTTGATGGGAGGGAACCCGTGTCGGGATTATGCTCCGTAGAAATAGGAGGCCGTAGCGCCACCATCGACCAGAAAGTCACTCCCGGTGATGAACGAACCCCGGGGCCCCATCAACAACTCCGCGACGTTGGCCACCTCGTCGGCCGTACCGGGGCGGCCAGCCGGACATCGGGCAAACATCTCCTTGTAGAAGTCGCCGCGCGGACCGTTGAACTCGTCCAGCGCCAGCGGTGTGACGATGATGCCCGGCGAGATGGAGTTGATGCGGGCGCCTCGCCGGCCCCATTTGACCGCCTCGGCCATCACGCGCTTGACATTGCAGCGCTTGGCCAGCTGGTAGGCGTGCAGCGTATCGCGGATGTTGCGGGGCTGCAAAATCTCCAGCACAAGCAGCTCTTCGGTCGGAGTCGTGGCCAGCAGCCGGTCGGCCTCTTCGCCGAGTGCCGGCAGGCGGTGTCCCGACTGGCTGGAGACGGTTACGCCGACCCCGCCGCGGCTGATGACCCGTCCGACCTCCTCCAGCAGCACCGCCGTGCCGTAGAGGTCGACCCGAAGGATTGTTTCGACGGAGGCCTGACTCGGGGAAACCCCCGCCGCATTGACCAACATCGAGACCTCACCGCAGTTCCGGGCCGTGTCGATCAACGCGAGGATCGAATCCCGCGAGGAGAGATCCATCTCGACCGGGACGGCATCGAATCCGGCCCGATTCATCGTTTCGGCAATCGATGCGGCGTGCTGCGGGCTCTTGTCGCCGATGACGATCTTCATGCCGGCGCCCATGCGGCGGGCGATTGCCATACCGATCTGTCCGGCACCGGTCAGTATCATCACTTGTTTCATATCCTCAATATTTCAACTGCTTCAACCACTCCAGCACCTGCTTCCGGGCCTTCTCCCGCTCGTTCTGCGCCGCGGAGCCCCGCACGGCCAGCCCGTTCAGCACCGAAGCGCCCCGACAAGCCTCCCGCAGCCGGTTCACCGTATCGGAGAGTCCGCTCCCTTCGTGCGTGCAGAAGGGAATGACAACCTTGCCCTGCCAGTCGTGCTGCTCCAGAAACGTGTAGACGCACATCGGCAGATCGCCCCACCAGTTGGGATACCCGAGGAAAATGACATCAAACTCTTCCGCCGCAATATCTCCGACGAGTACCGGACGGGCCTTTGACCGCTTTTCCCGCTGGGCGATCTCCGTGCAGGCCCGATAATCGTCGGGATAAGGTGTTGCCGGCTCGATGCGGAAGAGGGTTCCGCCGGTCGCGGAGGCGATCATCTCCGCCACGATGTGGGTGTTCCCCTGCTCGATGTGGCCCACGGCGTAATTCTCCCCGGCGCGCGAGAAGAAGGCCACCAAGATTTTTTTCGTATTCATGTATCTCTCTTTTACCAATGTGTTCTGTGCGTGTGTGAATGCCGGCAGCGATACGGCCAGCAGCAGAGCGGTCAGCGTCGCTCCGATTCGCTTCATGGAGGGTCTCATGGCAAGGTGCGTTTGAAAAAGGCCGTCAGTTTCTCGATGGCCGGGTCAACGGCACCGGGACGATCGTAAAGATCGATGTGCGAATAGCCCGGGATTGTATAGATCTCCTTATCCGGCCCGGGCAGCGCCTGATAGAGACGCTCGGTCTGCCACTCGGAATCGGCCCGGTCGCCGACGATCAGCAGCACGGGCTGTGTCAGCAAGTAACTGTTTTCGATGGCCGAGAAGGCCATCTTCGTCGCCTGACTGCGGCGCAGATAGCGGTTGTCGGCCCGCGGATGCCAGGCACGTGCCGTGCGGTAGTAGTCATACCCCTCGCGGAACGAGGGTGCGGTCTCCGCGGTCGGTTCGGGACACATATAGACCTTCATCAACTCTGCGCCCCGCGCTTCACGGGTCCGCTGTTCGGAGACCTCCTCCAACAGAGCGATCTGCTCCTCAACCGTGCGTCCGCGCAGCCACCCCTCGCGATTGGCAGCGCCAATATCCGCGGCACTCACTCCGGCCACGGCCCGGATGCGGCGTTCGGTCGGCGCCGTAGCGATGACATATCCGCCGCCGGCACACAGGCCGAGGGCTCCGATGCGGTGCTCATCCACGAAAGGCAGCGTCACCAGATAATCGACGGCATAGCGAATATCCTCGACCCGCTCGTACGGGGCCTCGGAATAGTGTGGCGTACCGCCGCTCTCCCCGGCATAGGCGGCATCGAAGGCCAGTGTCACAAAACCGTTTTCGGCCAGCCGGAAGGCATACAATCCGGCCGACTGCTCCTTGACGCTGCCGGCGGGGTGAATGCTCAGAATAGCCGGATAGCGCTTTTTGGGGTCAAACCCTGCAGGCAGAAAGAGATTGCCGACCAGCACGATCTGGTTGCTGCGCAGGAACGACACCTTGCGGACCAGAACGCCGCTCGTCATATCGACGGGCGTCACGGTCCAGGCCTCTGTCTGCGGCACACCGGGAAGGTTGTCGTGTTGCGTTCGGGCTCCGACACTCCCGACAGCCGCAAGCAGGAGAGCCGCGATCAAAATTTGTTTTTTCGTCTGTTTCATGTCTGTGAATAACTGTTGGTTGGATTCCAACGGCAAAATTACGCCGCGCACGTCGTCGCGGGATTATACAAAACACGGAAAGGCTTCACATATCCACCGATCCTGCCGTAGCGAGGGTGAAAACTCGGCCGGATTTGCTAACTTTGTGAGACGAAACCTGTAAATCCGTCCCTATGGAGAAGACGCTGTTGAATATCGAGACCATCACCGAATACAACGACCTGCTCGGCGTGGAGACGCTGCATCCGCTGGTGAGCGTGATCGACCTTGCGAAGGCCCGTCCCATGCGCCACATGCGGCATACGTTCAGCTTCTACGTGGTATTCCTCAAGGACGAGAAGAATTGCGACCTGATCTACGGCCGCCAGCGCTACGATTATCAGAAGGGTTCGGTCGTCTGCCTCGCCCCCGGACAGGTCATCGGCATCGAGGACACGGGCGAGGAGTTCCAACCCCGAGGCTATGCGCTCTGCTTCCACCCCGACCTGATCCGCGCCACCCACCTCGGGCGCCATATCGGCGAGTACACCTTCTTCTCCTACGAGGTCAACGAGGCGCTACACCTTTCCGAGCGCGAGCGCACGACCTTCATCAACTGCCTGACGGCTATCCGCGAGGAGCTCGGCCACGATGTCGACCGCATGAGCCGGCGGCTGCTGGTCACCCAGATCGAACTGCTGCTGGACTATTGCCTGCGCTTCTACGAGCGGCAGTTCATCACCCGACAACAGGCCAACCGCGACATTCTGACCCGTTTCGAGTCGTTGCTCAACGCCTACTTCACGGCGGACAATGCCCTGCGCAAGGGGCTGCCGACGGTGAAATACTGTGCCGGCGAGCTGTGCCTGTCGCCCAACTACTTCAGTGACCTCATCAAGCGCGAAACCGGCAAAACGGCCCGGGAATACATCCAGCACAAGATCATCAGTCTGGCCCGGGAACGGCTTCTGATGCCGTCACACAGCATCAGCGAAGTCGCCTACGGACTGGGATTCCAATATCCGCAGCACTTCACGCGGGTCTTCAAGCGAGCCACGGGCATGACGCCGAACGAGTACCGGAATCAGTCCGAGGCATAAGCGGCCCGCATCTCAAAAAAATGCTGCGACAAGGTCCGCCTTGCCGCAGCATAAAAGGGTGAAACGATTTCCGTTCGTTGATTCGATACGGGATGAGTCCGACTCGGCAGTTTCGGTCCGGCCTCCATCAAAGCGGAAACTCGTCGGCAGCCGGTCGAAGGTTGCGGTCAAGGACCGCCCGGATCCCCGATTCGGGATAGAGCAACAGGCGGTTGCCAAGTACCGTAAAGGGGATCTGCCGCCGGTCCCGCAGCGTCTGCAAGGTGCGCGGTAAGAGGTGCAGGCGTGTGCAGACCTCCTCGCCGGTCAGGTAGCGCTCCTCGCCGATCATCGGGCGTCGCTCCTCGAAGGCCTTCCGCAGCGTGCGTTCCACGACGTCCAGCCGGGCGAACAAGCGTCGTATCTCGCCGCTCGCTTCGTTGAGATAGTCCAGCGGCATGGCTATCGCGTTTGAAAGGTTTTGCGGGAGAGCCAGGCGGCCAGGTCCCGGCGTCGGTAGTAGAATTTACCGCCCAGACGCGAGCAGGGGATCGCGCCCCGGTCCCGGTAACTCTGCAGCGTGCGTTTGGTGATGTCCAGTGCCCGGGCACACCTCCTCGCTGTCCAATCACCCGTCGTCCTGCGGTGGCGACAAACGGCGTTCCAGACGTTGAGCAAGGGCGGAGAGGTGTTCCACCCGTTCGAGGAGCCGCTGCCAACTCTGCTCCCCGATACATACGATCTTTTCCATGGTCTTCTTTCTGTTTGGTTCGACATTCCGACAACCCTTCTCAGTGGGTTGCACTCTGTGTGGATGGGGACGCCGAACATTCAGCGTTCCCGGATCCGAAAGGCACGGCGTTTCATCTTTTCCCGGTTTATGAATCTTTATTCCTGCAAGTTTGCACTCGGATAACGCGCGCAGTCCCTCAAAAGTTTCGCTCGCAAAGTAATGTGGCAGTGGTTGGCGTCGAGAGGGTGGACAAACTAGAAAAGAACAATCGAATTTTAGGCACTGATATAAATAAAAAAGTCTCCACGGAATACGCGGAGACGGTAGGTTGAAAACCTTCGGCATATAGCCTTATTGTGGTAAGATGTAGAATTCTTACATCACAAATATAGCAAAAAAGATGGAGATCTGCAACTTTTTATTTAATTTTACAAGAAACGACTTCTTATATGGCAAAAGTATTGGGTCTTGATCTTGGCACCAACTCACTGGGATGGGCACTTGTAGACGAATCTGAACAGGGGTATGCTCTGCTGGACAAAGGGGTGGAAATCTTTCAGGAGGGCGTCGCCCGAGAAAAGAACAACGAAAAACCCGCCGTTCAGGATCGAACGAATGCCCGAACGTTACGTCGCCACTATTTCCGGCGACGCCTGCGTAAAATCGAACTGCTCAAGGTTCTCATTCGTTACGACCTTTGCCCTCCTTTAACCGACGGGCAACTCTCCACATGGCGTCAGAAAAAGCAATATCCGCTCGATGAGGAGTTTCTTCGCTGGCAGCGGACCGACGACAACGAAGATCGCAACCCTTACCACGACCGTTATGTGGCATTGAGTGAGCGGCTCGACCTCGGAGTGCGTACGCAGCGTTGGCTGCTGGGCCGGGCGCTCTATCACTTAGCGCAGCGACGTGGTTTCCTTAGCAACCGAAAGGAAGCGGGAGACGAAAAGGAAGACGGAACGGTCAAGGAGAGCATCAAGAATCTGTCGGCCGAGATGGAGGCAGCCGGATGCCGGTATCTCGGAGAATACTTCTACGAATTATACCAGCGTAAGGAGCGGATCCGCGGCAAATACACATCACGCAACGAGCACTACCTGGCCGAATTCAATGCCATCTGCGACCGCCAGCGACTACCCGATGAATGGCGCGAAGCCCTGCACCATGCTATCTTCTTCCAACGCGATCTCAAATCGCAGAAGGGGTCGGTCGGCCGATGCACCTTCGAACCGACGAAGAGTCGGTGCCCCGTTTCTCACCTTCGATTCGAAGAGTTCCGGATGTTGTCGTTTATCAACAACATCCGGGTGACGGGACCAGGCGACAACGCGCCACGTCCATTAACAACCGAAGAGGTCGAGGCAATTCGTCCGCTTTTCTTCCGGCGGAGCAAGCCCTATTTTGATTTCGAAGAGATTGCCCGCAAAATTGCCGGCAAGGGGCAATACGCCTGCAAGGAGGATCGCACGGAGGCTCCTTACCGCTTCAATTTTACCCGCACGGCCACCGTGTCGGGATGTCCTGTCACGGCGTCACTTATGGACATCTTTGGCGACGACTGGCTTCGTGAGGCCCGCAGCCTCTATCTGCTTGGCGAGGGAAAAACGGAAGAGCAAGTGCTAAACGATATCTGGCATGCCCTTTTCTCGTTCAACGACGAGGAGCGTCTTCGCGAATGGGCATGCAAGAACCTGCAACTTACGACCGAGCAGGCCAAAGCCTTCGCGGCTATCCGGCTTCCGCAGGAGTATGCCGCCCTGAGCCTGAATGCCATCCGCAAGATACTGGTCTATCTGCGTTGCGGTTATCGGTACGACGAGGCGGTCTTTCTGGCCAATTTGCAGGCCGCACTGCCGAAGGAGATCTATGCGGACGAGACACGGCGACGCGCAATCGAGCGGGATATCGCCTCGCTGCTGCTCGACTACAAGCGGAATCCGTACGATAAATTCGATTCGAAGGAGCGTCGCATCGCCGACTACTTCAGCGATCACGGGCTCGATATGTCCCGTTTGAACCGGCTGTACCACCCTTCAAAAATCGAAACCTATCCGGATGCTAAGCCCAATGCCGAAGGAATCATGCAACTCGGCTCTCCACGCACATCGGCCATCCGCAACCCGATGGCCATGCGGGCGCTGTTCCGGCTGCGCGACCTGGTAAATACACTGTTGCGCGAGGAAAAAATTGACCGCGATACGAAAATCCGCATCGAATTTGCCCGCGGACTCAATGATGCCAACCGCCGCAAAGCCATCGAGCAGTACCAACGTGAACGGGAGGCCGAGAATCGGAAATTTGCCGAGGAGATTCGCCTTCAGTACACCGCTGAAACCGGCCGCGAAATAACGCCTTCGGAGGATGAGGTATTGAAATACCGGCTGTGGGAGGAGCAGCAGCATGTCTGTCCCTATACCGGGCGGCAAATCCGCATCTCGGACTTCATCGGAGCCAATCCGGGCTTCGACATCGAACACACGCTTCCGCGGGCTCGCGGCGGCGACGATTCGCAGATGAACAAGACGCTCTGCGAGAACCGCTTCAATCGGGATACCAAGCGGGCGAAACTGCCGACCGAACTCTCCAATCATGCCGAGATCATGGAGCGGATCGAATCGTTCGGTTGGAGAGAGAAGGTAGAGACCCTCCGGAAGCAGATCGCGGCTCAGGTACGTAAAAGCAAAAGCGCCGCGACAAAAGACGCTCGCGACGAGGCCATCCAACGTCGCCACTATTTGCAAATGCAATTCGACTACTGGCGCGGGAAATACGAACGGTTCACCATGACCGAAGTTCCCGAAGGTTTCAGTAATCGACAGGGGATCGACATCGGTATCATCGGGAAATATGCGCGTCTCTATCTGAAGACGGTTTTTGACCGGATCTATACGGTCAAGGGCTCCACGACCGCTGCGTTCCGCAAAATGTGGGGTCTGCAGGAAGAGTATGCCCGCAAGGAGCGCGTGAACCATGTCCACCACTGCATCGACGCCATCACGATCGCCTGCATCGGCCGCCGGGAGTACGACCGATGGGCGCAGTATATGGCCGATGAGGAGCAATTCCGTTACGGAGAAAGCGGCAAACCCCGCTATGAGAAGCCGTGGCCGACCTTTACCGAGGATGTCAAGGCGGTAGCCGACGAACTGTTTGTGGCCCACCATACGCCCAACAACATGGCCAAACAGACACGCAAGAAGCTGCGGATTCGCGGTCGGATCAAGCTGAATGCCGACGGAAAGCCGATCTATCAGCAGGGTGATACGGCCCGCTGCCGGCTGCATCAGGAGACCTTCTACGGAGCCATCGAACGGGAAGGCGAGATTCGGTATGTCGTGCGCAAAGCGCTCGGACAGCTGCAACCCGGCGACATCGACAAGATTGTCGACGATGCAGTCCGGGATCGCGTACGGGAGGCAATCGATGAAGTCGGATTCAAGACGGCGATAAATTCAGACGAGTACACGATCTGGATGAACCGTGAAAAGGGGATTCCCATCCGCAAGGTGCGCATCTTCACGCCCAGCGTCACCCAACCGATTGCATTGAAAAAACAACGCGATCTCTCCGACAAGGAGTACAAGCAGGATTATCATGTCGCGAACGACGGAAACTACTATATGGCCATCTACGAAGGCCACGATAAAAAGGGCAAGACGAAACGTACCTTTGAACTCGTCAGCAATTTCGAAGCAGCCCAATACTTCAAAGCCAGCGCCGACCGGGAGGCACGCCCCGATCTGGTACCGTTGGCCGATGCAAACGGGTTTCCGCTGAAATGCATCTTGAAAACGGGAACCATGGTCCTGTTTTATGAAAATTCGCCGGCAGAACTTTACGATTGCACACCCGAGGAGCTGACAAAACGGTTCTATAAGGTGACGGGAATGAGCACATTAACACTGCAACAAAAATACAAATATGGAACACTCTCCCTGAGACACCATCAGGAGGCTCGGCCAGCAGGCGAATTGAAGGCCAAAAGTGGTGTATGGAAAACAAATGAGGAGTATAGGCCCGTCATCTCCTTGTTGCATACACAACTCAACGCGTATGTCGAAGGGTATGACTTTGAACTGACCGTTACGGGTGAAATAAAATTCAAACACGGTACCCCATGCTGAAACGAACCTTGTTTTTCTCGACACCCTACTGTCTGAGTCTGCGCAACGGCCAGATGATCATCCACACGCGCGAAGCTCCCGACCAACGGAAAAGTATCCCGATCGAGGATATTGGTTTCGTGGTGCTGGAGGATCAACAAATCTCGATCACACTTCCGCTGTTGAATGCCTTGTCGGATAACAACGTGGCGGTAATCCTGTGCGGGGAGAACCGCATGCCGAACGCCATGTTGATGAATCTGGATTCCAATCGCACGCAAGGAGAAAGTTACCATGCGCAGATCGAGGCAAGCGAACCGCTGAAAAAAGGGCTTTGGAAACAGATCGTCGAAGCCAAGATCCGAAATCAGGCAGCTTTGTTGCGGAAACTCGAACGCGACGGAGACAAACTGAAACCCTACTACATGAATGTCAAGAGCGCCGATGCGGATAATCGAGAAGGGATAGCAGCCAAAATCTATTGGACAGAGCTGTTCGGCAGCGAATTTTATCGCTCCCGCGAAGGTTCTCCGCCCAACAATCTGCTCAATTACGGCTATACGATCCTGCGAGCTGCCGTTGCCCGTGCGATCATGGGATCGGGACTCTTCCTGGCTCTGGGTATCTTCCACCGGAACCGTTACAATGCCTTTCCGTTGGCCGACGATCTGATGGAGCCCTATCGGCCGTATGTTGACGAAATCGTTTACCGCCTTCATACAAACGGTCTTATGCAGTTAACCCGAGAGGTGAAAGGCGAATTGCTGCGGATTCTGTTTGTAGATACGCGTTTCGACAAGATTGTACGACCGCTTGAAGTAGGTTTAACCTTTACCAGTTCTTCCCTTGCCAAATGTTTCGCTGGTATACAGAAAAAAGTATCATATCCCTTGTTGGAATAGGGTCATGTCAGAAACGCGATTGAATGCCTATCGGATCATGTGGTTGTTCGTCTTTTTCGATCTGCCGACCAATACCAAAACCGAACGGCGCCATGCGGCACAATTCCGCAAGGCATTGGAAAAAGACGGCTTCACGATGATGCAATATTCGGTGTACGTCAGGCATTGTGCCTCGAAAGAGAACATGCAGGTTCACATCAATCGAGTGCGACGGTCGATGCCTCCGGCTGGATTTACGAGTATTCTGTCTGTGACAGACAAACAATATGGAGACATTCTCAACTTCTGGGGCAAAAGCGAACGAACGAAACCGGATATGCCACAGCAGTTGGAATTTTTCTAAAAAAACAGTATTTTCGTTCTTTGAAATACAAAAAAACACATCAAACTCACTTCGGTGGCGTTTTCTCAATCGGTTTTTCAGCTCAAGAAACGCTGTAGAACACTAAATTTCAACAGATAATGAACCCGACGTTGTGGTTTGATGTAGAATTTCAATAAGATACAACGTTACGACGTGTAGCGCGAATCAAAATCCAGTTGTGGTTTGATGTAGAATTTCAATAAGATACAACTGGGACGCGTAAATAACGTTTTTGAGCGTGTTGTGGTTTGATGTAGAATTTCAATAAGATACAACCGAGAACGGGAAAACCTATGGTTGGAACGGTTGTGGTTTGATGTAGAATTTCAATAAGATACAACGATTAGTAATATCACCGCCATTAGAAGGAGTTGTGGTTTGATGTAGAATTTCAATAAGATACAACTCGGCATAGACGAGGGCTTTGAAGGTGGTAGTTGTGGTTTGATGTAGAATTTCAATAAGATACAACTCTGCCGATAATAGGGACTCGTCCTTGAGGTTGTGGTTTGATGTAGAATTTCAATAAGATACAACACGAGCACCTCCTCGTCGATGCCGGCCATAGTTGTGGTTTGATGTAGAATTTCAATAAGATACAACGGCGGGGAAGATCAAAACGTGTGTTAACAGTTGTGGTTTGATGTAGAATTTCAATAAGATACAACAGTCGGACATCATTTCCCAGTCTCCGATCGGTTGTGGTTTGATGTAGAATTTCAATAAGATACAACTTTGTGCCATAACCAAAACCAAAATGTTAGTTGTGGTTTGATGTAGAATTTCAATAAGATACAACTTTCGACCAGCGAAAGAAAATCCATTTACCGTTGTGGTTTGATGTAGAATTTCAATAAGATACAACCCTAACAGCAGCAAACGTAATCAGTAACGAGTTGTGGTTTGATGTAGAATTTCAATAAGATACAACAGCTCTGTGTCAAATGGCAAAAGAGCGTAGTTGTGGTTTGATGTAGAATTTCAATAAGATACAACCTTATCTATGCGATGGTTTGCGCCGCTCTCGTTGTGGTTTGATGTAGGGCGGGGATATTGATTCCCGTGCTTACATAGCGGCGGCGGCGATGAATGGTAAAACGCAGGTAGATGTTCGTGGTACGGTTTTGATTGGTGCGGTCTTTTCTGCAAATGGCATTAATGCTGACACTCATAATGTTGCGACATTATGCAGACAAGCGCGAGCGGTATTTTACCGCCGTAAAACATGGTTAAACAAATGGTAAAACATTCTTCGGGAAACGGCGCAAAAAAGGCATTACGAAGAGTTTCATTTCGCACCCGCAAAAGAAAAACGAGCGATAATTTATTGATTATCACTCGTTTATTAAGAGCGAAAAAACGGGACTCGAACCTAAAATTATTTGCCTCTATATAATATCAATGTGTTGTAGCTGATTCTTTGTTGTCGGGTCACTGGTCTGTTGGAGTAATTTTACGTTCCAATACTTTCCCTTGCTACAAAGCAAAGATACGTTATATGTTTCTCATCTCAAGATAAGATCCAATAAATTTGATATCCGATTCTTGGGTACGATTAGGGGATAATCGCAGTCGATGACCAGTACCTTGAGTTTGCAGATGTCGTCCAGATAGCTGGCGAGAAGCGTCGTAAGAGCCGACTTGCCGACACCTCCCTTCTGTTTGCAGATGGAGATGTTCCAGGAACCGGATGTTTGTTGATCGGAAATTTTCATCGTTTGAAGATTTGAGTGGTTGATGATTTGTCGTGTTGGATTTTCAACTCTATATCCATGAATGTGCATGAATCTCCTTTTGAATGGATATATCCAGAATTCCGGAAATCTGTAAATCCGGAAATATTTATTTGGAGAAATCTCTTCTCCATCGAATATCCATGCGATCATGTGTTGGTTTGAATCCATCTGCCCGCAAGGTAATGCGGTTTTGGAAGATTGGTTCCCAATGTCCTCCGGAGGCCTAGCATGGCCGACAACCGCGCTTTTTAATCCCTGAAGATCCTCGTAATATTGCAGCGGAGAATCCGCCCGTGATTTTTCGTTTCGGAGCTGCTTTTTCGGGAGAGAAATTGTCCTCTGCGGATGCCGAAACTGTACCCGTCGCTTGACGGGAGCGAGCTGTGTCTTTGTATGCCGAAAATGATTTCGACATACAAAGACGCTCGCTCTGCGAGGCGGGCGGTGTTCTCCCAAGTCGAACCCCAAATCTTCTATCGAATGACCCGTCAGCGAAAATGCAACACACAATCCCCAACCCCGAGTTACAAATACTCGTTCCGGCTCAACGAGGAGCAGGAGATCCGCTTCCGGCAGATGCTTGCTGCCGCCGGATTGGAACACAACTACAGTCGGTTTATTGTCAAACGACTCTTTGCCGAGCGTTTCGAAGTCATCCGCCGTGACCCTTCAAAGGTAGAATTTCTGACACGTCTCAACGATCTTTACTTCCAGTTTCAGCGCGTCGGGAACAACTACAATCAGGTGGTCCGGGCCATCAACAGCCACTTCTCCAATGTCTCGATTCCCCGCCAGATCGCCTCGTTGGAACAGCATACCCGCGAACTGAAAGCGTTGAGTATAGAGATTCTTAATCTTACCAAACAGGCCGAAGGATGGTTGCGAATATAAGGACGGGAGCAACCGTCGGCGGAGCCATTCGCTACAATGAGGAGAAGGCCAACCGGGGACAGACCGAGGTGCTCTTCTGGAATCGGATGCTTGATCCGTTCGATAGCGCAGGCCGCATGAGTCACGAACGGTGCATGGCCAGCTTCGAACCCTTCCTGCAGGCCAACCGGCGAACGACCAACACGGTCTTCCATGTCTCGCTGAACCCCTCGCCCGAGGACCGTCTGACCGATGAGCAACTGGGCGAGATCGCCCGTGAGTATATGGAGCGGATGGGCTACGGAGAGCAGCCCTATATCGTCTTCAAACACGGAGATATTGCACGCGAACACTTGCACGTTGTATCATTACGAGTTGATTCGACGGGCCGGAAGATCTCCGACTCGCACGAGTATGATCGTTCGATGTCGATCCTGCGGGACCTTGAGCGAAAATACGGGCTACACCCGAGCATCAAAGGCCAGGAACTGCAAGACCGGGAGGAATTGCGCAAGGTCGATTATCCGAAGGGTGATGTCAAGCAGCAGGTCTCCTCCACCGTAAGGTCGTGCCTGCGGCATTACCGCTGCGCCTCTTTTGGGGAGTGGCGGACGCTGCTGGAAGCCTTCAATGTCTCGGCCGAGGAGCGAACCGGAACTATCGACGGCCGCGATTATGCCGGAATGATTTACGGGGCGCTGACCGATGACGGCTATGGCATCGGGACGCCGTTCAAGTCGAACCGGATCGGGAAGGATGTAGGTTATGAGGCCCTGCAACGCTATTACGAGCGATCGAAAACGGCTTTGAAGGAGCCCGGAGCACTGGACGGGTTGCGGGGAAAGATTGCGGATGAAATGGCGCGGTGTTCAACCCGGGCGGAGTTTTGCGAGCGGCTGTACGACACGGGTGTCGATGCGGTATTTCGCCTCAATGCTGCGGGACGAATCTATGGTGTGACCTTTATCGACCATGAGCAGGGAATCGTAGCCAACGGCTCTCTGTTGGGCCGGAGTTTCTCTGCCAATGCCTTTGAACAGCAGTTCCATACCGAAGAGAGGGGTAGGGAAGTCTCTTGGGAATCCTCGGAGCAGGAGAGGCCTTCCTCAAAAGAATCATTCCGGCCGGGGCCGTCTATCCATCCGTTGGACGCGATTCTGGAATTGGCTGATGTGCAAGCCTTCGAAGAACAACAACAAGTCTCCAAACGGAAAAGAAGGCCGCGTATCAGGCGATTATAAAAAAGAAAAGGATGTTTGATGAATACAAACATCCTTTTCTTTTTTGGAAGGATAGTTTATCGGCGCAAAGAAGTCCGATATGCTGATATGATATAACTTGCAGAGTTTAAGGATGGATAGCGTGCTTGGCATAGACGTCCCCGATTCATATCGGGATATGTCCAAATGCGTATACTCAATCACATCTTCTTGAGAATAGCCATATTCCGCACGTAATTGCTGCATACGTTCGATTAGGAGCCTCTGAAAGACCTGATCTTTGTATTTTATTTTGTACCCTTTGTATCCATTTTGTTATAAAGGAAAGAGGCCGCTTATGTTTTTTATACACGTGATTTCACGTGTATTCAAATGTTTTGCCTAAATTTGTATCGTAGGAAGTAATCGAGAGGTGAATTTCTTTTAATCTGAAATTGTATTTGTTTATATGCATATTGCAATAAACTTCGAGCAATAAAGAACGAGCAGACAAGAATATTTCCTTCAGATGCACTGAATAGAATTTCTTGTCAAGAAAACATAAGGGACGGCTTGCGGAATTAGTTTACGATAAATTCGTTGCTAAATCATAATCACATTTCGGCCGTCCCTTTTTATTTGTCAAGGAAATGGGGAAATAACAGAACGGCTATGGGAAGATAATCGCCGAGATCCTCTCTCAGGAGTTTCAGGCAGCGTTGAATCTCACGGGTAACCTTCCGAACCGAGATGCCATAGCGTTGAGCAATCTCCTGATAGGTCTGATTCTCGAACCGATTTGCGATGAATATCTGGGCCGAGAGTTCCGGCATTTCGGCCAATCGCCGATGAAAAATCTCCTCGACCTCGCTGCGGAAGAGAATCTTGGCCAAATCACACTCCTCAAGAGCGGCCAGATTCTCCCGGATGCTGCGCATCTCGAGTTGATAGATCTGCTGTTGTGTCATCAGATGCTGCTGCCGCGTACGCAGGGCATCAATGCATTTATGCCGGACCATGCCGAGGATGTAGGCGGGAATATTTTCGGTCACGGGAACAATCTCTTCCCGCTTTTCCCAGAAGTGCATGAAACAGTCCGTGACCAGGTCTTCAGCGGCGGAGCGGTCCCGAAGATAGGAGCAGGCTATGAGTATGAAGCGGGGCTTGTACTCTCCATACAACCTGTCGAACTCATGCATCTCCATTCGCTGAATCATTCTTGTCCGGGAAGTTGATTTTCAAATCTCAAAGTTAAGATTTTTTCGAGAAAAAATATAGCTTCTCATGTTAATTATATAATGCATTGTCGTTCAAAAGTTTAAGTTCTGTAAATATTTATTGAATTTAATAAAAATATTTATTTGCAGACAACGCCGGAAAATGGTGGTAAGGATTGTTCCCGTCACTCGACTATATAATAGAACAGCAGATAAAATTCATCTTATTACGATTGATTGTACATGGAACAGGAACTTTTATTCAGATATTTTCGGGGCGAAACCTCTCAGGAGGAGGAAGAACGCATCCTCTCCTGGGTGGAAGCCTCTCCGGAAAACCGGGCGGAATTCCGGAAAGCACACCTTCTTTTCGCGGGGCTGGCCCTTTATGCACCGGCTCCAGCTTCGGACACTGCAAGTCCGAATCCCCGTCGCACCCTTCTCCGGATTGCACGATATGCGGTTCGTACGGCGGCTGCAGTGATCGTGGCAGTCGGAGCCGCCTACCTGGGAAAGGTTGTCTACCATCACTCGCTGACAGCGCGTGAGATGTCTGTATCCGTACCGGCCGGGCAGCGGATGCAGGTGACCCTGGCGGATGGAACCCATGTCCAGCTCAATGCCGGAACGACCCTTGAATATCCGGTAGTCTTTTCCAGCAAATCACGACGGGTCAAACTCTCGGGTGAGGCTTTGTTCGAGGTGACGCACGATCCGGCGCACCCGTTCATCGTGGAGACCTTCGCAACGGAGATCCAGGTGCTGGGTACGAAATTCAACGTGCTGGCCGATTCCGGGAACGGACTGTTCTCGACCACGCTGGTCGAGGGGCGGGTCAAGGTGACCAGCCGCAAGGATCCGGCCGAATCCATCATCCTGCAGCCGAACGACCGCGTTGTCCTGGAGCATGGCCGGCTTTACAAGGAGCGTGTCTCTGATTTCGACGATTTGTGCTGGACGGAAGGGCTGATTCATCTCAAGAAGATGCCGTTCGATGAGTTGATGGCCATCTTCGAGCGTGCATTCGATGTCCGGATTGAGATCGAGCGGGAAACCATGCCGCAGATTAACGTGATGAGCGGAGAGGTACGTATTTCGGATGGGGTGGATTATGCTCTGCACGTGGTCCAGCTCGTATCCACCGGGTTTACCTATACGCGTGATGAAAAGTCGAATGTGATTGTGATTAGATAATGTGATTGTGAATTTGGCAACGATTTATCCAGATTGTGCCTTTAAAAAGAAATGCCTATGAGAAAATAAATCAAAAAACTCCCAGACTGTTATCCAACGAAAAAGGTCTGCAGATTTGGAGGAATCCGCAGACCGCAGATAATAGTCAACTTAAAACTCAGTAACCTATTATCCTTAATTCTACAAAAGTATGGAAAAAACAGGATTCGCCCAAAAAAACGGAAGACTGTTTCGACTTGCCTTACTTGTTTGCCTGAGCTGTGCCCTATTTACGGCCAAGGCCCAGACTGCCCGTATCACGCTGAATCTGCAAAATGCGACCCTGGAGCAGGCGATGGACAAGATCAAGGCGCAAACACGGTATCTTTTCATCAATCGGGATGTGGAAGATCTGGAGAGCCGTAAGGTGAGTATCAATGTCTCGAATGAATTAATCACCAAAGTTCTGGATCAACTGTTCACTCCGTTCGACATCGGTTACGATATCGATGGACGCAGCATCTTCATTTATAAACAACAGGCTGCAGCGACACGGCCGGTGCCGGTCTCCGGTCGCGTGACCGATGCCTCCGGGCAACCGATTATCGGTGCCTCGGTGATTGTGCGTGGCACAACGCTGGGTGTCTCGACCGACGCCGAGGGTCGCTTCATGCTGGAGGTGCCCGCCCCGGCGGCCTCGCAGACTCTCGAGGTGAGTTACCTGGGCTACGAAACGGCCACGATTCCGGTCGGCTCGCGGACTTCGTTCGCGGTGACGCTTCGCGAATCGGCCTCGGAAATTGAATCGGTCGTGGTGACGGCCCTGGGCATCAAACGCGAAGAGAAGGCCCTTTCGTACAATGTTCAGCAGGTCGGAGCCGAGGAGATTACCACCGTAAAGGACGCCAACTTCATGAATTCGCTGGCGGGCAAGGTGGCCGGTGTGACGATCAACGCCTCGTCGTCGGGTGTGGGCGGTGCCACGAAGGTGGTGCTGCGCGGTAACAAGTCCATCTCGCAGTCGTCGAACGCGCTGTACGTCATCGACGGTATTCCGATGTACAACTTCGGCGGCGGAGGCGGCACGGAGTTCGATTCGAAGGGTGCCACGGAGTCCATCGCCGATCTGAACCCGGAGGACATCGAGTCGATCTCGGTGCTGACGGGCGCTGCGGCCGCGGCTCTGTACGGTTCGAATGCGGCGAATGGTGCCGTGATGATTACGACGAAAAAGGGACAGGCCGGCGCCCTGAAGGTGACGCTCTCGAGCAATACGGAGTTTCTGAATCCCTTCGTGCTGCCGGAGTTCCAGAACCGCTACGGCACGGGGCTGAACGGTTCGAGCGCGGGTTCCGCCGTCTACAGCTGGGGACAACGGCTTACCCCGGCTGCGCAAACCGGTTATACGCCCAATGATTTCTTCGAGACGGGCCATGTCTATACGAACGCCTTCACGCTCTCGGGCGGCACGGACAAGAACCAGACCTACTTTTCGGCCGCAGCGGTCAATTCGGACGGTATCATTCCGAACAACGAGTACGACCGTTACAACTTCACGTTCCGCAACACGACCTATTTTCTGAAGGACAAGCTGCGGTTGGACGCCTCGGCGAGCTACATCTACCAGCAGGACCAGAACATGACCAACCAGGGTGTCTATTCGAACCCGCTGGTCCCGGCCTACCTCTTCCCGCGGGGAACGGATTTCGATGCCTACCGAATCTTCGAGCGCTACAATCCGGCCTCGAAACTGATGGAACAGTTCTGGTCTTCAGACCTCGAGGGTGGTGACCTGCGCATGCAGAACCCCTACTGGATTGCCTACCGCAACCTGCGTAATACGGACAAGAAACGCTACCTGCTCTCCTTTTCGGCTTCGTACGACATTCTTCCGTGGCTGAATGTGGCCGGGCGCGTCAGGATTGACAATGCCAATTCGCTCTACACGCAGAAGCTCTACGCCTCGTCGAACACCACGATTACGGATGGCGGCAAGAACGGCCACTACACCGAGCAGCGCGAATACGATACGCAGACCTATGCCGATGTGATGGTCAATATCAACAAGACGTTCGGCGACGACTGGTCGCTGCAGGCCAACGTCGGTGCTTCCATCAACAATATCAAAACCGACATGCTGAGCTACCGGGGCCCGATTCAGGAGAACGGACTGCCGAACGTGTTCAATGTCTTCGACTTGGACGATGCGAAAAAACGCGCCGAAAAATCGGGATGGCAGGAACAGACGCAATCCATCTTCGCATCGGTCGAAGTGGGCTGGAAACAGATGCTCTATCTGACCGTTACGGGACGTAACGACTGGGCCTCGCAGCTTGCCAACTCGCCGCAGTCGTCGTTCTTCTATCCGTCGGTCGGCCTGTCGTGGGTTCCTTCGTCGCTCTGGGATATGGGACGCGCTGTCGATTACCTGAAAATTCGCGGCTCCATAGCTTCCGTCGGCATGCCGTTTCCGCGTCATCTGACCGTCCCGACCTATGAGTACGATGCTACGAACAAGGTCTGGGCAGCCAAAACGCATTATCCCATCGGCGACCTCTATCCGGAGCGTACCCGCACGTATGAGCTCGGTGTGGACGCCCGTTTCTGGAAACACATCAGCCTGAGCGCATCGTGGTATTGGGCCGATACCTACAACCAGACCTTCGACCCGCAGATTTCCGTATCGTCGGGTTACTCGACGATTTACCTCCAGACGGGACACGTACGCAATACGGGAGTCGAGGCATCGCTCGGTTATCAGAACCAATGGCGCGACTTCGGCTGGTCGTCGAATTTCACCTTCTCATGGAATAAGAACGAAATCGTAGAACTCGTCCATAACTACAAACATCCTGAAACCGGCGAGTACATCACGAAAGAACGTCTGGAAATCAAAGGTCTCGGCAAGGCCAAATACATTCTTAAGCCCGGCGGGACTTTGGGCGACCTTTACACCAATTCCGACCTCGTGTATAACGAAGACGGCTATATCGAGGTGGACAAGAACGGAAACGTAGCCGTCAAGGACGACTATCTGGACGACATTTACCTCGGTTCCGTATTCCCGAAGTACAATCTTGCCTGGCGCAACGATTTCAATTACAAGGGAATCAACCTCGGCGTCCTGCTTACGGCCCGCATCGGCGGCATCTGTTACTCCGCTACGCAGGCGAACATGGACCTTTACGGTGTTTCGGAGGCTTCGGCCGCAGCCCGCGATGCCGGAGGCGTGCTGATTAACGGCCGGGACATGATTGATGCGCAAAAGTGGTATCAGGTCATCGGTTCCCAGTCCGGTCTGCCGCAATATTACACCTATTCTGCGACGAACGTCCGTTTGCAGGAGCTGTCTTTGGGATATACGCTTCCGACGAAGTGGTTCCGCGACAAGATGCGTATGACCGTCTCGTTCGTGGGCCGCAACCTGTGGATGATTTACTGCAAGGCGCCTTTCGACCCTGAAGCCGTGGCCTCGACAGGTCTGAACTATCAGGGTATCGACTATTTTATGATGCCTTCGATGCGCAATCTGGGCTTTAACGTGAAATTCCAATTCTAAAGAACAGCAAGACCATGAAAAAGATGAACAACAAGATGCAGCTGTTGCTGCTTTCGGGAATGCTGCTCGGCCTGGCTGCCTGTACGGGGGATTTCGAGGATATAAATCGCAATCCCAACGAAGTGACCGATGACCAGCTGCAGGCGAACAATTACAAGGTAGGAACGAATATCAAAACCTTGCAGGGGCTCGTCGTTCCGACGGAAGAGCACCGTTTCCAGTTTGTCGAAAGTATCGTCGGCTGTCCGTATGCCGGCTACAACGGCAAAACGGTGGATACATGGCAAGCGACGTTCGAAAATTACAATCCTTCGGCCGACTGGCGGAAAGTTCCCTTCGTGGATATGATTTCCGATACCTATCCGGCATATCGTGCGATTGTCAACGGTACGGACGACGCCGTGGCGCAGGCCCTGGCCAAGTTATTCCGCATAGCCATCATGCATCGCGTGACGGATTCCTACGGCCCGATTCCCTACACGCAGATCATGGCCAACAAGACCGAATCGCTCGAGGTGGCTTACGACACGCAGGAGCAGGTCTATACGCAGATGTTCGCGGAGCTGGACGAGGTAATCGCCGCCTTCAAGGACAACCTGACGCTTCCTTCCGATGCCTTCGCCCGGTACGATGCCGTGTACTACGGCAATGTCTCTCAATGGCTGAAGTTCGCCAATTCGCTCAAACTCCGCATGGCGATGCGCCTGTCGTATGTAGACGAGGCTACGGCTAAGTCGAAAGCTGCGGAGGCGATTGCCGAAGGAGTGATCGAAGCCAATGCGGACAACGCCTCCATGCACACGACGGACAACCGCACGACATTGATCTACAACGACTGGGGCGACCATCGCGTCGGTGCCGACATCATCAACTACATGAACGGCTATAACGATCCCCGGCGCGAAAAGATGTTCACGACGGTCAAACTGGTCGAAGACGGTCAGGAGGTGCAGGGTTACGCCGGTATCCGTATCGGCATCAATGTCACGAGCAAATCGACCGCTGTTTCGTCGTATTCGAACATGCTGGTGACCAGTACCGACCCTTATCTGTGGATGAACGCCGCCGAAGTGACGTTCCTCCGGGCCGAATACGAACTGCGCTGGGGCTCTGCGGAAACGGCGAAGTCGCTCTACGAGCAGGCTATCCGCCTTTCGTTCGAGGAGCGGGGCGCCTCCGGAGCAGATGCCTACGTGGCCGATGCTACGAGCCGGCCGGCAGCCTATAAAGACCCTCTGAACCAGCACTCCGTCGGCACTCCTCAAAGTACGATTACGATTGCGTGGGAAACGGGCGCGGGCGAAGATGTGAAAGAGCGGAACCTCGAACGCATCATCACGCAGAAATGGATAGCTATTTTCCCGTTGGGAACGGAAGCGTGGACGGAACACCGCAGAACGGGTTATCCGCGTCTGCTTCCCGTGGTGGTGAACAACAGCGGCGGAGCCGTGGATTCGGAAAAGGGAGCACGCAGGCTGCCGTATCCGGTGGAAGAGTACACGGAGAATCCCGTCAATTTGCAGGATGCCGTTTCGAAACTCGATTCGGAAGCCTCCGAAGGTTCGGGTGACAACATGGGCACCCGGGTTTGGTGGGATCGTCGCAACTTAAATGAATAAAACAAATATGAAACGTATAAATATCATCGGATTACTCGGTTGCTGTCTGTTGACGTTCTCTGCCGGCCTCATGTCGTGCAGCGACTGGACGGATGCGGAGCCGATCGGCCAGAATGTCGAACGTCCCCAGGGACAGAATCCCGCTTTGTGGGCCAAATATACGGCGGCACTGAGGGAATACAAACAAAGCGAGCATTTTCTGATTTATGCCCGCCTGCACAATTCACCCGAACCGGCGACCAGTGAGAAAGATTTCATGCGTTGTCTTCCGGACTCGCTCGACTTCGTATCGCTCACCAATGCCGACAATTTTTCGAAGTATGATGCAGAAGATATGTCCGTCATGCGGGAAAAAGGGATAAAAGTTCTTTATCAGGTGGATTATGCCGGTCGTTCCGAGGAGTTGTCGGACGCGACGAAACTCGGGGCCTATCTCGAACAGGTCATCGCCGCTGTCGCCGCCAACGGATTGGACGGTTATTCGTTCACGGGTATTCCCAACGCCTCCGTTCCGGCACGTGCTGAAGCCGCAGCCCTCATCGTATCGAAGTTGTCGGCGGCGAAAACCGACGGTCAGGTTCTCGTCTTCGAAGGAAATCCGCTGTTCGTTGCGGACGCGGATCGGGCGAAAGTGGATTATTTCGTGCTCGATACGGAAACGACGACCAATGCCACCGAGTTGAAACTACAGGTGGAAAACGCCACCGGATATGCTGCCGTCCCTGCGGAGAAGCTGCTCCTCGCGGCAGCCGCCAGTGCTCCGCTCAACGATGAGGAGGGCGTGGAGCACGTAGCCATTACGGAGATGGCCGAACGTGTGGTATCGCTCGGCCCCCTGTGCGGACTGGCCGCATACGATATCGACAACGACTACTACGATGTCGAGCGCAACTACCCGCTGCTGAGCGATGCCATCCAACTGTTGAACCCTTCCAAATAGTGAACCATGAAAACACGGAAAAATATGCTGTTGCTGGCCTGCATCGGAATGGTTGCAGTCCAGACGGCCTGCACCGACTACTCGGCCGACGACCACAAGTTCGGCAACGTAGTCTACCTCGACGTGGCGAAGACCTCCGAGGTGCAGGCGGCAACAATCAAGAATACGCTCGATGTCTTCGACCGGACCTTCGCGGCGACGCTGGCCTATCCGTCGGATCAGGACGTGATGCTCTCCGTGACGGTCGATCCGTCGCTGGTTGAGCGCTACAATGCCCGCTACGGCACGTCGTGGCCGATGCTCGATGCGAAGTATTATGCGCTCTCGGCCGAAACCGCGACGATTGCCGCGGGCAAGACGACCTCCGAGACGCTCACGCTCCATCTGCAGAACCTGCTGGGTGAGGGTGCCGGGCAGACCGGGGCTCTGCCGCTGGACGAAACCTACCTTGTGCCGGTGACGATCACGCAGTCGTCGGTCCCGACGCTGGCGACCTCCTCGACGGTCTATTACGTGGTGAAACGTTCGTCGAACATCACCGTCGCGGCGCAGCTCGGCGCGGGCAACTGGATCAACTTCCCGACGCTCGACAAATACGGTGCGAACAGCAGCGCGTGGAACGGCTTGACGGCCGTGACCTATGAGGCGCTGATCTACATTGACCAGTTTGCCACTTCGACCGTCACCTCCGACGGGAACACCAATGCCGTCAATATCTCTTCGGTGATGGGTGTCGAGCAGTACCTCCTGCTTCGTATCGGCGACACGAATTTTGAGCGCCAACAGTTGCAGTTCGACGGTTCGGGTGCCGGTTCGAAATTCGGCAAGTTCCCCGAGCGAAATGCCACGAAAAATCTTTCGGCCGGACAATGGTACCATGTGGCCTGCACTTACGACCAGGCAACCCGTCGTGTTTGCGTCTATGTCAACGGCGAGTTGCAGAGCGAGGGTACCGAAATGGGCCTTACCTCAATGAGCGAGGATACGCGCATCAACCTGGCCATGCGTGCGCTCTATGATTTCTATCTGAAGAATCCGACTCCGGACAACGAGAAGAAGTACGGCGGTTTCGGCGATGCCTACCAGTTCTTCATTGGCCGTTCCTACGACGATTACCGTCCGCTGAACGGCAAGATTGCCGAGGCGCGTGTTTGGTCCGTGGCCCGCACGCAGCAGCAGATCTGGGAGAACATGTATGAAATTGCCAATCCCGAGACAGATCCGACCCTGTTGGGTTACTGGAAATTCAACGAGGGCGCCGGGAATACCGTCAAGGACTACTCGATGTACGGTAATGACGGCGTGGCCGAGACCGACATCGTTTGGCCCGACGGTATCGAAATTCCGAAAATTAATGAAACGGAGGAATAAATATGAGACGACTGATAAATATTAAAAATGGAGTAGTGACGCTTCTTTCCGCGGCGGTCATCGCGGGCCTTGCGGCCTGCGAGGCCGACCCCGTGGAAACCATGCGCGGCAACTTGCCCGACGACGAGTTGCTGGAGAATACGAACGTATTGATTCGCAGTCAGTATTCATCGGTGGAGCGTGCTGTCGTTCGTTTGACGGAAGGCACAGGAACGACCTTCGACCCGATTTACTGCCAACTAACCCGCCCTGCCGAGAAAGCGGTAACGGTCAAAGCGGTATCGGACGAATCGAAAGTCGCGGAATACAACTCTACATACGGTACGGAATTCCTGACGATGCCCGCCACCAATGTGGAAATCGCCGATAACGGACAGTTTTCGATTCCGGCGGGGAACAAGACGTCCGAGAAAATCAAGGTGACGTTCAAAGCCGACGGACTGACTGCCGGGAATTATCTGGCGCCTATCAGCATTTCGTCGGAAGAGGTCGCACCGTCCGAGAACGGCGGCACGCTTTTCTACGCTGTCAAGGTTCGGGGGCTCGAAGTCGGCGATTACGAGCTGGATACCGAAAACACGACGGTATTCTATGTCAATACGTCCGACTATTCGCCGTTGTTGGCCGATGTATGGGTTATTTCGAAAGAAGACCTGATGTCTCCGGATATGCCTACCGTGTGGCAGAAGACGTATGGAAATATCGTCAATCTGCGCACCGTACAAATCGGATACGACGAAGCTACGGGCCGGGCGCAGTTGATTCTGAATTCCGATATCCGCTATGTGCTGGAACATGCCGATCTGCATATCCGACCCTTGCAGGACAAGGGCCGCAAGGTCTGCCTTTCGATTGAAGGGGGAAATACGGGTTTGGGCTTCTGCAACTTGACCGATACACAGATTGCAGACTTCGTGGCACAGGTCAAGGCTTGTCTGGATTTGTACGAACTGGACGGCGTAAACCTGTTCGACCGGAATGCAGGTTACGGACAGGTCGAAGGTATGCCGGCTATGAATACGACCTCTTATCCCAAACTCATCAAGGCCATGCGCGAAGCGATGCCCGACAAGCTACTGACGCTGGCGGACTACGAGGAGCCCACCGAATATTTCTGGGACACCGAGGCGACCGGAGGCATCGAGGTCGGGAAATACCTCGATTACGCATGGTCGGGATACATGAGCGAAAACGAGGATGTGCAGATTCTCGACCCGTGGGGAGTGATAGACCAGGACGAAGGCGAAATGAACGGTATGGTATTCCCCGTGAACAATCATCCGAGGAAACCGATTGCCGGACTGGAGCAGTCGCAATACGGAGCGTTCGCCGTACCCTTTTATTCCGTATCCAGCTCATTCAATACGGAGGCAATCGGTACGCTGAATCTTTGGGTATGGCGGATGTTGGGCTGGAGCGCCAACAATATGCTTATGTTCGGCGACCTTATTACGAACATTCAGGGTGAATACGAAGGACAATGGGGCGCTATAATTGGTATGGCATTAACGGTCTTTGAACCCGACGGGATGGACGGTACATACATGTATGGCGTATATATTTCTCATAACCCGAATGGAAATGTATTTGACCCCAATGTTCCAGCTTTGTATTATGGCGACTATACGAAAGACTGGTAATAACGGACTTACATCACAAATATCACAATCTTCTCAATCCACTCGTTCCGGATAGCATAGAGGATGAAGTTCTTCAGGCAGCAGAGCAGATTGACCGCTCCGTTGTTGTGGCAGTTGTAGGCCGTATGCATGTAGGTGTTCAATCCATCGACGTAGGCGTAGTCAATCGTCTCCAGCGGAAGGTCCTCCTTGCCGTACACCTGCCGAATATATTCGGTCATGTAGCGCAGCAGGCGGTGGTATTTGTTGGTCGTGAACTGTGTGATCCGGGTGCCTACCTCCTGCTGCCGTTTTTCGCAGTATTTGCCGAACTCTGCCAACAGCATCCGACTCGAAGAGGCCGAGCCCAGCAACTGTTTGACGGCAAAGTAGGTCGGCGTCCTGTTCTCCTGGATCAGGCGGTCATAGGCGGCAAGGATGGAGCTCCCCTCTGGAGCGGAAAACGGGACTCGGACCCGCGACCTCAACCTTGGCAAGGTTGCGCTCTACCAACTGAGCTATTTCCGCATGCATGACCGCTCTCTGGCGGATTGCGAGTGCAAAGGTAGCGAAAAAATGTCAATCTCCAAATTTTTCATCCTTATTCTGCATTTTTTTTACAATTCAGTCCAGATCATGCCCTGCGAACACGGTAGTTGCAGACCTTATTTTCATGCCGGACGAAGTCCCCCCCCGGCAAAAGATGCTCCGAGAGATTGGTTAAACGACCACACAAGACATTTCGTCGACAAAATCCACCGCTTCGTCCAATTTAATTGTGCGCCTGCAACGCGAGATGTAGTTTTGTGACCGAACAAGAGACAAGCCCCGAAAGGCAAAACCCGAAAGGCAAAAGTTGAATGAAACGAATCGTGTTGACATATTGCTTCATGCTGGCAGTCGGAATAGCCGCCGCAGCGCCCGGTGAGGGCTCCGACAGCCCCGTAGTCGTGATGACCGACAGTATCTCCGGAACGGCGGAACGTCCGACGGAACATGCCGGCAACACCGTTGCCACAACCGGTGAACCTACAGCAACGATACCGGCCTCCGACACGCTCTCGGCGACGAAGACCTGGACCCTGAACGAATGTCTGCGTTACGCCCTGGAGAACAACATCCAGCTCCGACAGAGCCGCAACAACTACCTCTCGGGGCTCGAAGACACCGAAGAGGCCAAAGCCGCCATGCTGCCGTCGCTGACAGCCTCCACGACCCAGGGTTTCACGAACTATCCCTCGACGAACGTCTCCGACCGCAACACCTATACGGGAACCTATGGGGTGAATGCCGGTCTGACACTCTACGAAGGGGGCAAACTCCGCACGGCGGTCCGCCAGCAGAAACTGCAGAACCGCATCGACGCCCTCACGGTGGCCGAATCCGAGAACGACATCCGCATCGCCATCGTGCAGGCCTATCTGCAGGCTCTCTATGCCGCCGAGGCGGTCGAAGTGGCCCGCAATACGGCCGAAGTCTCCCGCGCCCAGCGCGACCGAGCCGAGGAGCTCTGGAAAGCGGGATCGATCAGTCGGGTCGATCTGGCACAACTCGAAAGTCAATATGCGAGTGATCTCTATCAGGTCACCACGGCCTGCTCGACACTCGACAACTACCGGCTTCAGCTCAAACAGCTGTTGGAGCTCGACATAACGGAGGAGATGAACCTTGCCGCGCCTGCCATTCAAAAGAGTGAGGTGTTGTCGTCCCTGCCCGCCAAAGCCGCAATCTATGCAACGGCACTGGAGGCCATGCCCGAAATCGAACGGGGCAAACTGGCCGTCGAATCTGCGGAGCTGGGTATTCGGCAGGCCCGGGCCGGGTTCTATCCCTCCGTTTCACTTACCGCCGGCATCGGCACGGGCCACATGTCCAACGGCGGATACGAAAGCGGAAGCCAGATCTGGAACCGCTTCAACGAGAATCTCGGTCTGACGCTGAGCGTGCCGATCTTCTCGAACCGCCGCAACCGTACGGCGGTGAACAAGGCGCGCCTCGAGGAGGCCAACAGCCGCCTCTCGTGGCAGGATCTGCAGAAGACGCTGCTGCGCGAGGTGGAATCGGCCTACCTGGACGCCCTTTCGGCCCAGTCGCAGTACCGCGCCGCCACCGAGAAGGAGCGCTATGCCCGTGAGAGTTTCGACCTGACGCAGGAGCAGTTCAACCTCGGCGTGAAGAACACCGTCGAACTGATCACGGCACAGAACGAATGGGCCTCCTCACGTCAGGAGGTGCTGCAGGCCAAGTACATGGCGCTGCTGAACATCGAGCTGCTGAACATCTACCAGGGGCTCGGCACCCGTACGATCAACTGAAAACAAGCAACATAAGATGAAACGGAAAAGAATCCTGATTGCGGCGGCGGTCGTCATCGCAGCCATTGTGCTGTGGCTGGTGCTGCGACCTTCGAAAGGGGAGGGTATCACGCTGGAAACCACGCCGACGAGCCGCATTACGATCCGCAATTCGGTGACGGCCACCGGCACCGTCGAACCGGTCACCGAGGTGGAGGTCGGCACACAGGTCTCGGGCATCATCGACCGCCTCTACGTCGACTACAACGACGTGGTGAAGGCCGGCCAGCTGATCGCCGAGATGGACAAGGTGACGCTGCAGGCCGAGCTGGAGTCGGCACAGGCCGAACTGGCCAACTGCAAGGCCGAGTACGACTATCAGACGAAGAACTACGCCCGGACGAAGGCCCTGCACGAGAAGGCGCTGGTGAGCGACCAGGAGTACGACGACGCCTCGTACCTCTACGAGAAGTCGCGGGCGGCCTACGACCAGGCCAAGGCGGCCATGGTGAAGGTCGAGCGCAACCTGGGCTACGCGACCATCACCTCACCGATCGACGGCGTGGTGATCAGCCGGGCCGTCGAGGAGGGACAGACCGTCGCGGCAGGCTTCGAGACCCCGACACTCTTCACCATCGCCAACGACCTGACGCAGATGCAGGTCATCGCCGATGTCGACGAGGCCGATATCGGGCAGGTGGCCGACGGCCAGCGCGTGGAGTTCACCGTCGACGCCTATCCCGACGACATGTTCAGCGGAACGGTCGAGCAGGTGCGGCTCGAGGCGACGACCGAATCGAGCGTCGTCACCTACGAGGTGGTCATCACGGCCTACAACCCCGACCTGAAGCTCAAACCGGGGCTGACGGCCAACGTGACGATCTATACGCTCGAGAAGGAGCAGGCGCTGGCCGTGCCGACCAAGGCGCTGCGCTTCGTGCCCGATGCGGAATTGCTGGGCGAAGTGGGCGTGACCGTCGGAGGAAGCGCAACCTCGGCCCCGGGCAAACGCGAGGTGTGGGTGATGCGCGGCCGGGAGTTGCAGCCGTGCCTGGTCACGACGGGAGCCGCGAGCGGCGATCTGACGGAGATCACCGGAGGACTCACCGACGGCGATACGGTAGCCGTGGAGCTGACGGCGGTCACCCAGCAGCCACAGGCCCCCACGACGGAACGCAGTCCCTTCATGCCGTCGCCTCCGGGATCGGACAAAAAGAAGAAATAGGGGTCACAACCGCAGATGAACGAGGATAAAACGGAGAATGCCATGGACGGGAATGAGAAGCGGGAGGTGATCCGGCTGGAGCAGATCCGGCGCAATTTCCAGGTGGGCGACGAGACGGTCCACGCCCTGCGCGGCGTGTCGTTCACGATCCGCGAGGGGGAGTTCGTGACGATCATGGGCACCTCGGGATCGGGCAAGTCGACGCTGCTCAATACGCTGGGATGCCTCGACACGCCGACCTCGGGCGAATACTACCTCGACGGGGTGTCGGTGCGCACGATGGACAAGAACCAGCGGGCGACGCTGCGCAACCGCAAGATCGGCTTCGTCTTCCAGAACTACAACCTGCTGCCGAAGACGACGGCCATCGAGAACGTCGAACTGCCGCTGATGTACAATCCGCAGTGCAAGGCCGACGAACGGCGGCGACGGGCCATCGCGGCGCTGGAGGCCGTGGGGCTGGGCGACCGGCTCCTGCACAAGAGCAACCAGATGTCGGGCGGACAGATGCAGCGTGTGGCCATCGCGCGGGCGCTGGTCAACAACCCGGCGGTGATCCTGGCGGACGAAGCCACCGGAAACCTCGATACACGGACGAGTTTCGAGGTGCTGGTACTCTTCCAGCAGCTCCACGCCGAGGGGCGCACGATCATCTTCGTGACACACAACCCCGAGATTGCGCAATACAGCAGCCGCAACATCACACTGCGTGACGGCCATATCACCGGCGACACCCGCAACGAACACATCTTGAGTGCGGCCGAGGCGCTGGCCCGGCTGCCGAAACAGGAGGATTATTAGCAGACCATGAACTTCGCGAATCTTTTCAAAATAGCCGTCAAGGCACTGAGCAACAACAAGCTGCGCGGATTTCTGACGATGCTGGGCATCATCATCGGCGTAGCGTCCGTGATCACGATGCTGGCCATCGGCCAGGGTTCGAAACGCAGCATCCAGGCCGAGATCAGCGAAATGGGGTCGAACATGATCATGATCCACCCGGGCGGCGACCGCCGAGGCGGCGTGCAGCTGAGCGCCGACGACATGGAGTCGCTCAAGTTGGAGGATCTGGAGGACATCCAGACCAAGACGCGCTACGTGACCTACGTCTCGCCGTCGGTCAACAGCGCGGGACAGGCCGTCTACGGATCGAACAACACCCCGACGACGGTCTACGGCGTGAATCTCGACTACCTGGAGATCCGCCGCTACCGCGTCGATGACGGCGACACCTTCTCGGAGCAGGACATCAAGACCGCCGCGAAGGTCTGCCTGGTCGGGAAGACCGTGGTCGACGAACTCTTCCCCAACGGGGAGAATCCCGTGGGCAAGGTCATCCGCTTCGGGACCATCCCGTTCCGGATCGTCGGTGTCCTGGAGAGCAAGGGCTACAACAGCATGGGCATGGATCAGGACGACCTGATCATCGCCCCCTACACAACCGTCCAGAAACGTATTCTGGCCATCACCCACCTGCAGGAGATCGTCTGCTCGGCGCTGACCGAGGCCTACACCGACCAGGCCATCGACGAAATCACGGAGATCCTGCGTGAAAACCACCGGCTGAAACCCTCGGACGAGGACGACTTCTCGATCCGTTCGCAGCAGGAGATGGCCTCAATGCTCACCTCGACGACCGACATGATGACCGTTCTGCTGGCGGCCGTGGCGGGCATCTCGCTCCTGGTCGGCGGCATCGGCATCATGAACATCATGTACGTCTCGGTAACGGAACGAACACGTGAAATAGGCCTCCGCATGTCGATCGGCGCCAAGGGGATAGACATTCTGGCGCAATTCCTCATCGAATCGATTCTGATCAGCGTTACGGGCGGACTGATCGGCGTAATCGTGGGCGTCGGAGCCGCCATTGCGGTGAATCTGATCGCCGCCTTCCCGATCTACATCCAGCCGTGGAGTGTCTTCCTCTCGTTCGCGGTCTGCACCCTCACGGGAGTCTTCTTCGGGTGGTATCCGGCCCAGAAGGCCGCCATGCTCGACCCGATCGAAGCCATCCGCTACGAATAACCGGCTTAAGAAGCCGGTCTTAGGGGCTGCGTATACGCCGAGAGGGTTCCGAACCGATTCCACGCTCCCGACAGCTCAATAAGCCGGTTCCAAAGACTATGTAGAATGGGTGGAAGCGAAGACGACCTATAGAGACCGGACAACGCCCTTTCGCCTCTAGAACCCGTCTCTTAGACGGGTCCCGGCTTAGGAAGCCGGCCTTAGGGGCGAAGGAGACTCCGAGAGGTTTCCGAACCAGCAATCGGGCGCTGCCAGACCGAAATTTTTATTACCTTTGTTCCATGACCGCATCGCAATCGAAATTCACCGGGTGGCTGGTCCATATCACGGTTTGGGCCGTGATCTTCTGTATGCCGCTCTTCCTGACCGGTCCCAACCGGCCGCTGATGAACGGACCGCAATACGTACGGTTCCTGCTCGTCCCGATCTCGTTCATGGCGGTCTTCTACACGAACTATTTCCTGCTGATCGACCGCTATCTGACCACACGCCGCTTCGGCCGCTTTACGGGCTACAACCTGCTGTTCATCGCCGTGGTGATGATCCTGGTCCACCTGCTCTTCCGCTACGTACTGCCGCCCGACATGCATCATCCGCCGATGGCACGCCCCTGGCAGCATACGGTACGCTTCTTCGCGGGCAACCTGACCCTCTACCTGCTGGTGGTGGGGGTTGGCGTGGCCATCCGCATGACCAGCGGATGGTACCGTGCCGAAGCAGCCCGCAAGGAGCTCGAACACAGCCATACGCAGGCCGAGCTCCAGAACCTCAAGAGCCAGTTGAATCCCCACTTCCTCTTCAACACGCTCAACAACATCTACTCGCTCATCCAGCTCGACACCGACCGCGCCCAGCAGGCCGTCCACGATCTGAGCCGTCTGCTGCGCTACGTGCTCTACGACAGCAGTCATCCGACGGTTCCCGTGGCGGCGGAGATCAACTTCCTGCGCGACTACATCGAGTTGATGCGCATCCGTCTGCCGCGTCACGTGAAGCTCTTCCTTGCGCTGCCCGACGCGCCGTCCGAGCGTCCCGTGGTACCGCTGCTGTTCATTTCGCTGGTGGAGAACGCCTTCAAGCACGGCGTCGACAACGACCGCCCCTCCTACATCTCAATCGACATCCACGAAATCGGCGACCAGCTGATCTGCCGCATCAAGAACAGCTACTTTCCCAAATCGGGCGCCTCGGACCGCAGCGGCTCGGGAATCGGACTGAAAAATCTTTCCCGACGGCTGGAGATGCTCTATGCGGGACGATACACCTTCGAGTACGGACGTTCGGGCGACGCCTACACGGCACTGCTGTGCCTCAATCTGTCGGAATCATGAACTGGAAACTGCGCTGCATGGTCATCGACGACGAGCCGCTGGCCGTCGAACTGATGGAGAGTTACGTACGGAAGACCCCGTTTCTGGAGCTCGTCGGCTCCTGCGGGAGCGGCACGGCGGCCTTCACGGCCCTGCGCCGGCAGCCGGTCGACCTGCTCTTCTGTGACATCCAGATGCCCGGTCTGAGCGGCATGGAGCTCTCGCGCATGCTGCCCGCGCAGACGCGCGTCATCTTCACGACGGCCTTTCCGCAGTATGCCGTCGAGGGGTTCCGGGTCCAGGCGATGGATTATCTGCTCAAGCCGATCAGCTATAACGACTTCCTGACGGCGGCAAACAAGGCGCTCGCGTGGTTCGATCTGAAACGCCGCGCCGAACAGTCCCTGCATTCCGGAGCGGAGAGCCCGGCCGGGGCATCCGGCCTTTCGGCGGCGGCAGAAACGGAATCCGGCGGCAACGCGTCGCAAAGCGTCGGAACCGCGGCACCGGCCGGAGCAGCGGGAGCAGCGGGAGCAGCGGGGGAGTCGCCTGCCGTACAAGGGGGCGGACAAGAGGGTGCACAGGGATCCGGTCAAAGAGCCACACAGGGGACCGGACCTGCCGGAAGGTTCGGCGACGATCTCCGGCAGAGCCTCTTCGTCAAGACGGAGTATCGCCTGCAGCAGATTCCGCTCGAAAGAATCCTCTATATCGAAGGGCTGAAGGATTACGTGAAGATCCACGTCGAGGGCGAAGCCCATCCGGTCGTCTCGCTGCTGAGTCTGAAGAGCCTCGAGGAGCAGCTTCCGGCCGACCGTTTCATCCGGGTCCACCGCTCGTATATCGTCCAGCCGTCGAAGATCCACACGATCGAACGCAACCGGATTCTCTTCGACCGGGAGCGGATCCCCATCTCGGAGAACTACCGACAGCCGTTCTACGATTTTCTCGCCCGCCACGCACTGCTTCCGGGAGGCATTCCCGGCAAGGAGTAGGGCTGCCGTAACACCCTCCCGCCGATCGTCCGCACCCCTGATGGCCGGCCGCACCTCCTCGCCGGCCGGCAATATCCCGCTCCGGGTCATGCCCCGGCCCGTCCTCTGCGGTCCGAACTTTACGACAAAAAGAGCCAAAAGCGGAAAAAGTTCTTCCAAAACATCATATTTGGCCGAAAAATCCGTTTCCTATGGAAAAAGTTCGTACCTTTGCAGGCTCCCGGAAACCAGGCAAACATCCGGAACTTTATTGAACATGGAACTATCACGCGAGAAAATCGTAAAGCAGGCGACCCAAGCCGGACGCCGCACGCTCCAACTCGGCAAACAAGCCGGCGGACGCATCCGCCGCTTCTCCAAGCGGACGTGGGGAATTCTGGGCCTCGGCGTCATCCTGATTGCCGGAGGTGTTTGGTGGATCTTCCGCCCCGAACCGCCCAAGCCCGTTCTGCCCGTCGTCGAGGTGGAGCCCGTCCGGACGGACGACATCGAAATCTACGGCGAATACGTCGGACGCATCCGCGCCCAGCAGTTCGTCGAAATCCGTGCCCGCGTCGAGGGCTTCCTCGAGAAGATGCTCTTCGAGGAGGGCACCTACGTCCGCCGCGGACAACCGCTCTTCATCATCGACCCCAAGGTCTACGAAGCCCGCGTCAACAAGGCCCGGGCCCAGCTGAACAAGGACAAGGCCATGGCCCAGAAGGCCGAACGCGACCTGCAGCGCATCCAGCCCCTCTACGAGCAGAATGCCGCCAGCCAGCTCGACCTGGACAATGCCGTCGCCTCGTACGAGAGCGCCACGGCCGCCGTGGCCATGAGCGAGGCCGACCTCACGCAGGCCGAAACCGCCCTGAGCTACACCACGGTCAGTTCGCCCATCTCGGGCTACATCTCCGAACGCAGCGTCGACATCGGTACGCTCGTCAGCCCGAACGGCAAGTCGCTGCTGGCAACGGTCGTCAAGAGCGACACCGTACGCGTCGACTTCAGCATGACGGGCCTCGACTACCTGAGAAGCAAGGCCCGCAACGTCAATATCGGTCAGAAGGATACCACCCGCAAGTGGAACCCCTACGTCACCATCACACTCCCCGACAACACGCCCTATCCGCTGCCCGGACTGGTCGACTTCGCCGATCCGCAGGTCGATCCCGAAACCGGAACCTTCTCGGTGCGTGCCGAAATGGCCAACCCCGACCGGATCCTGCTCCCGGGACAGTTCACCAAGGTGCGGTTGCTGCTGGACGTGCGGGAGGACGCCATGGTAATCCCCACCAAGTCGGTGGTCATCGAGAAGGGCGGCGCCTATATCTTCGTGGTGCGCCCCGACAGCGTGGCCGAACGCCGCATGGTCGAACTGGGGCCCGAACTGGGCAACCGCGTGATCGTCGAACGCGGCGTGGTGCCGGGCGAGAAGATCGTCACCGAGGGATTCCACAAACTCACCCACGGCGACAAGGTCGAACCCGTCGCTCCGGTCAGGGAGACGGCCAAGGACGAAGTGTCGAATCCCGAAAACTGATCCGCACATGAAATCCGATTTCTTCATTGACCGGCCGATATTCTCGACCGTCATCTCGATCGTCATCGTCATCGTGGGTCTGCTGGGACTGGTGCTGCTGCCCGTCGACCAGTATCCGCACATCGTGCCGCCGGTGGTCAAGATCTCGGCGTCGTACCCGGGCGCCAGCGCCCAGACCGTCACGCAGGCCGTCGCCACCCCGATCGAACAGGAGCTGAACGGTACGCCCGGCATGCTCTACATGGAGTCGACGAACTCCAACTCGGGAAGTTTCACCGCCACGGTGACCTTCGACATCGACACCGATGCCGACCTGGCCGCCGTCGAGATCCAGAACCGCGTCAAGCAGGCCGAGGCGCGTCTGCCGGCCGAGGTCGTGCAGAACGGCATCTCGGTCGAGAAACAGGCCTCGAGCCGCCTGATGACCGTCACGCTGCTGTCGAACGACCCGAAATTCGACGAAATCTACCTCTCGAACTACGCCACGCTGAACGTGCTGGACATGTTGCGGCGCGTGCCGGGTGTCGGCAGCGTCTCGAACGTCGGCAGCCGCTACTACGCCATGCAGATCTGGGTGCAGCCCGACCGTCTGGCCAACCTCGGACTCACGGTCCAGGACCTGCAGAAGGCCCTCAAGGACCAGAACCGCGAATCGGCCGCCGGTGTGCTGGGCCAGCAGCCCATCACGGATCTCGACGTCACCACGCCGATCATCGCCCAGGGACGTCTCTCGTCCGTCGGGCAGTTCGAGGAGATCGTCATCCGCGCCAACCCCGACGGCTCGCTCATCCGCCTGCGCGACGTGGCCCGCGTCTCGCTCGAAGCCGCTTCGTACAACACCGAGAGCGGGATCAACGGCGGAAATGCCGCCGTGATGAACGTCAACATGCTGCCGGGCGCAAACGCCATGGAGGTAGCCCAGCGCGTCAAGCAGACCATGGAGGAGATCAGCCGCAACTTCCCCGAGGGTATCTCCTATGAGATCCCCTTCGACATGACGGATTACATCTCGCAGTCGATCAAGGAGGTCTACCATACGCTCATCGAGGCGCTGCTGCTGGTGATCCTCGTAGTCTTCCTCTCGCTGCAGAACTGGCGGGCCACGCTGATCCCGACGATCGCCGTACCGATCTCGCTGATCGGTACGTTCGGCGTGATGCTCGTCTTCGGCTTCTCGCTCAACATGATGACGCTGCTGGGTCTGATCCTGGCCATCGGTATCGTCGTCGACGATGCCATCGTGGTGGTCGAGGCCGTCGAACGCACGATGGACGAGGAGGGGCTGTCGCCCTACGAGGCCACCAAAAAGGCCATGAATGGGCTGGGCAGCGCCATCATCGCCACGTCGCTCGTTCTGTGCGCCGTATTCGTGCCGGTGAGCTTCCTGTCGGGCATCACCGGACAGTTGTACCGGCAGTTCACCATCACGATCGCCGTTTCGGTGCTGATCTCGACGTTCGTGGCCCTGACCCTCTCGCCGGCCCTCTGCGCCCTGATCCTGCGGCCCGATTCGGGCAAGAAGAAAAACCGCCTGTTCCGCCGCATCAACCTCTGGCTGGCTCGCGGCAACAAGTTCTACGAGAAGATGATCCGCGGCGGCGTGCGCCACTCGAAGCGGATGCTCGCCCTCTTCGGGCTGACACTCGTGGCGCTGTGGCTGCTGAACAAGGTCGTGCCGCAGAGCTTCATGCCCCAGGAGGACCAGGGCTACTTCACCGTCGAACTGGAGCTCCCCGAGGGGGCTACGCTCGAACGCACGCGCAAGGTCACCGACCGGGCCATGGCATACCTGATGTCGCTGCCCGACGTGGAGTACGTGCTCAACGTCACGGGTTCGAGCCCGCGCGTGGGGACGAACCAGTCGCGCAGCCAGCTGACCGTGATCCTCAAGCCGTGGGAGGAGCGCAAGAGTTCGGATATCCGCGAGGTGATGAGTGACGTGCGGAAGGAGCTGGAGCGCTATCCGGAGAGCAAGGCCTACCTCTCGACGCCGCCCGTCATCCCGGGACTGGGCGCCTCGGGCGGTTTCGAGATGGTGCTCGAAGCCCGCGGCGACGCCTCGTACAACGACCTGCAGCGGGCCGTCGACACGTTGCTGCACTACGCCTCGCAGCGCAAGGAGCTCACCGGGCTCTCGTCGTCGATGCAGAACGACATTCCGCAGCTCTACTTCGACGTCGACCGCGACAAGGCCCAGATGCTGGGCGTTCCGATGGCCGACATCTTCTCGACGGTGAAGACCTTCACCGGGTCGGTCTACGTCAACGACTTCAACATGTTCAACCGCATCTACCGCGTCTACATCCAGGCCGAGGCCCCGTACCGCGCCCAGCGTGAGAACCTCGGACTGTTCTTCGTGCGGGGTGCCGACAAGGCCATGATCCCGATCACGGCCCTCGGCACGACCTCCTACACCACGGGACCGGGTACGATCCGCCGCTTCAACATGTTCAACTCGGCCACCATCTCGGGCGAAGCGGCCCAGGGCTACAGTTCGGGACAGGCGATGGCCATCCTCGAACAGATCGCCCGGCGTCATCTGCCCACGACGATCGGCATCGAGTGGAGCGGCCTCTCGTATCAGGAAAAGCACGTCAGCGGGCAGACGGGCTACGTACTGGGGCTGGCCTTCCTCTTCGTCTTCCTCTTCCTGGCGGCGCAGTACGAGAGCTGGCTGATCCCCGTGGCGGTGATCCTCTCGCTGCCCATCGCCGGCATCGGCGCCTACCTCGGAAACTGGGCCTGCGGACTGGAGAACAACATCTACTTCCAGATCGGTCTGGTGATGCTGGTGGGTCTGGTGGCCAAGAACGCCATCCTGATCGTCGAATTCGCCAAGGAGGAGGTCGAGAAGGGTCGCGACACGTTGTCGGCCGTCATCCAGGCCGCGCACCTGCGTTTCCGGCCCATCGTCATGACCTCGCTGGCCTTCATTCTGGGCATGCTGCCGCTCGTGTTCGCCAGCGGTCCGGGGTCGGCCAGCCGCCAGGGAATCGGTACGGGCGTCTTCTTCGGCATGCTGGTGGCCATCACGGTCGGCATCGTCTTCGTGCCGTTGTTCTTCGTCTGGGTTTACAAAGTGAAAGAAAAATGGTCGAAACGATGAAACGAACTACCTTATATATCCTCCTGTGCGGATGGCTGCTGACGACGGCCGCCGGCTGTTCGGTGCAGAAGAAGTGCAAGTCGCCCGATCTGGAGGTTCCCGAAGAGATCGTCGCCGGAGAGCGGGATTCACTCTCGATCAGCGACCGCAACTGGTGGGAGATCTACTCCGACCCGACGCTCTGCCGGCTGATCGAACGCACGCTCGAACACAACCGCAGCCTGCAGTCGGCCGACGCCCGCGTGCGCCAGCTCGAGGAGCTCTACCGCGTGAGCAAGGCCGCGCGTCTGCCGTCGGTCGACGGGATGGCCTATGCCAACCGCGAGACGAACGACTATGCCGACACGAAGTTCTCGAACGATCCCGAAATCGGCATCAAGGCGCGTCTGAGCTGGGAGGCCGACCTGTGGGGGAGCCTGCGGTGGGCCAAACGCAAGGGTGCGGCCGAGTATCTGGCCTCGGTCGAGGGGGCCCGGGCGCTGCAGATGGCGCTGGTGGCCGAGGTGGCCACGGCCTACTTCGAGCTGGTGGCGCTGGACAACGAGTTGCAGATCGTCCACCGTACGGTGGAGACCCGCGAGGAGAGTGTCGAACAGGCGCGGCTGCGTTTCGAAGGGGGTCTGACCTCCGAGACGAACTACCAGCAGGCGAAGGTCGAGCTGGCGAGCGCCTCGGCGCTGATTCCGAACCTCGAGCTGCAGATCGCCCAGAAGGAGAACCAGATCTCGGTACTGGCCGGAGGATTCCCCGACCGGGTCGAACGGGCCAAACTGGATCTGAATGTCGTGATGCCCGAAGCGCTGCCCATCGGACTCTCGTCGACGCTGCTGCAGCGGCGGCCCGACGTGCGGCAGTCCGAGCAGCAACTGCGCGCGGCGATGGCGGGCGTGGGCATTGCCTATGCCGACCGCTTCCCGCGGCTGACCTTCACGCTGACGGGCGGTGTGGAGAACGGCCACTTCAAGGGGCTGCTCGAATCGCCCTTCACCTACATGGCCGCCAATCTCACGGCGCCGCTCTTTGCCTTCGGCACCAAGCGGGCGAAGTACCGCGCAGCGCTGGCGGCCTACGACCAGGCGCGGCTGGGCTATGAACAGAAGGTACTGGAGGTTTTTCAGGAGGTGAACGACGCCGTGGTGGCCTACCGCAACATGCGCCGCACGGCCGAGTTGAAGTACAACCTGCGCGAGGCGGCCCGGCAGTATGTCGTACTGGCCAAGCTGCAGTATATCAACGGGGTGATCCGCTACATCGACGTGCTGGACGCCCAGCGGAAGTTCTTCGACGCGCAGATCGAGGAGAGCAACGCCGTGCGCAACGAACACCTGGCGCTGGTCGAGCTCTACAAGGCGCTGGGCGGCGGTTGGAATGTCGACCGCACGGCCTTCCGAGAGCAGGCTGCGGCCGCCGCGGATGACGCTGCAACCGCCACGGAAACCTCCGGAAGGGAATAGATCTCCGGGAGGGTGGAGCAGGAGGGGATAAGCCGCAGCTGCCCGACACCGCTCCGATGCCGCAAAGATCCCTGCGAACCGATGCGAATCAGCCCCCTACGGAAATCAGCCCCCACGAAAACACGAAAAAACCTCCGACTTGTGGGTCGGAGGTCTTTTCGTATGCCTGTGTGAAGGGATCCGAAGCGACGCCGGCATCCATCCGGCTACGGCTTCCTGCGATGGAGCCGGGCGCGGATGCGGCTCAGCGACTGGGGCGTGATCCAGAGATAGGAGGCGATGTGTTTGAGCGGCACGACGCGCAGCAGTTCGGGATTCTCCTCCATCAGAGCCCTGTAACGCTCTTCGGCCCGCGGGGCACCGCCGGCGGCCAGCAGCCAGTTCTCCAGATCGAGAAACTGCACCTCGAACAGGCGCCGTCCGAAATTGGCCGCCTCGACCGACTCGCCGAAAAACAGTTCCAGCTCCCGACGCGGAAGGGCATAGAGTTCGGCATCGCACATCGCCTCGATAGTGATCGACGAGGGACGGTCGTCGACATAACTGCGCGTCGAGAAGATCGCCTCGCCCTCCCCGGCAAACCACAGCGCAATGTCGTTCCCTTCGTGCAGATAGTGGCCGAGCCAGACGCCGCGGCTCACCAGGTAGAAATCGCCGTTGCGCTCGCCCTGACGCACAATGCACTCGCCCTTGCGAAACTCGCGGCGCTCCATGCGGCCGAGTAGCGCTTCGCAGGCCGGGATCGGAAGGCGATATTTCCGGCTGAATTTTTCGAGAAAGGGTGTCATTGCGCCTTGCCGTTACGATTCATACCGCAAAGATAGGAAAACTGCGGCGCGAAGACAAGCCGCTGGCTCGACAAAACCGCATGCGAAGTGACACTTCTATGCGGCCCGATGTTTCGGACGGCGTGCGTAGATGGCCACGACCACACAGAAGGTGAGCACCTCGGAGAGCGGTACGGCCAGCCAGATGCCCGGGATACCGGCCACATGCGGCAGCCCGAAAAAGCATCCCATCTGAAAGACGAAGCCGCGCAACAGCGTGAGGGCCATAGCCGGACGCGGTCGCTCGACACTCTGGAAATAGATGATCGAGACGATGTTGACGGCAAAGAAGACAAATCCGGCGGCAAAGAGCGGAAGCCCCTCGACGGCTATTCTGTAGGCGGGATATTCCGGCGAGATGAACATCGCCGCGATCCAGCGGCTGGCCAGCGCCGTTGCAAGAAAGACACACGCTCCGAACCCGACGGCCGTAGCCAGCGCCAGGTGGAAGGCCCTGCGGACCCGGTCGGGATTCCCGGCGCCGAAGTTATAGCTCAGGATGGGCTGGGCCGACTGTCCGATGGCGTTGTTGACCATGAAGATGATCGGGAAGAAGTAGCAGGCGATGCTGAAGGCCGCCACACCGTCCTCGCCCAGATAGCGGATGAAGACGTAGTTGCCCGAGAACATCATCGTGGCGATGGCCGCCTCGCAGAGGAAGCTCGACAGCCCCAGCCGACACATGTAGCCGACGTTGCGACGCGTCAGGCGCAGGCTTTTGCGGCTTGTCTTCACGCGGCAGAAGCGAACCCGGCAGCGGCGCCGGCTCAGGTAGACGACAATCATCACCGCCCCGACGACATACCCCAGACTCGTGGCCAGTGCCGCCCCCAGCATGCCCCAGCCGCAGACGAAGATGAAGACGTAGTCCAGCACGATGTTGATGACGGCCGGCACGACGTTGCAAAACATGGCATAGTTGGGCGAGCCGTCCAGACGGATGAAGAACATCCCGGAGCTCAGCAGCGCGCTGAAGGGCAGGAACGGCACAAACCAGCGCATGTACTCGACAGCCAGCGGCAGCAGCCGCTCGGAACTGCCCAGCAACCGCGCCACCTCGGGCATAAAGAGCGAAATCACGAGGCTGTAGAGGGCCAACAGCAGCGTCGAGACGACGACGGCCTGCGTGATGTTGATACGGGCCGTGCGGAGCTTGCCGTGCGAAAGGTGGATCGACGCCACGACCGACGCCCCGACACCGAACATCAGACCGACCCCCGTGCTGATGAGGAAGAGCGGCGAGGTGATGTTGACCGCCGCCAGAGCGTCGCTGCCGATGCCGTGGCCGACGAAGATGCCGTCCGTGATGACGAAGGCGACCGAGAAGACCATCCCCAGCACCGTCGGGATCAGCAGACGCCGGAACAACTGCGGGATGTCCATCCGTGCGAAATCGATACTGTCTTTCATAGGTTCCGTTTTCGGATCACAAAGATAGGGGCTTCCGCCTGCGGAAAAATTAACATAGGATAAAAAATCGGCCCGACGACGGACCCCAAAAATCCCGGCCGAGATCCTCTCGGTCGGGATTGGGGATCGGGAATTGCGCCCGGACGAACAGAGACTCCGGGAATCAGAGCTTGTTCTGCCGGAGCTGCTCGACAAAATGGTCGATGCGGTGCAGCTGCTGCGGGATGTCGATCGTCTGCGGACAGTGTGACACGCACTGCCGGCAGCCGATGCAGTGGCTGGCCTGACGCAGCCGCGGCACCGAACGGTCGTAACCGATCAGAAAGGCCCGCCGGGCCCGTCGGTAATCGGGATCCTGCGCGCTCTTGGGCACGTTGCCCTCGTTGATACACTTGTTATAATGGGCGAAGATGGCCGGGATATTCAGCCCGTAGGGGCAGGGCATGCAGTACTGGCAGTCGGTGCAGGGAACCATCGGATACCGGAGCAGATCGCGGGCCGTCTCCTCGAGCAGCGCATATTCGGCCTCGGTCAGCTCCTCGAGCGGCGAATAGGTGCGGATATTGTCCTGCAGATGCTCCATGTAGGTCATGCCGCTCAGCACCGTAAGCACCTTCGGATAGGAGCCCGCAAAGCGGAAGGCCCACGATGCGGCACTCTGCGTCGGACGCTGCTCCTTGAGACGGGCGACCAGGTGGTCGGTCAACCGCGAAAGACGCCCGCCGAGCAGCGGCTCCATGATGACGACCGGAATGTTGCGCTTCTCCAGTTCGCCGTAGAGGTAGTCGGCATTGAGGTTGCGACCCGAGGCGTGGCGCCAGTCGACATAGTTCATCTGGATCTGGACAAAGTCCCAATGGGCTTCGCCGCTGTCGTGCATCGCCATCATGTGTTCGAACAGCTCCTTCGAACCGTGGAACGACCAACCCAGATTGCGGATGCGTCCCGCGGCACGCTCGCCCTGCAGGAACTTCAGCACGCCGTTGTCGATGAAGCGCTGCCGGAAGGTCTCGATTCCCTTGCCGCCCAGCGAGTGCAGCAGGTAGTAGTCCAGATAGTCGACCTGCAGCTCGCTGAACGACTGCCGGTACATGGCCAGCGAGTTTTCGCGCGTGGGATTCGAAAAGTTCGACATCTTCGTAGCCACGAAATAACTCTCGCGCGGATGACGCTTGAGAGCAATGCCCGTCGAACGTTCGGAAAATCCCTGCAGGTAGACGGGCGCCGTATCGAAATAGTTGACCCCGTGGGCCAGCGCGTAGTCGACCAGCGTGTTGACCGTCTCCTGATCGATCGGGTTGCCGTCGGCGGCCGGAGTCTCGAGCAGCGGCCAGCGCATGCATCCGTAACCCAGCAGCGAGACCCGGTCGCCCGTCGACGAACTGGTGCGACAGGTCATCCGGTCGGTCGGGACCTCGCCCTGCGGGGCGGAGGTGCCGCTGCCGCTCTTCGGCGCACATCCGTAAAGGGCAGCCGTCGTGGCGGCCGCACCAAGTCCCAGCGTCTTCAGAAATTCGCGGCGGTCTATCTTGTTCTTCTCCATCTCTTTCACCGTTTAGAGCGTTTTGTGTTGTTGATGCCCCTCGACGACTATGGCGCTGAAGGGTCGGGCCGGGCAGAGGTTTTCACACGCCCCGCAGCCGATGCAACGGGCCTCGTCGATGGTCGGAATGTGCAGCGAATGGGGGTCATTCGGATCGCTCGGCACCATGTGGATCGCCCCGACCGGGCAGTGGCGGGCGCAGTTGCTGCACGAGACGCCGTCGGTCCGCACCACGCAGTTTTCGGGAATCCACACCGAGTGGCCGATCTGGATCGAGGACTTCTCGGCCAGATCCGTCAGGCGGATGGCACCCGTCGGGCAGACCTCCGCGCACTTCGTGCACTCGGGACGGCAGTAATCGCGTTCGTACGACATCTCGGGCTTCATCAGCCGCATCAGATCGCCCGACGGTCGCAGCACCTGATTCGGGCAGACCGTCACACAGAGCTGGCAGGCCGTGCAGTGGGCGAGGAAATCCCGCAGGCTCCGGGCTCCGGGCGGCACGAGCGGCGTCGACCGCTCCGGGGCGCGTTTCTTCTCGATAAAGGCCAGTCCTCCGTCGACCTTCTTCTCCTGGGCCTGAATGGCCGAACCCACCAGCAGTCCCACCACGCCGAGGAATCCGCGGCGCGAAACCTTCCCCCCGGCGGAACTCTCCGAAGCCGGGGAGGCCGGGGCATTCACCGAGGCAGCAGAGGCTGCAAAGACAGCGGGGGAGATAACCGTGGCCGAAACAGGGCTATCGGTCGTAACTGCAGCGGGGGAGACAACCTGGACAGAAGCGGCCGTCGACCGCGAGAGACTCTTCTTCCGGTCCGGTCCCTTTGCGTCGGTTCCGGCGGCCGGTTTCGGTGCCGAGTGCCGCCACGTATAGGAGATGGCCCCCTGGCGGCAGTGCTCCAGACAGTCCATGCAGGCCACACAGCGGCTGTAGTCGATCGTGTGAGCCGCCGGATCAATGCACGAAGCCTTGCAGTTGCGGGCGCAGAGCTTGCAACCGTTGCACTTCGACACGTCGAAGCGCGGCTTGAAGAGCGAGAAGCGCGACAACTCGCCCAGCACCGTGCCCACCGGGCAGACCGTATTGCACCATGTGCGTCCGCCACGCCACGCCAGCACGAAGATCACCACGAAGGTCACCCCGGCAACGAGCAGCGTCGGGAGGCTCTTCAGCCAGACATCGACCGAATAGAAGGCGTAGCTGTCCAGACGCTCGGCCGCCCAGGCCAGCAGGTTGTTGCCCCAACCGTAGAACGGAGCCACGAGGCTCTGGACCATGCGTCCGTAGGCGCTGTAGGGGGCGATCAGTGCGCCGATGCTTCCCAGACCGGCGGCCATCACCCCGATGAAGAGCACAAGCACCGTCCAGCGCAGCCACGTCCGGGCCGGCCGGTAGACAAAACGGTTGCGGTGCCTGCGCCGCCGTCCGGAGAACCACGAGACGAGGTCCTGCAGGACGCCCAGCGGGCAGATCACCGAACAGTAGATGCGCCCGAAGAGGAGCGTCAGCACCACCAGAAAGAGCACCACCCCGACGTTCAACGCCAGCACGGCGGGCAGAAACTGGATCCGGGCCATCCAACCGAACCACGCATGGATGCTCCCCGTAAAGTCGAGGAACAACAGCGTGATCAGAACGAAGAAGAGGGTCGCCAATGCGATCCGGATTTTTCGCAGCATGGGTATTCAGTTTGTTCTATCTCACTATCTCATTCCGACGGATGCACACGCTCATTCGTCGATCATTCACCGCATTCCGCTCCCCCTCCTTCCGCAGAAGCCTACTTCTTCCCGGGCAGCACCTCGTTCAGGCAACCGATGGCGTTGAGCGTCCGCGGATAACCGATCCACGGCAGCAGCTGCGTCACCACGGCCAGCAGTTTGCGCTTGTCGTTGCCCACCTGCACGTTGCCGGCGATATGCCCCTTGACCTGGGGTTCGCAGCCGCCGAGCGAGATGAGGATCGAAAAGGTCACCAGTTCGCGCATCGGCTCGTCCAGCCCGCCGCGGGTCATGTAGTCGCCAAAGCAGTTGGCCGAGAGGAAATCCTGGATGTGACGCTCCTCCCCGGGAGCCGCGGCACGCATGGCGTCGATGTTCGCGGCACCGAAGATCGACCGCTGCACAGCCAGACCCTTTTCGAAACGGTCCTCGCGCGAAGTCGTCCCCTGCGGCGCAAGCGGCAGCTTCACGCCCCGGGCCCGCAGCATGTCGTTGGTCAGCTCCAGCAGATCGGCCACACGCGCCATTCCGGCGTAGGGGACCGCATGGTAGAGCACCTCCTTCACCTCGACGGGGGTTATGCCCGTATGAAGAGCCGCCTCAAGGGTCGTCCGGAAGAGCGTCCGGCTCTCCAGCGCCACGGCCGAGGCCAGCGTACAGAGCAGGCGCGTCCGCAGATCGAGATCGCTGTGGGAGGGAACTTCGCCGAGTGCAAAATTAGCAAAAATTTCCGCCAGTTCGGGATCTTCACCGCCCAAAATGGGCGTTTCACCCGGGAACAACTGCTCCAGCAGCTGCCGGGCATCCTCGCTGAGGACCGGAGCGGCGGCTGCAGCGGTTGTGGCGGCCGCATACTGCGCGTCGTCGACGGGTTCGAGCCACGTATTGACGTTGGTCTGCGGATTGCACTCGACAGCCAGATGCGAGAACCAGCTGTCGGGAGCCGCTCCGTGCCAGTGTTCGACATCAGGTGCGATCTCGACGATATCACCCGGCAGCAACTCCCGGGCTGCCTCGCCCCGGGCCTGATAATAGCCCCGCCCGCCGACGGCAATCAGCAGCTGACCGCCGGTATGGCTGTGCCAGTTGTTGCGGCATCCGGGCGAGAAGGTCACGTTCGAAACCGGCACGTGAAGCGCCGATTCACGGGTCAGCGGTGCCAGCCAGGCCTGACCGATAAAATACTTCGAAAACTGTTCCGGTAATTTGTCACCCACGGGAAACGGGCTGACTTTCTGAGGTTTTTCCATATGCTGTGCTTGTAACGTTTGTACACATCCGCCCGCTACCAACAGCAGGGCGGTCCATAAAAGGTTCCAGATTCCGTTCATAAGATTCGGGATGAAGGTTTTACGGTACAAAAGTAGCATCTTTCCGCCCTCCGAACCATACCCGGATTACGGATCCGCCTACCCGTTTTACGCATTCTCCCGGCAGCACGGCTGCCGGCCCCGCACACCCTCGGCCGTCGCGTCCGCCCGCACCGGTCCGCAGACGGCAGGAGGAGCGACCCCGTGCCGGATCCGCTCCTCCTCGTCCGTCGTGCTCCCGATCGCGGGACGGGTCACTCGGCGTCGATACGCACCTCGTTCGTCAAGGGCTTGCGAGCCTCGAATTCACTGATGTTCAACATCGTAATGCGCGCGATGTTGTCCAACGCCTCCCGGGTGAAGAATCCCTGATGCGAGGTGACAATCACGTTGTTGAACGACAGGAGGCGCGCCAGCACGTCGTCGTCCATAATGCGGTCCGAGGTATCCTCGTAGAAGTAGGCCGCCTCCTCTTCGTAGACATCCAGACCGGCCGCACCGATGCGTTTCTCCTTCAGTCCGTCGATCAGCGCCTCGGTATGGATCAGCTGCCCGCGGCCCGTATTGATGAGCACCACCCCCGGCTTCATGTGCGAAATGGCCACGTCGCCGATCATGTAACGCGTCTGGTCGGTCAGCGGGCAGTGGAGCGAGATGATGTCCGAACGGCTGTAAAGCTCCTCAAGCCCGACGTAGGTGATCCCTTCACGGGCGGCATAAGCCTCGTCGGGGTAGAGGTCATAGGCCAGAATCTCCATGCCGAAGCCCTTCAGAATGCGGATCAGTTCCCGGGCAATCTTGCCCGTACCGATGATGCCGGCCGTCTTGCCGTACATGTCGAAGCCCATCAGACCGTGCAGCGAGAAGTTCCCGTCGCGCGTGCGCCAGTAGGCACGGTGGATCTTGCGGTTGAGCGCCAGCATCAGTGCCACGGCGTGTTCCGCCACGGCGTGCGGCGAATAGGCCGGAACCCGTACCACCGGAATCCCGTAACGGGCCGCCGCCTTCAGATCCACGTTGTTGAAACCCGCACAGCGCAGGGCTATGAGCCGCACGCCCATCTCCGAGAGGGCGCCGATCGTCTCGGCATCGGCCGTATCGTTGACGAAGATACAGACAACATCCGCCCCCTTGGCCAACGCTACGTTGTTGGCATTCAGATGGCTGCGATGGTAGCAGACCTCGAAGCCGAAATTCGGACGGATCCGCTCGAAGGACTCCTTGTCGTAAGGTTGCGTCCCGAAAAGCATGACTTTCATAGCATTCGAATATTAGCCGGAATTTTCCGTGTCCCGAATCGACGCCGCCCCGCATCCGTCTCACCCGCAAACGCAGGATGCGACATCCGAGGCATCGCGTCGTTCTGAAAACGAAAAATCGAAGTTTTCATTATGTCGGTTTCCAGAAATCGTCCGTTCCGCCGCCGATTGTATCCAGTCACCTATATATATCAGGCGACTCCACCGGGAATGCGGCAAATTCGGGTCCAAAGCCGCCCCTTGAAGACCAAAAAAACCGCCACAGCAGGATGCGATTATCCCCGTCGTGCGTTGCGGTATTCGGTGGGGGACTCCCCGGCGTGCTTCTTGAAGAAGCGGCCCAGATAGGACTGATCGGGGAATTTCAACCGGTAGGCGATCTCCTGCACCGAAAGATCCGTCGAGCGGAGCATCATCCGGATCTCAAGCATCACCGAGCGGTCGATGAACTCCTTGGCCGACGTATGGGCCACGCTGCGCACGATCGTCGACAGATAACGCGCCGAGATGCAGAGCCGGTCGGCATAGAAGGACACCTCGCGCTCCTGCGAGCAATATTCGTGAACAAGGGCTGCAAAGCGCTGAAACAGCTCTGTCTGACGTGTCGTCGACTCTCCGGCCGGCATCTGCTTCGAAGCAAAACGCTGCATCTTGTCGTAGATCTCCAGCAGGACGTTCTGCAGCCGGTTCTTGACAATCGTATTGCGGTAGATGTTCTGCCGGTCGCGGTAGTTGAAGGCCATCATCTGAAACCAGATATTGGTTCCGTCGACAATCCGTTGCGGGGGAGTCGACGAGAAGGGATTGCGATGCACGATCTCGAAAAATCCCGGATCCAGGCGGAAGGCCGCCTCCAGAAAAAGATCCCGCGAAAATGTGCAGTACGAGGCACGAAAATTCTCCGTCCGATCCAGAAAAAGCAGATAGCTCCCCGGCAGCAGCAACACCGTCGAATTGCATTGCAGCCGCCCCTGACACTGATCGACCATCACCTCCGCATGTCCCTCCCGACAGAAGAGAATGGCACACCCCTCGAGGCGGTGGGCATTCTGCTCGAAGTAGGAAAAATCGGACTCGCCGACAATGAACTGCTCCTCCGCAGAGGTGATTAACGGGTTGATTGAGGTCATGTGAATTCTTTTTTCGAACAAAAATAGTGAAAAAAGAGTTAATTTCTCTATTATTGTTCCGAAAAGTGCCAACACTGTTCGCAATATAAGGCACATCGGCACCGTTTTTAAGATACTTTTGCACCTGAAAAAGTTTTTTAGTACAATAAAGCAAAGGAAAGTTATGAAGCAAACATTCGTGAAAGCGGCCGTTTGGGCATCTTGCCTGGCTGCCGTTGCATGTGGACAGGCTCCGACGGCCATGGGTCCCGGCGAGTATGCCGTGATGACCATCGCCCAGACCGACCGCGAAATCCCGACCAACTACTCGGCAACGATCCGCGGTCGCCAGGACATCGACATCTATCCGCAGGTTTCGGGAACCATCTGGCAGCTCTGCGTCACCGAAGGTCAGAACGTCTCGAAGGGGCAGACCCTCTTCATCATCGACCAGGTCCCCTACAAGGCCGCCCTGCAGACCGCCGAGGCCAATGTCGCAGCCGCCGAAGCCAGCGTGGCCACGGCCCAACTTACCTATGACAGCAAAAAAGAACTTTTCGCCCGCAACGTTGTCTCGCAGTTCGACCTCTCGACCGCCGAGAACAACCTGCTCACGGCCAAGGCCCAGCTGGCTCAGGCCGAAGCTCAGCGCGTAAACGCGGCCAACAACCTCTCCTATACGGTTGTCAAGGCTCCGTCGAACGGCGTCGTCGGCACGCTTCCCTACCGGGTGGGTGCCCTGGTGAGCGCCTCGATGCCCCAGCCGCTGACCACCGTCTCGGACAACTCGACCATGTATGTCTACTTCTCGATGACCGAAAACCAGCTGCTCAACCTCACGCGCCGCTACGGCTCGATCGCCCAGACGCTGAAGAACATGCCCGATGTCGAGCTGCAGCTCAACGACGGCTCGATGTATGACAAGAAGGGCCGCGTGGAGTCGATCAGCGGTGTGATCGACACCTCGACGGGCAGCGTTTCGCTGCGCGCCGCATTCCCCAACCCCGACGGACTGCTCCACAGCGGAGGTTCGGGCAACGTCGTGCTGACCAACTCGTTCAAGAACTGCATCGTCGTGCCGCAGGCCGCCACGTTCGAGATTCAGGACAAGGTATTCGCCTACAAGGTCGTAGACGGCAAGGCCACGTCGACCCCGCTCAGCGTCGAGAAGATCTCCAACGGGCAGGAATATATCGTCACGTCGGGACTGGTCCCGGGCGATGTGATCGTCACCGAGGGTGTCGGCCTGATGCGTGAGGGCACGCCGATCCGTCCGAAGGGCGAGGCCGCCGCTCAGGCTGCTCCCGCCGAAGAGGCTGCCGCAGCTCCTGCCGCCGCAGAGAACGCAGAGAACCAGGAGCAGGCTGCCGCCGCCGATAACCAGACCGAGCAGAAGGCCGCTTCGGCCCAGACTCAAACCGAAAAGGAGGAATAACCCATGACACTCAGACATTTCATTGAACGACCCGTACTGGCGTCGGTCATCTCCATTGTCATCGTGATTGCGGGCATCATCGGCCTTGCAACACTGCCTATCGAGCAATACCCCGACATCGCGCCCCCGACGGTCATGGTACGTGCCTCCTATCCGGGAGCCAGTGCCGAGACCATTCAGAAATCGGTGGTCGTGCCCCTCGAGGAGGCCATCAACGGCGTCGAGAACATGACCTACATCACCTCGAGCGCCGCAGCCGGAAGCGCCTCGATCTCGATCTACTTCCGCCAGGGAACCGACCCCGACATGGCGGCCGTGAACGTACAGAACAAGGTATCGACCGCCACCGGACAGCTGCCTTCCGAGGTAACGCAGATCGGTGTGACCACCATGAAGCGTCAGACCTCCATGGTGAAGATCTTCTCGCTCTACAGCCCCGACGACAGCTACGACGAAACGTTCCTGTCGAACTACCTGAAGATCAATATCGAGCCCCGAATCCTGCGTGTCCAGGGCGTCGGCGAAGCCTTCACGCTGGGCGCCGACTACTCGATGCGTGTCTGGCTCAAGCCCGACGTCATGGCCCAGTACAAGCTCATCCCGTCGGACGTAACGGCGGCACTGGCCGAGCAGAACATCGAATCGGCTACCGGTACGCTGGGTGAGAACTCCGACAATACGTTCCAGTATACGATGAAGTATCGCGGACGTATGCAGACCCCCGAAGAGTTCGGGCAGGTGGTCATCCGCTCGGATGCCGACGGCAACGTCCTGCGTCTGAAGGATATCGCCGACATCGAACTCGGCCGTGAATCCTACGCCTTCAAGGGCTACACGAACGGACACCCGGGCGTCAGCGCCATGGTCTTCCAGACCGCCGGCTCGAACGCCACTCAGGTCGTCAACGACGTCAACGCGCTGCTCGACGAAATCTCGCAGGAGTTGCCCAAAGGCATCGCCATCGCCCACCTGCAGAGCGTCAACGACTTCCTCTACGCCTCGATGAAGGAGGTGGTCAAGACCCTCTTCGAGGCCATTCTGCTCGTAATCCTCGTCGTATACGTCTTCCTGCAGGATATCCGTTCGACGCTCATCCCGACGGTCTCGATCATCGTGGCCCTGGTCGGTACGTTCGCCTTCCTGTCGGTGGCCGGATTCTCGATCAACCTGCTGACGCTCTTCGCCCTGGTACTTGCGATCGGTACGGTGGTCGATGATGCCATCATCGTCGTCGAGGCCGTTCAGGCGCGCTTCGACGCCGGATACAAGTCCTCCTACATGGCCACGATCGACGCCATGTCGGGTATCACGTCGGCCATCGTTACCTCGACGCTCGTCTTCATGGCCGTGTTCATCCCCGTGGCGATGATGGGCGGTACGTCGGGTGTCTTCTACACGCAGTTCGGTATCACGATGGCCGTGTCCGTGGGTCTGTCGGCCGTCAACGCCCTGACCCTCTCGCCGGCCCTCTGCGCCCTGATCCTGAGACCCTATATGGATGAGAACGGCGAGATGCGCGACAACTTCGCAGCCCGCTTCCGCAAGGCCTTCAACACCGCCTTCGGCGCCCTGGTGGCCAAGTACAAGCACGGCGTGATGCTCTTCATCAAGCACAAGTGGCTCATGTGGTCGACGCTCGGCCTGGCCTTGGTGGCACTGATCGTGCTGATGGACTCCACCAAGACGGGTCTGGTGCCCGACGAGGACCAGGGTACCATCATGGTCAACGTCACCACCGCCCCGGGTTCGACCCTCTCCGAAACCAACAAGGTCATGGAGGAGATCGCCGGACGCGTCCGGAGCATCCCGCAGATCAAGGACTTCATGCAGACGGCCGGTTACGGCATGATCGCCGGTCAGGGTACGTCGTACGGTATGTGTATCATCAAGCTGAAGGACTGGGACGAGCGTCCCGATAAGGAGGATGCCGTCAATGCGGTCATCAACCAGATCTACGCCCGCACGGCCGACATCAAGGATGCCCAGCTCTTCGCCGTGGCTCCGCCCATGATCTCGGGTTACGGTACGTCGACCGGTTTCTCGATGAACCTTCAAGACAAGACGGGCGGTGATCTGACCGATTTCTACAACATCTACCTGCAGTTCATCGCCGCGCTGAACCAGCGCCCCGAAATCGCCCGTGCCTACTCGACCTTCAACATCAACTTCCCGCAGTACATGGTCGACATCGACGCCGCCAAGGCCAAACGCGCCGGCGTATCGCCCTCGACCATCCTCTCGACCCTCTCGGGATACTACGGAGGACAGTACGTCTCGAACATCAACCGATTCTCGAAGATGTACTACGTGACGATCCAGGCCGACCCGAAATACCGGCTCGACACCGAATCGCTGAACAACGTCTTCGTCCGTACCGAAAGCGGCGAGATGGCTCCGCTGAGTCAGTTCGTCAACCTGACGCGTGTCTACAGTTCGGAGGTGCTCAACCGCTTCAACATGTACAACTCGATCGCCGTGAACGGTATGGCCGCCGACGGTTACTCGTCGGGTGACGCCATCAAGGCCATCCAGGAGGTTGCCGCCCAGGTACTGCCCCGAGGCTACGGCTACGAGTTCGACGGCATCACGCGTGAGGAGGCCCAGACGGGCAGCAACACGATCATCATCTTCTGTATCTGCATCCTGCTGATCTACCTGCTCCTGAGCGCCCTGTACGAGAGCTTCCTGCTGCCGTTCGCCGTCATTCTGGCCGTACCGTGCGGACTGATGGGTTCGTTCCTGCTGGCCAAGATCATGGGACTCGAAAACAACATCTACCTCCAGACGGGTATCATCATGCTGATCGGTCTGTTGTCGAAGACCGCCATCCTGATCACGGAGTACGCCGCCGACCGCCGCCGTGCGGGCATGAGCCTCACGCAGGCCGCCGTCTCGGCCGCCAAGGTCCGTCTGCGTCCTATCCTGATGACCGTGCTGACCTGCGTCTTCGGTATGATCCCGCTGGTACTGTCGCACGGCGTAGGTGCCAACGGCAACTCGACGCTGGGTTCGGGTGTCGTCGGAGGTATGATCGTCGGAACGCTGGCCCTGCTGTTCCTCGTGCCGTCGCTGTTCATCGTCTTCGAGACGCTTCAGGAGAAGATCAAACCCCTCGAACTGGATCCCGATCCGCAGTGGGCCGTACGCGCCGAAGTAGAAGAGGTTAAAAACGAGAAAGAGGAGGAGTAAACCATGAGAAAAGCCATCATCATACTGGCTGCAGCGGCCATGACCGGCTGCGGCATCTACAAGCCCTACACCCGTCCCGAGGTGATGACCGACGGACTGTACGGCACGGCCGAGACCAACGACTCGACCACGCTGGGCGACATCAACTGGCAGGAGATGTTCACCGATCCGCAGCTGCAGACGCTCATCACGCGGGCTCTGGAGAACAACACCGACCTGCAATCGGCCGGATGGCGCGTCAAGGAGGCCGAAGCCACGCTCAAATCGGCGCGGCTGGCCTACCTGCCGTCGTTCAACTTCGCCCCCCAGGGTTCGCTGAGCAGCTTCGACGGCGCCACGCCGACGAAAACCTACACGATTCCCGTGACGGCCAGCTGGCAGATCGACATCTTCAACGGTCTGACCAACGCCAAACGCAAGGCCAAGGCACTCTACCTGCAGAGCCAGGAGTATGAGCAGGCCGTCAAGACGCAGCTCATCGCCAGCGTGGCCAACCTCTACTACACGCTGCTGATGCTCGACAGCCAGTACACGGTGACCGAAGAGACGGCCGCCAAATGGCGTCAGAGCGTCGAGATGATGCGCGCCATGAAGGATGCGGGTCTGACCAACGAGGCCGGCGTGGCCCAGTACGAGGCCAACACGCTCTCGATCGAGGCGTCGCTGCACGATCTGGCCTACCAGCGCACGCAGACCGAAAACAGCCTCTGCTCGCTGCTGGGCGAGGCCCCGCATCCGATCGAGCGCGGTCTTCTGGAGGCACAGCAGATGCCCGCCACGCTGGCCGTGGGCGTGCCCCTGCAGATGCTCTCGAACCGTCCCGACATCCGTCAGGCCGAATACTCGCTCATGCAGTCCTACTACGCTACGGCCAGTGCACGGTCGGCGCTCTATCCGTCGATCACGCTGAGCGGTACGCTCGGCTGGACGAACAACAACGGCATCATTGTCGATCCGGGCAAGCTGATCTGGACGGCCGCCGCATCGCTGCTGCAGCCGATCTTCAACGCCAACGCCAACCGCGCCCAGGTGAAGATCGCCAAAGCCCAGCAGGAGGAGTCGCGTCTGGCATTCCAGCAGGCGCTGCTCAATGCCGGAGCCGAGGTCAACAACGCACTGGTGCAGTGCCAGTCGGCCCGCGCCAAGACCGATCTGCGCATCGCCCAGATCGAGGCGCTCGAGCGTGCCGTCGAGGCTACCGAACTGCTCATGCAGCACGGCACGACGACCTACCTCGAGGTATTGACCGCCCAACAGTCGCTGCTCTCGGCCCAGCTGTCGCAGATCACCGATCAGTTCGACGAGATCCAGGGCATCGTGAGCCTCTATCAGGCTCTCGGCGGCGGACGTGACCTTACAAGCCAGGAGGAAAAGTAATGAAACGGGGAGCGACCAAGGAAGAGATCATCCGCACGACGCAGGAGTTCATCTCCCGCAACGGCATCCGTGCCGTGCGGGTCGATGAGATTGCACAGACGCTGGGCATCTCGAAACGCACGCTCTACGAAATGTTCACCGACAAGAACGATCTGATCGGCGCCTGTCTGGACGCCATGCGCAACGAACAGCAGCAGCAGATCGTTGCCTGTCGCAAACGCCGGGGAGGAAATCCCCTGCAGAAGGCCCTCCGGTTGATGAACCAGTACATCGAGAACCTCTACAAGGTGGATCACAGCTTTCTGTCGGACCTGCGCCGCAAGGTGGTCTTCGCCGAGCACTACGACGAACACCGCGAATTCTGGCACAAGGAGCTCTCACTGCTGCTCGACTCCTGTCGCAAACAGGAGTTGCTGCTGCCCGAGATCGACGCTGCGGCCTTTACCGAACAGTTGATGGGCTCGCTGCTCGACCTGCGGCTGAACGGCACCTCGCGTGAAGAGTTGAGCCTCTTCTGCCGCACGATACTGCGCGGTGCAGCTACCCGTCAGGGAATCGAGCTGATCGACCGCCGGGCGTGAAAATCCCATACCCGGCCCGGGCCGGCCGAAAGCCCGGCCACGGAAACCCGCGAAAAGCCCCGCACGAAAAATGCGGGGCTTTTCTTGTGTCGGGTTGCATTTATTAAAATCTTTTTCTATATTTGCACCAACAACACGATCCGGAAAGCGGCATGAAGGCACAAACCACATATCGCGTATATACGCAGAAAGTCGTCGACACCTCCTCGACGACGATGATGGTCATGTGCATGTGCAGCCGAGCAAGCCGGGTGTAACCTTTTCGTGTGCAGAAACGATATGATCCGGCTTTGAAGAAAGTCGGATTTTTTTGTAAAACCGCTATATCAAACGTCAATTGAAATGGATACGCGAAAGTACCGATTCGAGACCCGGCAGATCCATGCCGGACTCAACCCCGACGAACCGACCGGTTCGCGCGGAATAGCCATCTGGCCCACGGCAGCCTACCGTTTCCGTAGCTGCGACCATGCGGCGCGGCTCTTCGAACTGAGCGAAGCCGGGAATATCTACACCCGGCTGCAGAACCCCACGACGGCAGCCTTCGAGGAGCGCATCGCCGCCCTGTACGGAGCCGTCGGGGCGCTGGCCGTCTCGTCGGGCATGTCGGCCATTCTGGTCACGGTGCTCTCGCTGGCCGGCGAGGGCGACAACATCGTCACCTCGCCGTTCCTCTACGGCGGCACCTACAACCAGTTCCGCATCACGCTGCGCCGGCTGGGCATCGACTGCCGCATCGCTCCGAGCGAGGATCCCGCGTCGTTCGAGGCGCTGATCGACGATCGCACGAAGGCCCTCTACGTCGAGAGCATGGGCAATCCGACCTGTGCCGTGCCGGATCTGGAGGCGCTGGGCAAACTGGCGCGGCGGCGCGACGTGCCGCTGGTGGTCGACAATACGTTCGGCGCGGCGGGCTACCTATGCAACCCCTTCGAGTGGGGGGCCAACATCGTCGTCGACTCGGCCACGAAGTGGATCAACGGCCACGGGACGTCGATGGGCGGCGTGATCGTCGACGGCGGCAACTACAACTGGGCCAACGGCAAGTTCCCGCAGATTGACGGACCTTCGGAAGGCTACCACGGGCTGAATCTCCACGAGGCGTTCGGTGCGGCGGCCTTCATCGTCAAGTGCCGCGTCGACGGCTTGCGCGACATGGGGTGCTGCCCCTCGCCGTTCGATTCGTACCTGATGCTGATCGGTCTGGAGACCCTCTCGCTGCGCGTGCGTCAGGAGGTCGAATCGACGCGCCGGCTGGCCGAATTCTGCCGCCTCCACCCGAAGGTGCGCACGGTCAGCTACGTGGGTTTCGACACCCATCCGAGCCACGACAACGCCCGCAAATACTACCGGTTCGGGTCGTCGGCGGTCTTCACCATCGAGCTGCAGGGAACGCTGGAGAGCACCGTGCGCTTCGTCGAGTCGCTCCGCCTGGCAGCCAACATGACGATGATCGGCGACTCGATCACCGTAGTGACCCATCCCGCCTCAACGACCCACAAGCAGTTGAGCGAGGCCGATCTGGCGGCCGCCGGCGTCACGCCGACGATGCTGCGCATCTCGGTCGGACTCGAAAATGTCGAGGATCTGATCGAGGACTTCGAGCAGGCCTTCACCCACGTCGAATAACCGCACGCCGAAACGCCTCACGATGGAACCGACGATCTATCGGGCCCCCGGGCCCTTCCGACTCGAATCGGGCGCTGTGCTGCCCGAACTGCGCATCGCCTACCACACCTACGGCCGGCTGAATGCCGCACGCGACAACGTCGCATGGGTCTGCCATGCGCTGACGGCCAATTCGGAGGTGGCCGACTGGTGGCCTCACACGGTGGAGCAGGGGCGTTTTCTCGACCCGGACCGTTACTTTGTGGTCTGTGCCAACATCCTCGGCTCGCACTACGGCACGACCGGGCCGCTGCACGTGAATCCGGCGACGGGCCGTCCCTGGTACGGCAGCTTTCCGCACGTCACGATCCGCGACATGGTGCGGGCCCACCGCCTGCTGGCCGACGCACTCGGCATCGGACGGATTGCACTGCTGGTGGGGAGTTCGGTCGGGGGATTCCAGGCCGTGGAGTGGGCCGTCGGGGAGCCGGAACGGATCGAGCGGCTGGTGCTGATCGCCACCGATGCCAAGGCCTCGCCCTGGAACATCGCCATCAACGAGACGCAGCGCATGGCCCTCGAGGCCGACGCAACCTACGGCCAGGAGCGCCCCGATGCCGGCATGAAGGGGCTGGCCACGGCCCGGGCCCTGGGACTGCTGAGCTACCGCGGCCCCGAAGGCTACAACCTCACGCAGCAGGACCGCGAGGAGTCGCCCGAAAGCCACCGCGCCTGTACCTATCAGCAATACCAGGGCGAGAAGCTCTGCCGGCGCTACAACGCCTATTCGTACCACGTGATCCTCGATGCCTTCGACACGCACGACGTCGGATACGCACGGGGCGGGGTAGAGGCGGCCCTCGGGCGGATCCGGGCCCGGACGCTCATCGTCGGGATCACGACCGACATCATCTTCACCCCGGCCGAGATGCGGCGCCTGCAACGCCGGATCCCCGGAAGCCGTTACGGAGAGATCGACTCGCCGTTCGGTCACGACGGCTTTCTGGTCGAATACGAACAACTCAACGCGCTGCTGCGCCCCTTCGAGGCGGAGCCGTGATACAACCTCTCTGATCAACAAACAAAAAACAAATACGGCTATGACGAAAATCAAAATCGGACTGTTCGGATTCGGCGTCGTCGGACAGGGCATCTACGAAGTGGTGCGCAAATCGAAGAACGCCCACGCCGAGATCGTGAAGATCTGCGTGCGCGACCCGCAGAAACCCCGCAAGATCGAAGTCGATCCGGAGCTCTTCACCTCGTCGGTGGACGACATTCTGGACAACCAGAACGTGAATCTGGTCGTCGAGGTGATCAACGATGCCGAGGCGGCCTACCGGATTGTCAAACGGGCCATGCTGCGCGGCATTCCGGTCGTTTCGGGCAGCAAGACGATGCTGGCCCACCACCTTCCGGAACTGATCGAGATTCAGAAGACGCGCGGCGTGGCGCTGCTCTACGATGCCTCGTCGTGCGGTTCGATCCCCGTAATCCGCAACCTCGAGGAGTATTACGACAACGACCTGCTGCTCGAGGTGAAGGGCATTCTGAACGGTTCGTCGAACTACATCCTCTCGCGGGTCTTCGACCACCGCGACTCCTACGCCCATGCGCTGGCTCAGGCCCAGGCGCTGGGGTTTGCCGAGAGTGACCCGTCGTTCGACATCGAGGGCTACGACTCGCTCTTCAAACTGGTCATCATCACGGTCCACGCCCTGGGAACGTACGTCGCCCCGGAGCGGATCTTCACCTACGGCATCTCGACGATCCACGACTCGGATATCCGCTACGCCCGCGAAAAGAACGTCAAGATCAAACTGGTGGCACAGGTCGTCAAGGTGAGCGACGAGCACTTCACGATGTTCGTCATGCCGGAGTTCGTCACCCCGTCGAAGTACATCTACAGCGTCGACGACGAGTACAACGGCGTGGTGATCCGCGGCGAGTGCTACGACCGCCAGTTCATGTTCGGCAAGGGGGCCGGAAGCCTTCCGACAGCCTCGTCGATCCTGAGCGACATCATGGCCCGGCAGCACAACTACCGCTACGAGTACAAGAAGATGAACTACATCGAGAAGCCCGAATACACGACCGACATCCAGCTGAAGATCTACGCCCGCTACCGCGAAACCGACGTCCGGCAGATCCTCCGCTTCACGAAGATCCACGAGCAGTTCATCAGCGAGGAGAGCAACTACGTCATCGGCGACATCCTGCTGAGCGAATTGATCGCCAAACGCCCGCAGCTCTCGGGCAAGGATGTCTTCCTGGCCAACATTCCGATCTTCTTCCTCAACCGCGACTGATCAAGAGAGGGGGGGGGCAGGAAGAGCAGAGAGAAAGAGAGAGCAGAGAGAACAGAGAGAACAGAGGCAGAAAATTGGCATCCCGGATCTCTCTTTTTCGGGTCGCCACCCCCGGGAGCATCAGTCGCGGTAGTACTCCTCGCCCAATCCGAGGGTAAAGTCCGCACGGCGCATCCACGTCACGGCGGCCATGACCGCCACCAGCACGGCATTGAACAGGAAGGGGAACCGTTCGCCGTGCGTGTGGAAGAGATCGCGGAAGAGATCCACGACGAAGGGGCAGATCATCACCGCCAGGTAGTTCATCGCCATGACGCACGAGAGGGCCAGCGTAGCCGATCGCGGCGGAGCGATCGTAGCGGCCTTGTCATAGATGACGGGCTGCATGATGCCGTAGCCGTAACCGGCCAGCAGCGCCCCGACGACGAGCATCGCTTCGCTGCGGAAGAGCCCCAGACACAGCAGTCCGGCAGCCACCGAGAGCAGCGCGACGAAATTGACCCACGATCGGAGCCGCCGGATGATGCGGTCGACAAAGAGTCCCGGCAGCATGATGGCCAGAAAGAACAATGCGATCAGCACCCCGGAGAAGGAGCTGCGGATGCGGTAATCGTCGATCAGGAACGATGCGTAGTAGACGATGGCCAGCACGGCATAGGTGATGAAGAAGTAGAAGAGCATCAGGCCGACAAGTTTCCGCCAATCGATGCGTTTGTTGCGCAGCTGGATGCTCCGGGCGGGTTCGGGCTCGGGAGGACGGCGCCGCAGAAAGAACGACAGGACCAGCGAGAGCCCCGGCAGCGTATAGACCAGAAAGGGGAGGTGCCAGTCGACATTGGCCAGATAACCCGTCACCACGGTGGCTACGACGAGCGTCAGGTTGTTGATCGCCGAGCTGTAACCCAGCTGCCGCACACGCCGGTCGCCCGTGAAGTACTCGACGCCAAGCCCCGTGGAAAGGGGGATGACCATCCCGGCGCCGATGCCGAGGATGCAGCTGGCGACAATCAGACTGACGATGCTGCGCAGGAAGAGGCAGGCCACGCCGCTCAGAAAGAAGATCGACAGTCCGACGGCGAGAATCCGCTGTTTGTCGCGACCTTCGGAGAGTTTGCCCGACAGCAGCACGAAGGGGATGATCAGCAGCGACGGCAACGACGTCAGCATCTGGATCTCCAGATCGGTCACTTTCGGGAATACCTTGTTCAGATCGCCCAAAATGGGCGAGATGGCCAGTCCGGGCAGCGAAGCGATGGCCGACACGGACCAGATGGCCAGCAGCACGACGAGCGGAATGGACCCTTTCCCTGTTTTGATTTCCATGTGCAAAGATTTTCGAGAATCCTTGCAAGTGTCGTACCGAAATTCCGGGTCGACGCCGGAATTCCCCTGACCGATTGCACAACCGCTCCTCCGCCTCTGCGTCGGAAAAAAAGAGGCCGGTCCCCTCAAACGGGAACCGGCTCTATTGAGGGTCTGGCTGCCGGGGTATCCGCACCTGCGAGCCCCTCTGCGGCCGAAACTACTCCTTCACGCAGCGGACCGGGAGTCCACCGGCACGCCGCAGGGCGTAGGGGGCCTCAACGGCCTCCGCACTGCCGTAGTGGAAATAGACGGCTGCGGAGAGATTCTCCGCCGTCGACGCATCGGCCGTCCAGTAGAGGCCGATCCAGGGCTGGGCCTCGTCGGCACGCGTACTCTTCGGATCGGCATCCGTGAAATAGAAGTTCTGGAACTTGCCGTCGCGATAGGTGCGCTGTCCGGCCCCCATGAAGAGCGACGAAACGCCGTCTTTGGCCAGCATCACGCTGTATTTCGTATTGGCCCACTCCAGCGAGGCGGCCTCGGGCGTCAGTCCCGCAAAGGCAGCCGCCGGAGCTACGCGCCAGCCGGCCGGACAGGGATCATAGAGGCTCTTGGCCGTGCCGGGAGCCGTCCACAGCGCGGCGTCGTGGCTCCACAGCCAGTCGTACTCCGACGCCTCGACCCCCTTCAGGAAGAGCTGCGGATTAAGCCGTGCGTAATCCACCGTTCCGTTCGAGGAACTCGTCTCCACCGGAGTCGCCGAAAGGCTTACATTGCTGCCGTTATACATCGTGGCGGCCGTACCGCTGGCAAAGTTGTAGGTCGACGGACCGATGAAGGGATCCTTGCGGCCCCACTGGTAATAGAGTCCGTACGAAGAGCGGATATCGTCCGTCGATTCATTGCCCGAAGCCAGCGCTCCGAGGTTGCGGTCCATCATCGTGTACCCGTTGAAAAGCCGCTGGCCGGCTGCCGCCGAGGGATCGTACGCGGTCACCCAGATGTGCCAGCTCCAGAGCAGCGCTCCGGAGGCATCATAGGCACCGATCACGGCATTGCCCGACTTGATCGTCGTTTCGTCATTGCTGTCGGCACCGACGTAGAACGAGGCCTTGCCGTTGTCGAGCGTCACATACTGGATCAGACTCGAAGCGCTCTGCCACACCACGCCCACCGAGACCGTTGCCAGCGAAGCGTCGTCGGGACGGTGCATGACGTCAAGCAGGTAGTTCGTCTCCTTCTGGGAGACGATGTAGCTGTTGGCCCGCTGCGCCGAGAGATCCTGCCGGGCAACCACCCCGACGAAGATCGAAGCGCTGCCGGCGGCACCGTCGCGGCCCGAACCGCTCAGCGTCACCGTACCGGTTTTGACATCCTCCTCGTCGAAGGTCGACGGCGGAGTAACCGTAACGGTCATGGCCGCGCTGTTGACGACGACATTGTCCCACCCGGTCGGTTTGCTCGAGATGGAGAAGGTATCGAGGTTCGAGGCCGTAAAGTGGACCGTCACGGGCTCGGTATCCCCCTCGGAGAAGAAGATGGCGGGTTCGTCGAACGCAAGCGACCCGGTCACATCGTCCTTGCCGCACGAGATGAAGAGGGCGGCGGCCAGCACACAACACCACCCGGCGAATCTTTTCATATTCATCGTGTATTTACTGAATTTCAATTCCAAAAACCGTTGCAAAGATACCAAAAAGCGGGACAAATTCCACACGACAGCGGCGATTTTTGCATCCGGAACAATTATTGCCGCCGAAGGACTAACGAATTCCAAAAGCATATAGTATATGTCGACACCGAAAATTGAAACCGGAAGCCGTCAGGCCGACGACTGTTACTCGATCACCGTGAGCGAGAAGGGCCCCTATCTGGTCTACGGCCGACCGCCGCTGGCCACGCAGTTCATCATGCTCAATGCCGAATACGAAAGCTGGTACTTTCTGCCGGGGCGTCATTTTCCGACCGCTTCGGAACCCACGGCCCTGTGCCGCTGCGGAGCCTCGAAGCACAAGCCCTATTGCGACGGAAGCCATACGTCAGCCCGCTGGGACCCGACACTCACGGCCCGCGACGAACCGCTGCTGGCCCATTCGGAGGAGATCCGCGGCGAGACCCTCGCCATGAGCGACAATGCGCAATACTGTGTCTTCGCGCGCTTCTGCCACGCCTCGGGAGATGCCTGGGCGCTGACCGAACGGTCCGGCGATCCGACCTCGCGCCGCCTGGCTATCCGGGCCGCCTCGATGTGTCCCGGCGGACGATTGATGGCCTGGGACCGCGATTCGGGACGTCCCTACGAGTTTCGTTTCGAACCGAGTCTGGGGCTGATCGAGGATCCGGCCATCGGCTCCAGCGGCGGGCTGTGGGTGCGGGGCGGCATTCCACTGCGCCGCCAGACGGGGCAAACCTACGAGATCCGCAACCGCATGGTGCTGTGCCGCTGCGGCCAGTCGGCCAACAAGCCCTACTGCGACGGCACCCACGCCTCCATCAAGTGGCAGGATCACCTCGATGCGGCACCGGAGGAGGCGTCCGAACCGCTCACCGAACGGGAGGCCGTTCCCGTTCCGTAGCCCGTATGCAGCGCACCTTGACGGCCGAAAGCGGGGCCGTCCGGATTTCAGTGCTCCCCGGGATCCGTTCCGGGGATCACTTTTTCAGCGCCCGGGGATCGAAGTAACGGTAGAAGAAGAGCATCTGCGAGGGGAGCGAAATGGCCCAATAGGCCGCATTGTGCGCCCCGGGCCGCACCTGAAAGTCGTGACCGATGCCCAGATCGAGGAGCTTCTTGTGCAGATTCAGATTCACCTCATAGAAGAAATCCTCGTACCCGCAATCGAAGATCAGGGCCAGATCGCCGTTTTTCAGGCTGTCGACCTGTTCGATCACCGTGTGGTCGCGCCAGCGTTCGGGGAACTTCTTCTCTTCGCCCAGCTGCCGCTTCATCTCCCACGAATCGGGGAAGGGGCGGATATCCACACCTCCCGAGGTGGAACCCGCCGCACCGAACCGGTCCCGATGGTGCAGTGCAATCCACCATGCGCCGTGGCCACCCATGCTCAATCCCGTGATGGCCCGTTTTTCACGCACGGGCAAGGTCGGATAGCGGGCATCCATCCAGTCGACCAGCTCCTGCGCGACGAAGGTCTCGAACTGCGAGCGGGGATCGAGCGGACTGTCCCAGTACCAGCTGTTTTCGCCGTCGGGGCAGACCAGAATCATACCGAAACCGTCGGCCAGACGCGGCAGGTCGGTGATTCCGAGCCACGAGAGGTGCGATCCGCCGTAACCGTGCAGCAGATAGAGCGTCGGGAGGCGATGCCCCTCGCCGGCCGCATCGGGAAGGACCACCACGGTCGGAATTTCACGTTGCATTTTGGTGCTGAAGACCGCCACGGTATCAATCCGCGCAGCCTCGGCGGCCACCCCGATCAGAAGGGCTGCCGCCAGAAAAAGAATTCGCTTCATCATTGTGTTTGCTGTTCGGGTTCCGAATTCAAAAAAGGGGCGCCGCAGCGCCCCGATACCATTCCGTCAACAAAGCCGTCTATTTCTTCTCCGGCCGGGCGATGGTCTCACGCATCTGCGTATCGGCCATCATGTTCTTCATGCGGTAATAGTCCATGATTCCGAGGTTTCCGTTGCGAAACGCCTCGGCCATGGCCAGCGGCACCTCGGCTTCGGCCAGAATCACCTTCGCACGGGCCTCCTGGGCCTTGGCACGGTTCTCCTGCTCCAGAGCCACGGCCATGGCACGCCGCTCCTCGGCCTTGGCCTGGGCGATGTTCTTGTCGGCCTGGGCCTGGTCCATCTGCAGCTGGGCGCCGATATTCTTGCCCACGTCGATGTCGGCGATGTCGATCGAGAGGATTTCGAAGGCCGTACCGGCATCGAGCCCCTTCTCGAGCACCACGCGCGAGATCGAATCGGGATTTTCGAGGACAATCTTGTGCGTGGCGGCCGAACCGATCGACGAGACAATGCCTTCGCCCACACGCGCCAGCACGGTCTCCTCACCGGCACCGCCGACCAGCTGTTTGATGTTCGCACGCACCGTGACGCGGGCCTTGGCGATGAGCTGAATGCCGTCCTTGGCCACGGCGGCCACCGGCGGCGTGTTGATCACCTTCGGATTGACCGACATCTGCACCGCCTCGAAGACGTCGCGTCCCGCCAGATCGATGGCCGTGGCCATCTTGAAGTCGAGCAGGATGTTGGCCTTCTGGGCCGAGACCAGTGCATGGACGACGTTCGTGACATTGCCGCCGGCCAGATAGTGGGCCTCCAGCTCGTTGGGGTTGAGCGCCAGACCGGCCTTCGTGCTCTCGATCATCGACGAGACGATGATCGAAGGGGGTACCTTGCGCCAGCGCATCAGCACCAGTTGCAGCAGACTGATCCGCACGCCCGACACCAGTGCCGAGAACCACAGTCCCACGGGAATAAAATAGAAGATGAGCCAGATGGCAAAGAGGCTCACGACGACGATCAAGGCGATCAGTCCAAGCTGAAGATTCATACGTTACGTGTTTTATGGGAGGGGTTTGACAATGACGCTGAAATTCTCGAAGCCCACGACCTCGACCTCGCGCTGCGGATCGACGTAGGCTCCGGTGGATTTGGCCTCGTAGGTGCGGCCGCCGATCTCGACCTTGCCCATCGGCGAGAGGCGCGAGAGGGTGCGCCCGCGGTCACCGACCTGCAATTCGTCGGCCGGCAGCACGGGCATGCTCGACGAGCGGATCTCCTGCCGCAGCGAGAAGCGCTGCCACGTCCGGGCGCGCAGCGATACGACGACCACCAGAAGCGACAACAGCAGAACAACCGCGATGACCACCACGCCGCCCGTCGTACCGTAATCCCTGAATGCCAGATAGATCGAGCTTCCGTAGCAGACCAGCGACAGGATGGCGCCGATCGAGACTCCGGGCAGCAGCACCAGTTCGGCCAGCAGGAATAGCAGGCCAAAGAAGACGAGCAGAATGATGTAGAAGAGTTCCATAAAGCGCTTCGAGGGATTTTATGGAGTTAAAGATAGCAAAAAATTCTCACGGATTGGGCATCTCGACCACTTTAATTTCGAGTGCGGGGTCCAACTGACGGACGGCATCGGCCAGACGATCGGCCACGGCGCGGTCGTTGAACCCGCCGACGACGAACAGCTGCTGACCCACGCGCGAGAGTTCGTGCCCGGCGGCCGTCTCGGCGATGGCCTGCTTGACGGCATCCGAGAGGGCCTCCGTTCCGGTGATCTCGACCCGGTAGGCGAGGTTCTGCGCCTCGGGGTCGCGCGAGAGGTTCCGCTCCGCGCCGTCGGTCCAGACCACGATCTCCGGACGCACGAAACCGTGCTCCTTCAACACCTTCTGGGCCGCCTGCGCCTCCTCCAGCGTGGCGAAACCGCCCGTATAGTAGCACCACTTGCCGTCGTCGTTGATCAGATAGAACAGCGGATAGGCCCCGCGGAAGGTCGCGGCGGCGCGCTTCGTATTGAACGTTCCGAGCAGGATGCGGTAGATCGTGCCGTTGGCGTAGACCTTGCACTCGGGGATCGGGTTCTTGTACGTGTATTTGGGCGTCGACGAGAAGGCCACGCTGTCGTAGTCCAGGAAGTAGCGTTCGGCCACGGCGATGCGCGGCAGCCGTTCGTCCGCCTGCGCCAGCACGGAGGCCACCCCCCGCAGCGAATCCCGGGCCGCATCGAGCGACAGGACACCGGCCACTGCCGTCTCGTAGTCGGTCAACACCCGTTTGCGCAGCAGATAGTCCGTCACGGCCGTCGATTCGGTCGAATCGCTCAGCTCCGAGAGCCGGCGGGCCGCCCGCGAAAGAGCCTTCTCCTCGCGCGAGAGGATCTCCTCCTGGCCCAGTTCATCGAGCAGATAACCGTAGGCGTAGTTCTTGTTGTCGAAGATGTAGTTCCACACCTCGGAGAGCGAATCCGACAAGACGCGGTTCACCCCCTGCAGGGTCCTCAGCCGTCCGTAGATCTCCATGGCCTCCTGTTCGGTCTGCACCGCGGCGTAGGTTTCGGCCAGATCGCGGAGCGTGGCGTAGTTGGCCATGAAACGGTCGACATACTCCCGGGCGCGAGGTTCGAGCTGCTGGGAGCGGCGCAGCGCCGTGTAATCGGCCTCGGCCAGATGTTCGCGGAAGTAGAGGTTGTCAACCAGATTGCGCACCTTCAGCGAATCGGGCACCGTCACGGCCGGATTCTCCGCGGCGGTGTTCGCCGACGGCACACCGCCATTCAGATTGGCCAGCACCCACTCCTGTTCGATCGTATTGATGCGGTCGATCAGCCGGCCCTTCGCATTGCGGATCTCGAAGATCCGGCTTTCGAGCTGCAGGATCTGCTGCGAATACTCCTGGCGGCGTGCCGGATCCTCGCGCAGCTGACGCCTCAATTGCGCCACGGCATTCACGATCGAATCCTCGCGCTGCTGCAACCGGGCATCCTCGCCCAGCAGCGACATGTACTCGGCATTGTTCTCCAGACCGGCAATGCGGGCCTCGACGGCGGGCTGCTGTGCCAGCAGTACCCCCGATGAGAGCAGCAGCGCCGCAAACATATAGGTAAAAGTCTTGCGAAACATACTTCGGATCATCTCCACCATTTAATCAAAAAGATCTGTATAAGACCGAAAATCTCCAGACGCCCCAGCAGCATCAGCAGCGTATTCGAAACCTTGAAGGCCGAGGGCAGCGCCGACCAGTTGTCCATCGACCCGACCTCGCCGAATCCCGGTCCCACGTTGCCCATCGAAGCGACCGACCCGGTGAAACTGGTCGTCAGGTCGATGCCGAACAAGGCCCCCACAACCGTCCCCAACAGCAAAAACATCAGATAGGCCACGATGTAGATCATCACGGAGTGCAGCACCTCGTTGTCCTGAATGACGCCGTCCAGCCGGATGCGGATCACGGCGTTGGGATGCTGCTGGAGTTTCAGGCGCGCGCTCATCATCTTTCCGGCCAGGACCATGCGGTTGACCTTGATGCCGCCGGCCGTGGAGCCCGCACAGGCGCAGACGATCGACCCGAAGATCAGGATGATGACCGCAAACGGCGTCCAGGTGTTCGAATCGGCCGTGGCAAACCCCGAGGTGGAGACCACCGAGACGAACTGGAACATGCCGTGGCGGAACGAGGCCGAGAGCGTGGGGTAGACATCCGCTGCATAGAGGCTGATGGCGATGAGCAGCCCCCCGACGAACAGCATCCCGAGATACCAGCGCGTGACCTCCGAGCGGAAGATGTTGTTGCGTTTCCCGGTGACCGTGGCGTAGATCAGCCCGAAATGGATACCGGCCGCAGCCATCGTAAAGATCAGAATCGTATCGATGGCCGGACTGTTGAAGTAGGCGACGCTGGCATTCTTGGTCGAGAAGCCGCTCGTGGCGCAGGCCGACATGGCGTGGCACAGGGCGTCGAACCAGTTCATCCCGGCCATCTTGAGCAGCACGGTCGACACGACGGTCAGCCCGACGTAGACCACCAGCAGGATCTGGAGGATGATCTGCGAACGGTAGCGGTAGTTGTCGCGGGCCATCGACGAGAGCTCCACGTTGGAGAGCATCATCTTGCTGCGGCCCATCGAGGGGAGGACGACCAGGGCGAACATCACCACGCCCATACCGCCGATCCACGTGGTCGAGAAGCGCCAGAACTGCAGTCCGCGGGGCAGTGCCTCGACGTCGTTCAGAACGGTCGAGCCGGTGGTCGTCAACCCCGAAACACTCTCGAACCAGGCGTTGACCAACGTGAACTCCCCGCCCCAGATCAGGTAGGGGAACATCGACACCACGCAGGCCACCAGCCAGGCTCCGACGACGATGCAGAACCCCTCCTTGTTGGTGATCTGCGTGCAGGGGCCGACAAAGATCAGCGGGAAGGCCCCCAGCAGGGCCGTCAGCAGCGAGGAGAGCAGCAGGGGATAGAAGGCCGAGTCCACGCCGCTCACATAGGAGATTCCCGCCGAGAGCAGCATGAACATCGCGATGAACAGCATCACGACACCGATATATCGCAGTACCACTTCGACACGCATCGCGGATCAGGCTTTGGGTTGTTTCGACTGGTTGATGAGCGTTTCGATGCGCTCCTTGAGTTCGAGGACCTCGTCCTTCAGGTCGCCCTTGACGTTGAACGGGATGCGGAATGAGAGCCAGTCGCCCAGACTCCTGTTCATGCGTTCGATGGGCGTGACGCAGTAGAGCAACATGAAATAGAAGAGCATCAGCACGATGGCGATCATCACCGCCACGGAGATCAGCACCGGAGTCACGGCCCGGTAGGCATTCTTCTTCATCTGCTCGGCACGCGGCGCCAGCGAGCTCTGCGTCGAGGTCATGTAGTTCTTGATGGCATCGGTCAGCCGGCCGTAGAGGGCCTCGTACTCCTCGTTGTACCACTTGATACCCAGCGAATCGGGGCGGTTTGCGGCGGAAGCCGGGCTATGTACGGCCGCCAGGGAGTCCCTCTGTCGCAAATCGCCGAAGGCCAGGTAGTTGTCCGTGACGATACGCATCTCGGTGGTGGCGAAGGCCAGCGAATCGAGGAACGTCTTGTCGAGGGCTTCGTTCTGGGCCACGAGCAGCGTATTCTCCAGCCGGTCCATGCAGGCGCGGCAGACGCTGTCGCGCGACCGGTCGCCGAAGACCGACAGGCGGATCAGGGCCATGTTCTGTTCGTGGGCGGCATCGAGCATCTCCTTGGCCAGCTCGATGTTGCGGGCATTGGCCTTGAGGATTTCGCCCGTATCGCGGCTCAGATGGCCCAGTTCGAGCAACGAGACCATCCCGGAAAAAAACAGCAGGCAGACGATGCTCAGAAAACCAACCGTCACCCGTTTACGCAAACCGGTCATAACTTTAACAGGATCTTAACTTTCCGGCAAAGATACGAAAAGTCGGGCGCAAAAGCCAATCTCACGGGAGATTTTTGCCCCGGGCCCGCCATCTACGCCTCTGCGGGGTCGAGAATCCGTCCTTCGAGATCGTGCGCGGCATCCATCTCGCCGAGGGCCACGCGGCAGATCGTATTGACGCGCGAACGGTCGTAGGGGGCCTTCACGCGGCGGTAGTTGCCCGTGAAGCCGAACATCATGCCGCCGCGGCGCGTGCTTTCGAAGAGCACCTCGTCCTCGGTACCGACGGCCCGGGCGCAGAATTCGCCGTGGAGCCGGTTGCAGAGCTCCTCGAGTTCGGCCACACGGCGCGTGGCCACCGACGGCTGCACCTTGCCGGGCAGATCGACGGCCGGCGTGCCGGGACGCTCCGAGAAGGGGAAGATGTGCAGAAAGGCGGGCTTCAGATCGGCCAGGAAGTCGTACGTCGTGCGGAAATCGGCCTCCGTCTCGCCGGGAAAGCCGACGATGACGTCGATGCCGATGAAGGCGTCGGGCATCACGCGCCGCACCGAGGCGATGCGGTCGGCAAAGCGTGCCGAGGTGTAGCGGCGGCGCATCAGCCCCAGAATGCGGTCCGAACCGCTCTGCAGCGGAATGTGGAAGTGGTGCATCATCTTGGGATTGTGAGCGCAGAAGTCGATGATCTCATCGGTCAGCAGGTTGGGCTCGATCGAGGAGATGCGGAAACGGTCGATCCCCTCGACCTCAACCAGCGCCCGCAGCAGGTCGATGAAGCGTTCGCCCGTCGTACGGCCGAAATCACCCGTATTGACCCCCGTGAGGACGATCTCGCGCTGACCGCCGGCGGCAATCCGCCGCGCCTCCTCGACCAGATCGGCGATGGGCATGTTGCGGCTCGCGCCGCGGGCGTAGTGGATCGTACAGTAGGAGCAGCAGTAGTCGCAGCCGTCCTGCACCTTGAGGAAGGCCCGCGTGCGATCGCCGCTCGAGAAGGCCGCAAAGAACGACGTCAGCGAATCGGTATCGCAGCTGTAGACCTGTGCACGGCCCTTGCCCGACAGTTCAACCACCCGTTTATATAAATCCCCCTTATCATTGTTGCTCAACACGATATCAACACCTTCTATATCGGCGATTTCCTGCGGTTTCAACTGGGCGTAGCACCCCGTTACGGCGATGATCGCATCGGGGTTGCGGCGGTGGAGCTTGCGGATCAGATTGCGGCACTTCTTGTCGGCATGCTCGGTCACCGAACAGCTGTTGATCACGCAGATGTCCGCCTCGGCCGTCGGCGCCACACGCACGAAGCCCCCCTGCTCGAACTCCCGCGCCAGGGTCGATGTCTCCGAAAAGTTGAGCTTGCAGCCCAACGTATGAAAATTGACTCTTCGAGGTTGCATGAATTCCTTTTTTACGGCACGAAATTACGAAATCCCTCCGAAAGAAGGAGGCTTTTCCGATAAAAAAGCGTAAATTTGCACGCTATATAAACCAAAAATGGAGTTTTTCAGCGACGTCTTCCAATACGGCTACCTCTCGAACGCACTCGCGGCCTGCATCCTCTCGGGCATAACGTGCGGACTGATCGGTACATACGTCGTCTGCCGCCGCATGGTCTTCCTGGCCGGAGGCATCACCCATGCCTCGTTCGGCGGTCTGGGCATCGCCTTCTGGGCCGGCACGAACCCCATCGTCGGCGCCTGGATCTTCGCCGTACTCTCGGCCCTGGGCATCGAGTGGGCCGGCTCGCGCGGCCGCATCCGCGAAGACTCCGCCATCGGCATCATCTGGTCCATCGGCATGGCCGTCGGCGCCCTGTTCATGAGCCTGCGTCCCGGATACACGTCGGGCGACCTGGCCGCCTACCTCTTCGGCAGCATCATCACCGTCACCGATACCGACGTCCGGGCCCTGGCCCTGCTCACGGCCCTGATCCTGATCGGGGCCCTGCTGTGGCTGCGCCCCGTGATGTACGTCGCCTTCGACCGCGACTTCGCCCGCTCGCGCAACATCCCCACCCGTGTGATCTCCTACGTCATGGCCGCCCTGGTGGCCACGGCCATCGTCCTCTCGATCCGCATCATGGGAATCGTCCTGCTCATCTCGCTGCTCACGATGCCCGTGGTGATCGTCAACACCCTGGCCCGCTCGTACCGGACGATCGCCCTCACGGCCCCGATCGTCGCCGTCGCCGGGAACGTCGCCGGCCTGATTCTCAGCTACCACCTCGAGGTCCCGCCCGGCGCCGCCATAATATTTGTGCTCACCGTGGCACTCGTTTCGGTAAAACTCGTATCTTTGTCGCAGAAAAAACCGCTTCACGCGCATGAAGACCATTCATAAACTCGTCCTGAAAGCCTATCTGGGCCCCATGGTCCTCACGTTCTTCATCGTCATGTTCGTGCTGATGATGAACTTCGTGTGGCGATACATCGACGAGTTGGTCGGAAAGGGCCTCAGCGCCGGAATCATCATCGAACTGATGTCCTACGCCATGGCCAACATGATCCCCATGGGGCTGCCCCTCTCGATGCTGCTGGCCGCCATCATGACCATGGGAAACCTGGGCGAAAACTACGAACTGCTGGCCATGAAGTCGGCCGGCATGTCGCTCGTCCGGATCACCCAGCCGCTGATCATCGTCGTGGGAATCGTCGCCGTGGGCAGCTTCTTCATCTCGAACAACCTGGTGCCGTACTCCAACAAGAAGATGTTCAGCATCATCTACGACATCCGCCAGCAGAAGCAGAGCCTCGAATTCCAGGACGGACTCTTCTTCAACGGCATCGACAACATGTCGATCCGCGTCGGACACCAGGACCCCGAGACCCATCTGCTGACCGACGTGCTGATCTACGACAACCGCGCCTCGAACGGAAACATGAACACCATCGTCGCCGATTCGGGCTACATCCGCCTGTCGGACGACAAGAAGTACCTGCTCGTGACGCTCTTCCACGGCCAGACCTACGAGCAGACCCGCAACAGCCAGTGGTTCACCAAGAGCGTCCTGCGCCACCATACGTTCGACTTGCAGAAGCAGGTCATCCCGATGGACGGCTTCGCCATGGGACGCTCCGACGCCGACATGTTCTCCAACGCCCAGACCAAGAACATCCACGAACTGCAGCACGACATCGATTCGCTCGAAATCCGCGTCAACGACGCCACGACAACCTCCTACGAACCGCTGCTCAAGGAGCAGATCTTCGTGCGCGACAATACGGTGCTGCCCGTAGCCGACAGCCTGAAGATCGACAAGAGCTATTTCCGCGACCTGCTGGCCACGGATTCTCTGCCCGGGCTCCCGACCCGCGAGAAGGAGAAGGTCTGGGACCAGGCCCGCACGCTGGCCAAGAACTCCCGCAACATGTTCGCCTTCGACGAATCGACGGCCAAGGAGGCCCTCAACCAGTTGTACCGCTCGAAAATCGAGTGGCACCGCAAAATCTCGCTCCCGGTGTCGATCCTGATCTTCTTCCTGATCGGCGCACCGCTCGGAGCCATCATCCGACGCGGCGGTCTGGGACTTCCGGTGGTCGTGTCGGTGATCTTCTTCGTGATCTACTACGTCATCAGCCTCACGGGCGAGAAGATGGCCAAGGAGGGTACGTGGGATGCCATCTACGGCATGTGGATCTCCACGTTCATCCTCACACCCATCGCCGTCTACCTCACCTACAAGGCCACGAATGACTCCGCACTGCTCGACACCGACTGGTATGCCGGCAAGATCAAGGCCATGAAGGATCGCGTGGAGGGTTGGCTGGGACCGAGATTCGGAAAATGGAAAAATCGGATAAAAATCAAAAAACGCAATAAACGCAATGGCTAAAGAGACGATACTGAACAGTGTGGAGGAGGTCATCGAGGACTTCCGCAACGGCAAAATCGTCATCGTTGTCGATGACGAGGACCGCGAAAACGAGGGTGACTTCATCATCGCCGCGGAGAAAATCACCCCCGAAATCGTCAACTTCATGCTCAAGGAGGGTCGCGGCGTCCTCTGCGCCCCGCTCTCCGAGAAGCGCTGCGAGGAGCTGGGCCTCAACATGATGGAGGAGAACAACACCTCGCTGCTGGGAACGCCCTTCACCGTGACGGTCGACCTGCTGGGCCACGACTGCACCACGGGGGTTTCGATCCACGACCGCGCCGCCACGATCCGTGCGCTGGCCGACCCCTCGACCAAACCCACCGACCTGGGACGCCCGGGACACATCAACCCGCTGCGCGCCCGTGAAAAGGGCGTCCTGCGCCGTCCGGGCCACACCGAGGCGGCGGTCGACCTGGCCCGTCTGGCCGGGCTGCAGCCCGCCGGTGCGCTGATCGAGATCATGAACGAGGACGGCACGATGGCCCGCATGCCCCAGTTGCAGGAGAAGGCCCGAAAGTTCGGACTGAAGATCATCTCGATCGCCTCGCTGATCGCCTACCGGTTGAAGCAGGAGTCGATCATCGAAAAGGGGGTTACCGTACCGCTGCCTACCGAATGGGGCGATTTCAAAATCACGCCCTTCCGCCAGAAATCCAACGGACTGGAACACGTCGCCCTGACCAAGGGTGAATGGACGGAGGACGAACCCGTGCTGGTGCGCGTCCACTCGTCGTGCGCCACGGGCGACATCTTCGGATCGTACCGCTGCGACTGCGGCGAGCAGTTGCACCGCGCCATGCAGATGATCGAGAAGGAGGGCAAGGGTGCCGTCATCTACCTCAACCAGGAGGGACGCGGCATCGGACTCTGCAACAAGATCCACGCCTACAAACTCCAGGACGAGGGATTCGATACGGTCGACGCCAACCTCAAGCTCGGCTTCAAGGCCGATGAGCGCGACTACGGCGTCGGTGCCAGCATCATCCGCGAACTGGGCATCCGCCACATGCGGCTGATGACCAACAATCCGCTCAAACGCGCCGGGCTGGAGGGCTACGGACTCTGCATCGACGAGATCGTCCCGATCGTCATCGCCCCGAACCCCTACAACGAACACTATCTCGAAACCAAGCAGGAGCGCATGCACCATACGCTGGGGCTGAAAAAGGAGTAGTATATGAGTGGCAAGGAGTTGCGCATCGTCTTCATGGGTACGCCCGAGTTTGCCGTACCCTCGCTGCGGGCACTGGTCGCCGGTGGCTACCACGTCGTGGGGGTCGTCACGACGCCCGACAAACCCGCCGGCCGCGGTCAGCGGCTGCACGAAAGCGACGTAAAGATCGCCGCCCGTGAGTTGGGACTTCCCGTACTGCAGCCCGTCAAGCTGCGCGATCCGGAGTTCATCGAGGCCCTGCAGGCCTGGAAGCCCGATCTGGGGATCGTCATCGCCTTCCGCATGCTGCCCGAGGTGGTCTGGGCCATGCCCCGGCTGGGAACCTTCAATCTCCACGCCTCGCTGCTGCCGCAATACCGCGGTGCAGCCCCGATCAACTGGGCCATCATCAACGGCGAGCGCGAAACCGGCGTCACGACCTTCCTCTTGAACCACGAGATCGACAAGGGGGCCATCATCGGGCAGATCCGCGTGCCGATCGGCGAAGAGGATACCATCGGCACGATGTACGACCGGCTGATGCAGATCGGAACCGGTCTGGTGCTGGAGACCGTCGAACGCATCGCGGCCGGTGACATCCAACCGATCGAGCAGGAGGGGATCGACGAATCGACGTTGCATCCGGCGCCGAAGATCTTCAAGGAGGATTGCCGCATCGACTGGACGCAGCCCGGCAAGCGCATCGTCGACTTCATCCGCGGCTTGTCGCCCTATCCGGCCGCCTGGACGGCGATGTACCGCGAGGGTTCGGGCGAAGAGGCGCTGACGGCCAAGATCTTCGCGGCGAAGTTCGAGGCGGCAGACCATGCGGGAATCGCCTGCGGCACGGTCGAAAGCGACGGGCGGAACTTCATCCGCGTGGCGTGTGCCGACGGCTGGATCCGCCTCGGGGAGCTGCAGATCGCCGGCAAGAAGCGCCTTTCGGTGCACGACCTGCTCCTCGGCTGGCGCGACGTACAGCAGTACAAATTTGAGAAATGACAAAAAATGAATATATTTGTCGAAAACAAAATGTTTATGCCTATGGTTAAATAAAACAATCGTCCCTTTTCTTTGAAAAATCCCGTACCGTCCCCGCACGAAAAGCGCCGGTACATACATATAAAAAGCGTTAGCTTTATCTCTTGCTTTTCGAAATCTGGAAAATTTCACAAGCTGCCAGGAGTAAGGCGTAAACGCTCACGTTTCTACGTGGGCTTTACTCTTTATTTGGCAGCACAGGTATTCCAGAACCTCGAAAAGCAGATAAAAGTTTTGTCCCACGTTTTTTATATCTTCACTTCTGACCCAACAACTGCCGCAGGGACACGGCTTAACTTGAAAGAACATGAAAAATCTTCTTCTTACCTCACTGTCTCTCCTCGGACTTCTTCTTGCCACAGAGTCCACTTCCGCCCAAAAACGAATCGTTATCAACTCGGAACCGGCCAATGCCGAAGTCTTCATCAACGGAATGCCGACCAACCAGAAGACGCCAACCATGATCAAAACTCCGGGCGGAAAATCATTTACCGTCACTTTCAAGAAAAAAGGATATGAGGACGGGAAGCTGCTCGTTGTCAAGCAAAAGCAGTTCGACGGCAAAAAGGCCTACCCCTCAGAATTGTCCTGCCGACTCACTCCGACCCCCTATACGCAGGACCCTACCATCCCCGAGGGAGCAGCCAAAGAAAGAGTCAGCCGTGATACGCCGGGACAGACCTCTCTCGAACAAACCATCATCCGATGGGCAATCGATTCCGATCCCCAAGGGGCCAGAGTATTCTATCGTGTGCTCTCAAGCGTCCCGGCAGAGGTAAAGAATACAAATGAAACTTATCTGATGACGACTCCTTATGAGGAGACCCGCGCCTTCAACATTCTGGGACTTACCTACGAGAATGCCCGAAACGTACAAATTGAAATCAAAGTAATGAAATCGGGGTACGAGGCTCAGGTAAAACGGTTCAATGTCCGCCAGGCTCTTGATCAACAGGAAATAAGCAGTTTCTTCATGCTGGTTCCCAAAGACGAGGAATAAAATCCCCCGCGAATGCCGGAACGATCTCCGTTTCGTTCCCTCTCTTTACAAAAAATACCCGAACCGATTATAATCGGTTCGGGTATTTTCAATTTGACGTTTACCGGATTACCGGATCTTATGAATGATCTCGCCGCCGTGGCGGATTGCCTCCTCGTTCTGCGGAAGCATCTTCCATGCCCGCTCCGGTAGCGACTTCTTCAGACCGATCATCACGTTCTCCATCTCGACGATCGGACGAACCTTCAGATAGCCGCCCAGAATCATCGTATTGAACAACTTCGCCTGACCCATCTTCGCACACTCGGCCGTGGCATCGATCGAATAGACCGAAATGTCCGTGCGGACCGGATGGCGCGAAATCCCGTTCGTATCGTAGATCAGCACACCGCCCGGCTTGACCAGCGGTTCGAACTTCTCCATCGACTGCTGGTTCAGAATGATCGCCGTATCGTACTCGTGCGCAATCGGCGAGGAGATCTTCCGGTCGGAAAGAATCACCGTCACGTTGGCCGTTCCGCCGCGCATCTCCGGACCGTAGGAGGGCATCCACGTAACCTCATAGTCCTGCATCACGCCCGAATAGGCCAGAATCTTGCCCATCGAGAGGACTCCCTGTCCTCCGAATCCTGCTATGATCAATGTCTCTTTCATTGTCTACTCCTCCTTTTTTACATCCTTGATATCGCCCAGCGGATAGTAGGGCAGCATGTTCTCCTCCAGCCAGCGGTTCGAGGCCACGGGCGAGAGTTTCCAGCCGCTGTTGCAGGTCGCCACGACCTCCACCAGCGAGAAGCCGTTCCCGGCCATCGCATTCTCGAACGCCTTGCGGATCGCACGCTTGCACTTGCGCACGTTGGCCGCCGTGTGGACGCTCTGACGCGTGATGTAGGTCGCACCGTCCAGGTGGGCCATCATCTCGGCAATCTTGTACGGATAGCCGTTCAGACGGGGATCACGTCCATAGGGGGTCGTCGAGGTCTTCATGCCCAGCAGCGTCGTCGGCGCCATCTGGCCGCCCGTCATGCCGTAGATGGCATTGTTGATGTAGATGGCCACGACATTCTCGCCGCGCGCCGCCGCATGGATCGACTCCGCCGTACCGATGGCCGACAAGTCGCCGTCGCCCTGATAGGTGAAGACCATGTTGTTCGGCCACAGGCGCTTCACGGCCGAAGCGATGGCCAGTGCACGTCCGTGGGCGGCCTCGATCCAGTCGATATCAATGTAATTGTAGGCGAAGACCGAGCAGCCTACGGGCGAAATGCCCACCGTACGGTCTGCGAGGCCCATTTCGTCGATCACCTCGGCGACGAGTTTGTGCACCGTGCCGTGGCTGCAGCCCGGGCAATAGTGCATGACATTATCGGTGATGAGTTTCGGTTTTGCGTAAACCAGATTCTCCTGTTTGATTTCAACCTCTGCCATCGTTTCTACTTTTTAATCAGTTTTTCCTTCAGGGCCTGAAGCACCTCATCGGGGGTGAACATCATGCCGCCCTGACGTCCGTAGTGCTCCACGGGAGCCTTGCCGTTGACCGCCAGACGCACGTCCTCGACCATCTGTCCGGCATTGAGTTCGGCCGACAGAAAGCCCTTCACGCCACGTGCGGCCAGTTCGGCGAGCTGTTTGGTCGGGAAGGGGTAGAGCGTGATCGGGCGCAGCAGACCCACCTTCAGCCCCTCGGCACGGGCCATCTCGACCGTCGCCGAGCAAATGCGGGCCGACGATCCGAAAGCCACGATGACGTATTCCGCATCGTCGCACTCGATGGCTTCGTAGCGCACCTCGTTCTCCTCCAGCGCCTTGTACTTCTCCTGCAGCCGCTTGTTGATGATCTCCATCTTCTCCGACTGCAGTTCGAGCGACGTGGCGATGTTGCGCGGACGGTCGGCCGGTTTGCCGTAGGTTGCCCACGAACGGCACTCGGCCTTGATCTCCTCGTCCGTACGACGCGGACGCTGCGGAGCCAGCACCACCTTCTCCATCATCTGACCGATGGCGCCGTCGGCCAGGATCATGGCCGGGTTGCGGTACTTGAAGGCCAGATCGAAAGCTTCGGCCACGTGGTCGTGCATCTCCTGCACGGAGTTCGGGGCGAAGACGATCAGGTGGTAGTCACCGTGGCCGCCACCCTTGACAGCCTGGAAATAGTCGCCCTGCGAAGGCTGGATCGTACCCAGACCCGGGCCGCCGCGCTGGCAGTTGATCACCAGGCAGGGCAGCTCCGCACCGGCCAGGTAGCTCAGCCCCTCGGACATGAGGCTGATACCGGGGCTCGACGACGAAGTCATGACCCGTTTGCCCGTGGCGGCGCCACCATATACCATATTGATTGACGAGACTTCCGATTCGGCCTGGAGCACCACCATACCGGTTGTCTCCCACGGTTTGAGCTCCATGAGGGTCTCCATCACCTCGGACTGCGGGGTGATCGGATAGCCGAAATATCCGTCGCAACCGTAGCGAATCGCCGCATAGGCGATCACTTCGTTGCCTTTCATCAGTTTTACTTCCTTCTCTGCCATCGCTTATTCGAATTTTTGACGATAAACCGTGATGACGCTGTCAGGGCAAATCACCGCACACGAAGCGCAGCCCGTGCACGCATCGGGATTCGCCATCCAGGCCACCTGGTAGCCTTTACTGTTCACCTCCGCCGACAGGGCAAGAACATTGCACGGGCACACCGAGGCGCAAACTCCGCACCCCTTACAGCGCTCTCTGTCAACGACGATAGTTCCTTTGATCTTTGCCATAACATCGATAGTATTGTTAAGTTGCTTACAAATATACGAAATTTTCCGTGCTCACTTTTATTTTCGTTATAAATTCTTGCCGATTCGTAATATAATTGTGCTTTCAGCATCCTCCCAGCCGGTGGGCGGGGATCCGAGCCGGAATCGTGTTTTTCGCATCAGCCCTCCGTCTGTTTGGGATCGGGGCCATAGGGGTTTTCGCCGGGAGTTCCCGCCGAGCAAAACCACATCAGGAAGAAAATGGCCCAGACCACAAAGACCAGCGAGCCGCCGATAAACACGACGAGGAATCCCGTCGTTGCGGCTGCCACGTCCGTAAGGTCATGAGCAAAAAAAGGGGAGATCCGGCCTCAACCGTATCACCCCTTTTCTCTCGACTACGGACCGGACAACCGATCCGCCGGCTGCTATTTGGCCTTCTCCTCGGCGAACGAGTGGATCACCATGCCCGAACGCAGTTTCGGCTCGAACCACGTTGTCTTCGGCGGCATGATGTTGCCCGTGTCGGCGATGTTGATCAGCTGCTGCATCGAGACGGGGTAGAGCGCAAAGGCCACCTTCATCTCGCCGCTGTCGACCCGGCGCTTCAGCTCGCCCAGCCCCCGGATACCGCCCACGAAGTCGATCCGCTTCGAGGTGCGCAGATCCTTGATCCCGAGGATCCGGTCCAGCACCAGATTCGACAGTACGGTCACATCCAGCACCCCGATCGGGTCGTTGTCGTCGTACGTGCCCGGCTTGGCCGTCAGGCTCCACCAGTGCCCCTCGAGGTACATCGAGAAGTTGTGCAGCCCCGTCGGGCGGTACTCCTCCGTCCCCTTGTCCTCGACCTCGAACGACTCCTTGAGCCGCTCGATGAGCTCCGCGGGAGTCAGACCGTTGAGATCCTTCACCACGCGGTTGTAGTCGATGATCCGCAGCTGGCTGGCCGGGAACGTCACGGCCAGGAAGTAGCAGTACTCCTCCGTGCCCGTATGGTTGGGATTCTTCGCGCGGCACTCGGCGCCCACGCGGGCGGCGGCAGCCGTACGGTGGTGGCCGTCAGCCACGTAGAGCGCCGGAATCCCGGCAAAGATCTCCGTGATGCGGTCGTTGGTCTTGCGGTCGCGGATCACCCACAGCTTGTGGCCGAAACCGTCGGCCGCCGTAAAGTCGTACTCCGGGGCATTGTGCGCAACCACGTCCGCAACGATGGCGTCGATCTCCGCATTGTCGGGGTAGGCGAAGAAGACCGGCTCGATGTTGGCCTGCTGGTTGCGCACGTGGATCATGCGGTCCTCCTCCTTGTCGGGGCGCGTCAGCTCATGCTTCTTGATGGCGCCCGAAAGGTAGTCCTCGAAATGGCAGCACATGGCCAGTCCGTACTGCGTGCGGCCCTCCATCGTCTGCGCATAGATATAATAGTACTCCTCGGGATCCTGCTGCAGCCATCCCTTCTTCTGCCAGGCGCGGAAATTCTCCACGGCCTTGTCGTAGACCTCCTGTGAATGCTCGTCGGCAATGGGTTCGAAATCGATCTCGGGTTTGATGATATGAAGCAGCGAGCGTTCCGTCGCTTCGGCCTTCGCTTCGGCCGAATTCAGCACGTCGTACGGACGCGACGCCACCTCGGCAGCATGCTCCTTGGGCGGTCGGACCGCCCGGAACGGTTTGATACGTACCATAGTCTCTCTTTGTCGGTTATTGTTTCAGGTTGTTCATCGTTCAAGGTAAGAAAGGCGGGTCCGTACACGTCGCACCCGCCTTTCTCAACGTTCCGCGCGGCCCGGTCATTTGTTGACCTGGAACCTCCGGTTGCCGTTCTTCAGAAAATCGACAATCTGGTTTGCGGCGGCCAGTCCGGCATTGATGTTGGCCTCGGCCGTCTCGGCACCCATCTTCTTCGCCGTGGCGAAGACCCGTTTGCCGAACTTCTCGTCCAGCTCGGCCTGGTTGCCGGCGGCGATGTCGGTGATGTACTTCAGATCTTCGCGTTCGGTCAGCGCCTGCATCAGCCCGGCCTCGTTGATCACCTCCTTGCGGGCCGTATTGACCAGCGTGGCCCCCTTGGGCATCGACATCAGCAGCTCATAGCCGATCGAGCCCTTGGTCTGCTCCGTGGCGGGGATGTGCAGCGAGAGGTAGTCGGCCCGCTTGTAGAGCTCCTCGACCGAAGCCACCTGCTCGACGCCGTCGGCCGCGAAGACCTCCGGATCGGTCAGGAACGGATCGTAGGCTACGACGTTCATTCCCAGCGCCTTGCCTTTTCGACCCACCAGCCGGCCGACATGGCCGTAGGCATGGATGCCGAGCGTCTTGCCCTGGATCTCCGAGCCCGTACCGGGCGTAAAGCGGTTGCGGGCCATGTAGATCATCATGGCGATGGCCAGTTCAGCCACGGCGTTCGAATTCTGCCCCGGGGTGTTCATCACCACGATGCCGCGTGCGGTGGCGGCGGCCAGATCGACGTTGTCGTAGCCCGCGCCGGCCCGCACGACAATCTGCAGACGGGGAGCGGCGGCGATCACCTCGGCGGTGACCTTGTCGCTGCGCACGATCAGCGCATCGGCCGTGGCCACGGCCTCCAGCAACTGTGCCTTGTCCGTGTATTTTTCGAGGAGCGCCAGTTCATAACCGGCCATTTCGACGATCTCGCGGATGCCGTCGACCGCCTTCTTGGCAAAAGGCTTCTCCGTAGCTACCAGTATCTTCATGGGTTTCAAAATTTCGTTGTTCAACATTTCCTGATAATCCCAGGCCTTCACTTCGCCCGTGAGGGTGTCGTATCCGGTCGGGACGCGTGTGACAAGAGGCATCGGCGTCGGCTATTTGGCGTGTTTTGCGGCAAACTCCTGCATGCACTCCACCAGCACGCGGACGCTCTCGATCGGCAGGGCGTTGTAGCACGAGGCACGGAAGCCGCCCACCAGACGGTGACCCTTGATGCCGACAATGTCGCGGCTCTTGGTGAACTCGAGGAATTCGGGAGCCAGATCCTCGTAGCCCTCCTGCATGACGAAGCAGATATTCATCAGCGAGCGGTCCTCCTTCTCGACCGTACCGCGGAACAACGGGTTGCGGTCGATCTCGTCGTAGAGCAGGGCGGCCTTCTCCCGGTTGCGGCGGTAGATTTCGGGAACGCCTCCGATCGACTTCAGCCAGCGCAGCGTCTCCATCAGCACGTAGATCGGGAAGACGGGAGGCGTGTTGAACATCGAGTTGTTCTCGACGTGCGTGCGGTAGGACATCATCGTCGGCAGGTCGCGCACGATGCGGTCGAGCATGTCCTCGCGGATGATGCCGAAGGCCACGCCGGCCGGAGCCAGGTTCTTCTGCGCACCGCCGTAGATCATGGCGTATTTCGTCACGTCGACCGGACGCGACAGAATGTCGGACGACATGTCGGCGATCAGGGGCACGGGCGAGGTCAGATCCTCGTGGTACTCCGTACCGTAGATCGTATTGTTCGAGGTGATGTGCAGGTAGTCCAGATCCTCGGGAATGGTGAATCCCTTGGGAATATAGGTGAAGTTGCGGTCCTCGGACGAAGCTACGACCTCCACTTCGCCGTAGCGTTTGGCCTCCTTGATGGCCTTCTTCGACCAGACGCCCGTATTGACGTAGCCGGCCTTTTTGCCCAGGAAGTTGGCGGGAATCTCATAAAAATAGGTGCTCGCACCTCCGCCCAGATAGATGATCTTGTAGTTGTCCGGAATGTGGAGCAGTTCACGGAAAAGCGCGTCGGCCTCGGCCATCACGGCGTCGAAGTCCTTCGTGCGGTGCGAAATCGAAAGAATCGAAAGTCCCGATCCGTTGAAATCGAGTACGGCCTTGGCTGCTTTTTCGATCACTTCGTCCGCAAGAATGGACGGTCCCGCATTGAAATTGTGCTTTTTCATAATAAATTGTTATGAGATTTGGTTATTCGAATTTCGGTCTGTTAATTTTCTAACACAAATATAAATAAAAATAATTTATAAAAACCAAAGATCGCCAAATAAATTTCATTCCGCCGGACGATTCGTCGCCTTTTTGATTTGTTTTTACTACTTTTGTTGCCTGAATCAAGCAAGGCTGACCTATGATCAAATCCATGACCGGCTTCGGAAAAGCCGAGGCCGAAATCCAGAATAAGAAGATCACCGTCGAGATCCGCTCGCTGAATTCCAAGCAGTTGGACCTCGCCCTGAGGCTCCCGGCCCTCTATCGGCAGTCGGAATACGAAATCCGCAATCTGATCCAGCAGCGGCTCCAGCGCGGAAAGATCGACCTTTTCGTCTCGATCGAGAGCCAGAGTGTCGAAACCTCGGCCCGCATCAACCGCGAAGTCTTCGCCGCCTATGCCCGACAGCTGCGCGAGGCGGCCGCCGGTGCCGGACTGGACTGCAGCACGGCAGGGTGGGATGCCGCGGCGATGCAGACACTCATGCGGCTGCCCGAGGTGGTTTCGACGGAGGCCGAGACGATCTCCGACGAGGAGCACGCCGTGCTGCTCAAGGCCGTCGAAGAGGCCGCCGCGCGGCTCGACGCCTTCCGCTCGCAGGAGGGGGCCACGCTCATCGCCGACCTGCTGCGCCGCGTCGATCTGATCGAACAGTACAAGAACGAGGTCATCCCCTTCGAACAGGCCCGTACGGAGACCATCCGGACGCGCATTCTGGACAACCTCTCGAAACTCCCCGTCGAGGTCGACCGCAACCGCCTCGAACAGGAGATGATCTTCTACCTCGAGAAGCTCGACATCACCGAGGAGAAGGTGCGTCTGACCAACCACTGCCGCTATTTCCGCGAGGTGGCCGCCTCGGAGGAGGCCGTGGGCCGCAAACTGGGATTCATCGCCCAGGAGATGGGCCGCGAGATCAACACCATGGGCTCGAAGGCCAACGAGACGAACATCCAGATCCTCGTCGTCAAGATGAAGGACGAACTGGAAAAGATCAAGGAGCAGGTGCTCAACATTCTGTAGGGAGTCCGCAGCAGAGGGGGGGGGGAAGAGACGGGAACCCGGGCGGCGGCAACGGCCGGCCGCGCATCCCGCCGATCCGCCCTCCGGATCAGATACCCGTCCTAACCGACAAGAGTTACCAAAATGGGAAAAGTCATCATATTTTCGGCCCCGAGCGGCTCAGGCAAGACAACCATCGTCCGGGAGCTGCTCCGCCGCTATCCGCAGCTCGAATTCTCGATCTCGGCCACGAGCCGCGCCCCGCGCGGTGAGGAGCGCAACGGCGTGGACTACTACTTCCTCTCGCCCGAGGAGTTCGCACGGGCCGTCAGCGAGGGGCGCTTCGTCGAGTGGCAGGAGGTCTACAAGGGCACCTGCTACGGCACGCTGCGCAGCGAAGTGGAGCGCATCTGGGAGAAGGGTCACGTGATCGTCTTCGACGTCGACGTCCTGGGCGGCATCAACCTCAAGCGGATCTTCGGTCGGGATGCCTGCTCGATCTTCATCAAGGCCCCCTCGGTCGAGGAGCTGCGCCGGCGGCTCGTCGCACGCGGCACGGATGCCCCCGAGGCCATCGAACGCCGTGTGGCCAAGGCCGAGTTCGAACTGACAAAGGCCCCGGAGTTCGACCATGTGGTGGTCAACGACCGTCTGGACGAGGCCGTGGCCGGAGCGTGCGCCATTCTCGACGAATTCTTTGCCCGATAGCCATGAAACGCGAAATGCTCTATTTCGGGTCATTCAACCCGATCCACAAGGGCCACATCGCCCTGGCGGAGTATGTGCTGGACCGCGGACTGTGCGACGAGGTGGCGCTGATCGTCTCGCCCCAGAGCCCCTACAAGCAGGAAGAGGCGCTGGCCCCCGAACTCGACCGCTTCGAGATGGCCGAGATCGCCTGCGCCGCATCGAAATATCCCGAACGGATCAAACCTTCGGTAGTGGAGATGCTGCTGCCGAAACCCTCCTATACGATCGACACGCTGCGCTATCTGCAGGAGAACTGCGGTGCGGAGATGGAGTTCTCGATCCTGATGGGCAGCGACCAGATCGCCCGCCTCGACGGCTGGAAGGAGTACGACCGAATCCTCGAATATCCGGTCTACGTCTATCCGCGGCGCGGCGGCGAGAGCGTCTCGGGCTTCGAGGGACGCATCACGCTGCTCGACGAAGCTCCGCTGCTCGACATCGCCTCGACCGGGATCCGCGACCGTATCACGCGCGGCGAGGATGTCTCGGCGATGCTCGCCCCGAAGGTCCTCGAATACATCCGCAAGAAGGGGCTCTGGAGCCCCGCAACCCGCATCGCGGTCCTCACCACACAACTCGCCGCACACCCCGACGACATCGAACTGCTGCTCGAACGCGGCAAGCTCCATTACCGCCTGAGCGAGTGGGGCCCGGCGCTGAACGACTTCAACGCCGTGCTGCGCATCGACGCCAACCACGTCGAGGCCCGGCAGTTTGCCCAGATGGTGCAGGAGATTTTCGAATTCCGATACAAAGACATCTACAACCCCTGAAAATGACACGACTGAAGATCGCCCTCCTGGCGGGCGGCGACTCTCCCGAGCGGGAGATCGCCCTGCAAAGTGCCGCACAGATCGAAGCGGCGCTCGATCACACGAAATACGATATCACGGTCATCGACCTCCATCACCGCGACTGGCACCACACGACGCCCGACGGCCGACAGTGGCAGGTCGACAAGAACGATTTCTCGATTACGATCGACGGCGAACACAAGATTTTCGACTACGCGCTGATTCTCATCCACGGCACCCCGGGCGAGGACGGCCGTCTGCAGGGCTATCTCGACATGATGGGTATTCCCTATTCGTCGTGCTCGATGGTCTCGACGGTCGTCACCTTCGACAAGATCACCACCAAGCGCACGCTGGCCGGACGCGTCAACCTGGCCCGCGAACACTTCCTGCGCCACGGCGAGGCGTGGGATGCCGAGGCCATTGTCGCCGATCTGGGACTCCCGCTCTTCGTGAAGCCCAATGCCAACGGTTCGTCGTTCGGCGTGACGAAGGTCCACACGGCCGCGGAGCTTCCCGCCGCCATCGAGGCCGCCTTCGCCCAGGGCGGCGAGATTCTCATCGAGGAGTGCATCACGGGCCGTGAGATGGGGTGCGGCATCCTCGTCACCCGTGAAAAGGAGTATATCTTCCCCATCACGGAGATCGTTCCCAAGAACGACTTCTTCGACTACGAGGCCAAATACACGGCCGGACGCTCCGAGGAGATCACCCCAGCACCGATCCCGGATGAGGTGCGTGCCGAACTGAACCGCATGACGCGCGAAGCCTACCGCGCATGCCGCTGCTCGGGCATCGTGCGGGTCGATTTCATCGTCACCCCCGAAGGCAAGCCCTACTTCATCGAGCTGAACTCGATTCCGGGCATGAGCGCCGGAAGCATCGTCCCGAAGCAGGCCCGACAGATGGGCATGTCGCTCGGTGAACTGTATGATCTGATTATCGCCGATACGTGCCGCAAATGATCGAGATTGATGACAAGATCGTGAGCGTCGATCTGCTGCGCGAATGCTTTGCGTGCGATCTGGCGCAGTGCAAGGGGATCTGCTGCGTCGAAGGCAACGCCGGAGCCCCGCTGGAGGAGGACGAAGAGGAGATCCTCCGCCGCGAATACCCGAACTACCGTCCCTACATGACGGGCGAAGGGGTGGAGGCCGTCGAACGGCAGGGCTTCATGGTCCTCGACGAAGAGGGCGATCGGACCACGCCGCTCGTCAACGACGCCCAGTGCGCCTACGCCTGTCAGGAGAACGGCGTGACGCTGTGCGCCATCGAGAAGGCCTGGATGGAGGGCAAGACCGCGTTCCGCAAACCGATCTCGTGCCACCTCTATCCAATCCGCGTCATGCGCTTCTCAAACGGCACACTCGGCCTGAACTACCACCGCTGGTCAGTCTGTGCCCCGGCCCGCAAGTGCGGCGCCAAACTGGGAATCCCGGTCTACAAGGCGCTGCGCGAACCGATCATCCGCCGCTTCGGCGAGGAGTTCTACCACCAGCTCGAGGCCGCCGAAGAGTTGATCAAACGGGGCTGACAGAATCCGGAGGGGGGGGGAAGAAAAATAAATGCCGGGGGAGTGGCCAATCGGGAAGAGCAAAGCGCTCCCCGAAGAGAGTCCCCGGGGAAAAAACCCCTTGAAAAGTCGGGCGGAAGAATCCCGGCAATCGAAAAGTGAACGGCCGCTGTGCCCATCCGGAGCGGTCCAACCGAAAACGCAACGTATGAAGAAGATGAAACAATACCTGCTGCCGCTGGCAGCCCTCTCGCTGGCCGCAACGGCCGACGCCCGATCCCCCCGTCCCTCACGGGTCAAACTCCTCGAACAGACCGTCGAAGCGATGGCCGAAGCCGACTCGCTGCGCCACGTCTCCGACGTGCAGAGCGTCGCCATCGACTCGCTGCAGACGCTGCTCGACAACATGCAGGCGCAGCTCGAGGCCCGTGCGGCCCGTACGGCATCGTCTCCGACCGCCCAGGTCGATCCCCAGCAGTCGGCGGCCGACTCGGTGGCCAACCTGCAGCTGCGCCTGCGCCGCAAGGAGATCGAATCGACGTTCGACACCAACGGACTGACTGTCCTCGACACGCTCAACTCCGGAAACGACGCCCTCTACGTCATCCTCTACGGCAACAACACCTGGAAATACGTCCGCAACCGTGCCGTGGCCAAGGACAGCACGATCTTCGAAAAGTATTGGGACACGGTCTCGCTCTTTCCCTACAAGGATGTCAGCATCGCTTCGCTGCCGCAGTCGGTGGTCATCGACCTGATCGACTCGACGAAGAGCTACCACTATCCCTACAAGGGTGCGGTGAATCCCCGCGGCAAGTACGGACCGCGCCGCGGACGCCGCCACCAGGGTGTCGATCTGCCGCTCAAGATGGGCGAACCGGTCTATGCGACCTTCTGCGGACGGGTGCGCATCTCGCAATATGTGCGCGGCTACGGCAATCTGGTCATCATCCGCCATGACAACGGACTGGAGACCTATTACGGCCACCTCTCGGAGCGTCTGGTCCAACCCGGCGACTGGGTCGAGGCGGGCCACGTCATCGGCAAAGGCGGTTCGACGGGCCGTTCGACCGGTCCGCACCTCCACTTCGAGACCCGCTACTACGGACAGGCCTTCGACCCCGAACGGCTGATCGACTTCAAGAACGGCATGCTCTGCCGCGAAACGTTCCTGCTGAAGAAGTCCTTCTTCAACATCAATTCCAACGCCGGGCAGGATTTCGACGACGAGATCGCCAACGAGGAGCAGGACAAGAAGGAGGCTGCCGAAAAGGCCGCCATGCGTTATCACAAGATCCGTTCGGGCGATACGCTCGGTGCCATAGCCCGCCGCTACGGTACCACGGTGTCGAACATCTGCCGTCTGAACGGCATCAAGTCGACCACCATCCTGCGCATTGGCCGCACGCTTCGCGTCCGCTAACGGTCTAAAAGACCGGTTTTAGAGACGGCCGTGCCTTACCGGGTTTCAGCAGCAATCGGACGCTCCCGGTCTAAGAAGCCGGTTCTATGGGCGGCCCACCTAAGAGGTGGGTTTTAGAGGCGGCCGGGCCTTACCGGGGTTCTTTAGCAAATGGACGCCCGTACGTTCGAAGAAAAGCAATTTCCGCACTTCGCTTGCAGCGGAAAAAGAATCGGGCAAAGGACGAGCGCCAGGAGCGGGAGGCTGAATAGGCTCGATCTTTCTGCACCCGCCCAGCTTGGCCTTTGTCCGATTCCCGCGAAAGCGACTTGCGGATGGTTTTAGTGGTACCTTTTGACACCAAAAGGTACCGGTCTAAGAGACCGGTTTTAGAGGCGGCCGGGCCTTACCGGGGTTCAGCAGCAATCGGACGCTCCCGGTCTGAAACGATGGAAGCGGAGACAAGTTCCGGAGGCCTGATAACGGGATATCGTCCCGAAAACCTGCCTAAAAGGCGGGGAGGGGAGAAGGTTCCTCTCTCTTTTCCGGTTGCGCCGCGGGTCGGTGCCGTAGCCGGAAGGAGGGCCGGTCAGCCCAGAATGGCGTCGATGGCCGCGATGACCGATCCGCGGAAGCCCTCGCGTTCGAGTTCCCCTACACCCACGATCGTCGTACCGCCCGGCGAGCAGACGGCATCCTTCATTACGCCGGGATGCTGTCCCGTCTCAAGTTGCAGCTTGCCCGTGCCGACGATCATCTGGCTCACCATCCGGTAGGCATCGGCACGCGGAATACCGTACTTGAGCGCCGCATCGGCCAAGGCCTCGATGAACATCGCCACGAAGGCCGGACTGCAGCCGCAGATCGTCCCGGCCACCCCCAGCAGCGAGGTCTCGACCGACAGCACCAGCCCGACGTGCGAGAAGAGCTCCTCGAGCGAAGCCAGCTGTTCGGGCGAGAGCGAGTGGCGGCGTTCGAAGACGACGATCCCCTCGCAGACGGCCACCGGCGTATTGGGACACGTGCTCAGATGGGCCGTACCGGGGGTGAGCATCTGCTCATAGTCGTCGAACGTCACCCCGGCAGCCACCGAAACGACGATCTTCCGCTTCAACGTCTCACGAATCGGCGTAACAACCCCCTCGACCTGATAGGGTTTCACGGCGATGATGACCACGTCGGCGAACTCCGCCACCTCGGCCGCCGTGTCGAAGGCCCGGAAGCCCTGAAGCTCCGTATTGCGTTGCAGTTTGGCCCGATCGCGGGCGCAGGCCCCGATGCAGGCGGCCTCGACGGCTCCGCCGCGCACCAGTCCGCGGGCCAGTGCCTGGGCCATGTTTCCGAATCCGATAAATCCGATCTTCATATGCATATAATTAAATTACGTTGTTCGAGAGGCGGGCGACGGCGGTGACACCGGCTCGGCGCCGATTCCGAGCAGCCGATACGGGCCGCTTTCCACTTGGGGGACGGTTCTGAAACGAATCATTTCGAGTAGTCGCGCTCGCCGAAGATCGACGAGCCGACACGCACCATCGTCGAACCGCACGCAACGGCCAGCCGGTAGTCGTGCGACATGCCCATCGAGAGGGTGTCGAACGCCTCGCCGAAGCGCGGACGCAGCTCCTCGAAGCAGTGGCGCAGCGCGTCGAAATCGCGGCGGATGACCGCCTCGTCGTCGGTGTTGGTGGCGATGCCCATCACGCCGCGCACGCGCAGGTTGGGCAGCGCGGCAAAGGGGTTCGTGGCGAGGTAGTCGTGCAGTTCGGCCGGATCCCAGCCCGTCTTGGTCTCCTCGGCGGCGACGTGGATCTCGAGCAGGATGTCGATCACGCGGCCGCACTTGGCCGCCTCCTTCTGGATGGCCTCAACCAGCCGTGCGCTGTCCACCGACTGAATCATCGCCACGAACGGCGCGATGTATTTGATCTTGTTGGTCTGCAGGTGGCCGATCATGTGCCACTCGATATCCCGGGGCAGCGTCTCGTACTTCTCGCGCAGTTCCTGGGGGCGGCTTTCGCCGAAGATGCGCTGACCGGCTTCGTAGGCCTCGCGGATCATCTCCGCAGGGTGGGTTTTCGATACGGCAACGAGCGTCACCCCCGCCGGGAGGGTTTCGCGGATATGTGCCAGATGGGTTGCGATTTCCGACATGGTAGTGTGATTTTCGACGTAAAATTAGGCAAAAATCCGGCAGGAAGGATCGTCTCGGCCGAAAAAAAGCGCGCCTCGGACTTTCAGTCACCGTCCAACCTCCCGCCACTTTGGGGTGCGAGGGCTGCTTTGCCGCAAAGAGTCGGAAGACACCGCGTACGACAGCGGCAAGATCTCCGTACGACAGCATCGGAAGCATCGGAGGGCACGTTCCTGCCGCATCAGCAAGGGAGTTCGGACCGGCGTTAACGCGCGAAGAAGATCCCGCGGACGGCAAAGAGGTCGACATCCCCCAGCACGAGCGATCCCGAGGCCCGTTGCGGATCGTAGACCCAGACCTCGTGCCGACCGTCGGTGTCGGTCAGCACGCCGATCCGGACCGCAGGTTGCGGATCGGCATCGCCCGCTTCGGCCGGAAGCATGCACTGGGTCATCGACAACACCCGTCCATCGACCAGAAGGTCGGCCTCCCCGAGGGTCGGCGCCAATTCGAGGGTCGTCGGATCGAGCGGCTGGAACCAGGTGAGATCGTCATGCAGCACGGCATAGCCGCCCACGCGCTCCCATTGCGAGGGATTGTCTGTAGCGGGCTTCATCATCCAGTAGGGGAGCAGCGTCCGCGATTCGACGGCCGGGCCGAGCAGCGCCCGCGTACCCGACAACGGCAGGACGAGCGGCGAGAGCGTACCGTCGTCGTTGCGCACGGCAAGCAGCAGGGCGTTGAATGCAAAGGCAAAGGGCTGGCGGACGATGCGGTCGGCGGTGACCCCTTCAGGCAGCTGCCATGCGCGGGGGAGGGAACCGCCGGAGAGGCAGAGCCTGTCGTCGCGGACGAAGAGCCCGGCTACGGTCGATTCGGAGACCGCCCCCGTGAGCAGGCATCCTTCGCCCTGAATCTCCGTCTGACGGGTCACCAGATCCAATTCGACGAGTTGTCCGTCGGCTATGCCGCAGGCCGTGCCCGGGCCGAAGCGGCCGACGACGCACTCCAGCGTCAGATCGGTCGTGAGGACCTCTTCGCGCAGGTCGGCCGATCCGTACATCGGATAACGGGCCACGATGGTTCCGCCGCCGGGGGTCTCCGAAAGGGTATGGAGCGAGATTTCGTGACGGACGCCGTCGTCGGTGCGAATCGTCCCCAGCGTCTGGAAGACCCCGTTGCGGGAGAGCAGCACGGAGACCGTTGCAGGAGGGTAGTGCCCCGGAACGAGGAAGCTGATCGACGTGTCGGTGCGGCCGGTCACCGTTCCCCGGAGGCCCCGGGCCGTACCGTTCGGGGCAAAATCCTCCATGCCATCGGTCCAGGCAATATCGAACCAGATCTCGTCCGCGGCCTCGAAGCCGACGGCTCGGACCGTCACCTCGTCACCCGGGGTGAAGCGTTCGCCCGCGGGCATCTCGACCTCCGTCACCAGCTCTTCGGCCGGATGCTCCACCTTCAGGCCGCACCCTGCAAGCAGGATCGGCAACAAAAATACCGCAATTTTCCGCATCTTCTTTTTCAGGGATTTTCAGGGATTTACACACGCCGGGCAGGACTTCATCGGCCTGCCGGACGGCATGACACGATCACAAAGATCGGATTTTGAGCCGGGTTGTGCAAGGTTTTCGCCGCTTTTTTCTATCTTTGACCACCCGGCGCCACGCGAAGACCGACACATCGAAAAGTGTGTTTTGATTTGCCCCGGCGCCCGACTTTCACTATCTTTACCGAGCTAAACCCGAAAAAACATGAAAAAATTCCGATTGATGCTTGCAGCCTTCGCCGCCGTGGCCACCTACGGCGCGGTGTCGGCCTGCACCAACTTCATCGTCACGCGGGGCGCCTCGACCGACGGTTCGGTCATGGTGACCTATGCGGCCGATTCGCACGCCCTCTACGGCGCCCTCTACCACACCCCCGGCGGCAAACACGCAAAAGGCGCCATGCTGCCCGTCTATGAATGGGATACGGGCCGCTATCTGTGCGACATCCCGCAGATCCGCCAGACGTGGTCCACCGTGGGCAACATGAACGAACACTCGCTCATCATCGGCGAAACGACCTACGGCGGCCGCGAAGAGCTCGTCGACACCACGGGCCGCATCGACTACGGTTCGCTGATCTACATCGCCCTGCAGCGCGCCCGTACGGCCCGCGAAGCCATCGGCGTGATTGCCGAACTGGCCAATACCTGGGGCTACGCCTCGAGCGGCGAGTCGTTCTCGATCGCCGATCCGAACGAAGCCTGGATCATGGAGCTCATCGGCAAGGGCTACAAGGACGACGGCAAGGGGGGCAACGCCCGCCGCGGCATCGTCTGGGTGGCCCGCCGCATCCCCGACGGCTACGTCTCGGGACACGCCAACCAGGCCCGCATCACCACCTTCCCGAAGGATGACCCCGAAAACTGCCTCTATGCCCCCGACGTGGTGGAGTTCGCCCGCGAAATGGGCTACTTCGACGGCACGGACGAGGAGTTCAGCTTCGCCGACGCCTACTGCCCGGCCGATTTCAGCACCGTACGCAGCTGTGACGCCCGCGTGTGGGCCTTCTTCCGCACGGTGGCCGAGGGCATGGACGAATACCAGGACTACGCCATGGGCTACAACCTCCAGAAGCGGCTGCCGCTGTGGGTGAAACCCGCACACAAGGTCTCACCCAAACAGCTCTTCGACTGCATGCGCGACCACTACGAAGGAACCCCGATGGACATGACGAAGGACCTCGGTGCCGGCGGCCACAACTGCCCCTACCGCTGGCGTCCGATGACGTTCGAAGTCGACGGCGTGGAGTATCTCAACGAGCGCGCCACGGCCACGCAGCAGACCGGTTTCTGGTTCGTCGGCCAGGCCCGTGCGGACCGTCCGGCCGATACGGGCATTCTGTGGTTCGGGGTCGACGATGCCGCCACGTCGTGTCTGACGCCGATCTTCTGCTCGGCGCAGGAGGTGCCCGAGTGCTTCCGCGAGGGCAACGGTTCGATGCTCGAATATTCGCCCACGTCGGCCTTCTGGCTCTTCAACCGCACCACGAACTTCGCCTACATGCGCTACGACATGATCTCGGCCGATATCCGCAAGGTCACCGACCAGTGGGAAAATACCCGCCTCGAGGAGATGGAGAACCTGCCGGCCCGCATCGGCAAGATGTCGGCGGAGGCCCGCCGCAACTACCTCACCGAGGTGAGCGTCATAACGGCCCGGGAATTGTTCGACCGCTGGCAGCGGCTGAACGGCTATCTGCTGGTCAAGTACATGGACGGCAACGTCAAGAGCGAACACGGCGACGTGCTGTCGTTCCTCGACGGCGACGGCTCGGCGGCCCACTTCGTCGACAACGGAAACGGCCGTCAGATTCCCGACCGGATCCAGTTCCCGGGCTACAACGAAAAGTGGAAACGGGCCGTGGCCGCCGATAACGGCGAGGTGCTGCGCGTCCGCAAATAGCCTCCGAAATCGACCTTGAACCTTAAACGAACAAAGATGAAATACGACATTCTGATCGTCGGCAGCGGCCCCGGCGGATATGTGGCCGCCATCCGGGCCGCGCAACTGGGCCGCAAGGTGGCCCTCGTGGAGCGGGCCGATGTGGGCGGCGTCTGCCTCAACTGGGGCTGCATCCCCACCAAGGCGCTGCTGAAAAGCGCCCAGGTCTTCGGCTGCTGCAGCCACGCCGAACAATACGGACTCGAGGTCGACGGCACGGTCCGCCCGAATCTCGAAAAGATCGTCGCCCGCTCACGCACCGTGGCCGAAACCATGTCGCGCGGCGTACAGTTCCTGCTCAAGAAGAACAGCATCGACCTGATTGCGGGCTTCGGCCGCCTCACGGCACCGGGCCGGGTCGACGTCGACGGCACGGAGTATGAGGCCGACCACATCATCCTGGCCACCGGCGCCCGTCCGCGCGAGATGCCCTTCATGCCCGTCGACGGCGAGCGGGTGATCACCTCGCGGCAGGCGCTGGCCATGACCCGGCTGCCCGAGACGATGATCGTCGTCGGTTCGGGAGCCATCGGCAGCGAGCTGGCCTGGTTCTACGCCGCGCTGGGCGTCAAGGTAACGGTCATCGAGTATCTTCCGCGGATGATGCCCCTCGAGGACGAGGAGGTTTCGAAGGCCATGGAGCGCGCCTTCCGCAAGATGCGCGCCGCAGTGCTCGTCGGGACGACCGTCAAGCGGGTGAGCGTCAACGCCGAGGGGCGTTGCGACGTGGAGATCGAGGGCAGGAAGGGTGCCGAGACCCTCTCGGCCGATGTCGTGCTGTCGGCCGTGGGCATTCAGCCGAACATCGAGGGGATCGGCCTCGAGGAGCTGGGGGTCGAGGTCGAGCGCGGCAAAATCAAGGTTGACCCCTTCTACCGGACCAACGTCCCGGGCATCTACGCCATCGGCGACATCGTGCCGGGACCGGCGCTGGCCCATGTGGCCTCGGCCGAAGGCATCTGCTGCGTGGAGGCCATCTGCGGCCTTGCACCCGAACCGGTCGACTACTCGACCATCCCGTCGTGCGTCTTCACGCAGCCCGAGGTGGCGTCGGTCGGCATGACCGAGCAGCAGGCCGTCGAACGCGGTCTGGCAGTCAAGATCGGCCGCTTTCCCTTCACGGCCTCGGGCAAGGCTACGGCCGCGGGGGATCGCGACGGATTCGTGAAGCTGATCTTCGACGAGGAGGATCACCTGCTGGGAGCCCATCTGGTCGGCGCCTCCGTAACGGAGATGCTGGCCGAACCGACCCTGGCCCGCCGTCTGGGCGCCACGGCCCATGAGATCGCCCGTACGATCCACGCCCATCCGACGATGAACGAAGGGGTGATGGAGGCGGCCGAAGCGGCCCTCGGAGCTGCCATTCATCTCTGACGAAGGCCGGCGGGAAACCGCTTGTCCCTATATATAAATACGGGAGCCACCCTTTGTCGGGGTGGCTCCTGTGTATTTGTGGGGGTGGGCGAGGGCTATTGGAATTCGGAGGTTCGGGAACAGCCGTTTGGTGCTGAAATCCGGAGGGGCGGGAGCGGTTATTGGCTTCTGAAACCCGGTAAGGCCCGGCCGCCCTTAAAACCGGTCTCTTGGACCGGCGCCCCTAAAACCGGCTTCTTAAGCCGGTGAAGATCTCGGCAGGGTAGCGCACGTCGCTCAGGAAGAGCCCCTGCGCCGGAGCCCCGGCACTCGACCGCGAAAGGTCGCGGCTGGCAACAATCGCACGAAAATCCTCCGGCGTATAACGCCCCCGGCCCACGTCGACCAGCGTCCCGACGATCGACCGTACCATGTTGCGCAGGAAGCGGTCCGCGCGGATCGTGAAGCACAGCACACCCCGTTCGTCGACCGTCCAGCGGGCCTGTCGCACGTGGCAGATATTGGTCTTGTTGTTCGAATTGAGCTTGGCAAACGAGGTGAAATCCTCGAACTCGAGCAGCAGGGCCGCCGCACGGTTCATCCGCTCGAGGTCCAGCGGCACGTAGTACTGCCACGTCAGGTGGCGCGTGAAGGGGTTTTTGTGCGGTTCGATATAGTAGCGGTACTCGCGCTCGCGGGCGTGGAAGCGGGCGTGGGCATCGTCGACCACGGGCGTAAGGCTCCAGACCGAAATGTCGCCCGGAAGCAGGAAATTCGCCTTGTAGACCACCTGTTCGGGATGGTCGATCGGCCGGCCGAGGTCGAAATGCGCCACATAATAAGAGGCATTGACCCCCGTATCGGTGCGGCCCGCCCCGGTCACCTCAACCGGTTCGCGCAGCAGCGTCGTCAGGGCCCGTTCGAGGGTCTGCTGCACCGACGGCTGGTCGGGTTGCCGCTGCCACCCGCAGTAGGCGGCCCCCAGATAGCGGAGTTCGATGAAATAACGCATGGGAGGTATTTTTCCGACAAAGATAGCGAAAGTCGCGGACCACGACAAACCTCCGGCGGCGTTTTTGACGCAAAGCGCCCTGCCGGAAAAAGATCCCGCCCCGCGGCATACGATAAACACCGCCCGCGACGTTCAGTTTGCAAATTTATTCGTATCTTTGTCGGAACCGAATTTTTCGAACGAGACACTATGAAGGCTGCAATCATCGGATACGGCAAGATGGGCCGCGAAATCGAACGAATCCTCCGCGAACGGGGACACGAGGTCCGGCTGATCGTCGATCAGGCGAACGTCGGTGAACTGGATGCCGCACACCTCGCAGGGGTCGACGTGGCGCTGGAGTTCACCACCCCGGCCACGGCCTACGACAATATCCGCACCTGTCTGGAGTGCGGCGTGGCCGTCGTGAGCGGCACCACGGGCTGGACCGACCGTCTGGCCGAATTGCAGGATCTCTGCCGCGAACGCGGCGGAGCGATGTTCTACGCCTCGAACTACTGCCTGGGCGTGAATCTGATGTTCCGCCTCAACCGCCAGCTGGCCGCTCTTGTGGGGCGTGTCGGAGGCGGGTACAGCGTCCGCATCGAGGAGGTGCACCACACCCAGAAGAAGGATGCCCCGAGCGGTACGGCCATCACGCTGGCCGAGGGGATCATCGAGAACCTCCCGGGCAAATCCGGCTGGGTGAACTACGCCCCCGGCATCGAACACGCAACGAACCGCGTCGAGCACAGCAAAGATACGCCGGCCGACTGCATCGAGATCCGTTCGGTACGCGAGGGTATGGTCCCGGGCATCCACACCGTGACCTACGAGTCGGAGGACGATCGTCTCGAACTGCGCCACGAAATCAAGAACCGCCGCACGCTGGCCCAGGGTGCGGTCGTCGCCGCCGAATTCCTCTGCGGAAAGCGGGGCGTCTACGGCATGGACGACCTGTTGAAATAGTTGAAACAATCGCTACAAGATGCAAAAAATCAAGGCTTTTTTCGGTAACAAGTGGGTCGGATTCACCTTTTCGGCCCTGCTTTATACCCTCTGGTTCGTCGTCTGGACCGGAAACCTCTGGCTGCTCCTCGGACTGCCGATCATCTACGACCTCTACATCTCGAAGCTCTTCTACCGCTACGTCTGGCACCGCAATGCGGAGTTGTGTCAGAAAAACAAGGTCTACAAGACTGTCTACGAGTGGGTCAACGCCATCATCTTCGCCACGGTCGTCGCTTCGCTCGTGCACATCTTCATCTTCCAGATGTATGTGATCCCCACCTCGTCGATGGAGAAGTCACTCCTGGTGGGCGACTACCTCTACGTGAGCAAGGTCTCCTACGGACCCCAGATGCCCAACACGCCGCTGTCGTTCCCGTTCGTCCACCACACGATGCCCTTCTCGCAGACCAAAAAGTCCTTTTCCGAGGCCATCAAATGGCCCTATCACCGCCTGAAGGGTCTCAAGCCCATCCGCCGCAACGACGTGGTGGTCTTCAACTTCCCGGCCGGCGACACCGTGCTGCTCGAAAACCAGTCGGTGACCTACTACGACGTGCTGCGCGGATTCGAGGAGTCGTTCGGCAAGGAGGAGGGACGCAAACGCCTCAACGAAAAGTACACGGTCATCAGCCGCCCGGTGGACAAGCGCGAAAACTACATCAAGCGCTGCGTGGCGCTGCCCGGCGATTCGCTCGTGATCCGCGACGGACAGGTCTATGTCAACGGCACGGCCCAGGAGCCCATACCCGGACTGCAAAGCTCCTACATCGTACAGACCAACGCCCCCTTCACGCAGTATGCACTGGACAACCTCGGCATCACGGAGTACAGCGGAAACGGTGCGGCCTACTACATGTCGCTGACCGACGAGGCCGCCCGCAAGATCGAGGCCTCGAGCAACGTCATCTCCATACGCAAATACATCTACTCGCCCTCGACCGACGTCTTCCCGCAGTGGGACGACGCCCGCTGGAGCCAGGACAACTACGGTCCGATCTGGATCCCGAAGAAGGGCGCCACGGTCGAGCTTACGACCGAAAACCTGCCCTTGTACCGCCGCATCATCGAGGCCTACGAAGGGCATGAGCTCGAAGTGCGCGACAGCGTGATCCGCATCGACGGAGCCCCCGCCTCGCAGTACACCTTCGCCATGGATTACTACTGGATGATGGGCGACAACCGCCACAATTCGGCCGACTCGCGCTTCTGGGGATTCGTCCCCGAGGACCACATCGTCGGCAAGGCCTCGTTCGTCTGGCTGTCGCTCGACGCCAACCGAAAGTTCCCGTCGAACATCCGCTGGGAGCGCCTCTTCCGGAAAGTGCGATAGGCAATGGAGGCCGACGATCTCTACCGCACCGTGGCCCGGGAGGCCGAGGCCGCCTGCCGCGAACGGAGCAGCAAGTTCCTGTCGTGGATCTTCCCCGTCCGCTCGGAGGAGGAGATCCGACACCACCTCGACGCGCTGCGCAAACGCTTCTTCGACGCCACGCACCACTGTTACGCCTGGCGTCTGGGTCCCCGGGGCGAGGCGTTCCGCGCCAACGACGACGGCGAACCCTCGGGGACGGCCGGGAAACCGATCCTCGGGCAGCTGCTGTCGAACGACCTGACGGACTGTCTGATCGTTGTGGTTCGCTACTTCGGCGGCACGAAACTCGGCGTGCCGGGGTTGATTGCCGCCTACCGGGAGTCGGCCGCCGCAGCCATCGAGGCCGCCCGGATCGTCGAACGGACGGTGGACCGCACGGTGACGGTCGATTTTCCCTATGTGGCGATGAACGACATCATGCGCGTGGTCAAGGAGCTGCAGCCCCGCATCGAAGCGCAGGAATTCGACAACCTCTGCACCATGCGGCTCATGATCCGCGAAACTCTGGCCGACCGTCTCGAAGAGCGGCTTCGCAAGGCCGGCGGATCACTCCGCGACCGGGCGTGAAAACGGCGGAGGCCGGAGCATCGCCGGATGAAACAACACACAGAAAACAGATTGCTGAAACGGCCGCTGCATTGGGCCGAACCGATATGGAAAAACACGAAAACTGCATATATATCAAGGGGGCGCGGGTCCACAACCTGCGCAACATCTCGCTCGAGATCCCGCACGAAAAACTGGTCGTCATCACCGGTCTGTCGGGATCCGGAAAATCGACCCTGGCCTTCGACACGATCTTTGCCGAAGGGCAGCGCCGCTACGTGGAGAGCCTCTCGGCCTATGCCCGGCAGTTCCTCGGAAAGATCAACAAGCCGGATGTCGACATCATTGAGGGGATTGCCCCGGCCATCGCCATCGAGCAGAAGGTCAATACGCGCAACCCCCGCTCGACCGTCGGCACGACGACCGAGATCTACGACTATCTGAAACTGTTGTTCGCCCGCGCGGGCCACACCTTCTCGCCCGTCTCGGGGCAGGAGGTGCGCTGCTACTCGACGGACGACGTGGCCGAATACCTTCTGGCCCACGACGGAGAGCGGGTCATCATCGCCGCTCCGCTGGTGCTGACGAAGGGGCAGGGGATCATCGAGAAGCTCACGCTGCTGCTTTCGGACGGCTTCATGCGCGTCTACGTGGAGGGCGAAACGAAACTCATCGAGGAGCTGCTGCCCGAAATCGGCCCCGACACGAAGCCCGAGTCAATCCATCTGATCGTTGACCGGCTGCGTGTGCACAACGACGAGGAGACCCCGACCCGTGTGCGCGACTCCGTGGCAAGGGCCTTCTCCTACGGCGACGGGGTCTGCGAGACGATCACCGACGAGGGGCTGAAGAGCTTTTCGTCGCGATTCGAGGCCGACGGCATCGAGTTCGAACCCCCGACCGAGCACCTCTTCAGCTTCAACAACCCGCTGGGGGCCTGCCCCCGCTGCGAGGGTTACGGCAAGGTGATCGGCATCGACGAGGATCTGGTCATCCCCGACAAGAGCAAAACCATCTACGAGGATGCCATCGCCTGCTGGCGCGGCGAGACGATGCGCCGCTGGAAACAGCAGCTCATCGACAACGCTTCGAAATTCAACTTCCCGATCCATACGCCGTTCCACGAGCTGACCCCCGCCCAAAAGCGGCTGCTGTGGCGCGGAAACCAGTATTTCCACGGCCTGGACGAATTCTTCCAGTACATTGACTCCGAGCGGAGGAAGATTCAGTTCCGCGTGATGAAGGCCCGCTACACGGGCAAGACCGTCTGTCCCGAGTGCGGCGGTTCGCGCCTGCGCAAGGAGGCCCTCTACGTCAAGGTCGGCGGCCGAACGATCGCCGATCTGGTGCGCATGCCCGTCGACGAACTGATCGGCTTCTTCGCCGCGCTGCAGCTCGACGAACACGACACGAAGACCGCCGCGCGCATTCTGGTCGAGCTCCGCAACCGCCTGCAGTACCTCTCGGACGTGGGACTCGGCTATCTGACCCTCGACCGGCTGTCGTCGACCCTCTCGGGCGGCGAGAGCCAGCGCATCAACCTCTCCACGTCGCTCGGCAGCAACCTCACCGGCTCGATGTACATCCTCGACGAACCCTCGATCGGTCTGCACCCCCGCGACACGAACCGCCTGATCGGCGTGCTGAAGCAGCTGCGCGATCTGGGCAACACGGTGATCGTCGTCGAACACGAGGAGGAGGTGATCCGCGCCGCCGACTGGATCGTCGACATCGGCCCCGGGGCCGGTTACAACGGCGGGCAGGTGGTCTTCAACGGCACGCTGTCCGACCTGCTGAAGTGCGACCGCAGCCTGACGGCCGACTACCTCACGGGACGCCGTCAGATCCCCGTCCCGGAGAGCGTCCGCGGCTGGAGCCAGTGGATCACCATCCGCGGCGCCCGCGAAAACAACCTCAAAAACATCGACGTGCGCATCCCGCTCGGCGTGATGACCTGCATCACCGGAGTCAGCGGCTCGGGCAAGTCGTCGCTGGCCAAGGGGATTCTCTACCCGGCGCTGCGGCGCATGCTCTACGACACGGGGCTGAAACCCGGCGACTTCGACGGGCTGGAGGGCGACGTGCGGCTCCTCAAGTCGATCGAGATGGTCGACCAGAACCCCATCGGCAAATCCTCGCGCTCGAATCCCGTCACCTACATCAAGGCCTACGACGAGATCCGCAAGCTGTTCGCCGACCAGCCCTATGCCCAACACAACGGCCTCGGACCGGCGGCATTCTCGTTCAATGTCGCCGGAGGCCGCTGCGAGGAGTGTCAGGGCGAAGGGGTCATCAAGGTCTCGATGCAGTTCATGGCCGACGTCGAGCTGGTCTGCGAGGCCTGCGGCGGAAAGCGTTTCCGCGACGAAATCCTCGAGGTCAAGTACCGCGACAAGTCGATCTACGACGTGCTCGAAATGACCGTCGACGAAGCCATCGCCTTCTTCGGCGAGGATCTGCGCAACGCCACCTGCCGGCGGATCGTCGAGCGGCTGCAGCCGCTGCAGGATGTCGGGCTGGGCTACATCAAGCTCGGGCAGTCGTCGTCGACCCTCTCGGGCGGCGAGAGCCAGCGCGTCAAGCTGGCTTCGTTCCTGACCAAGGATGCCGCGCAGGGCGGCGTCATGTTCATCTTCGACGAACCCACCACCGGCCTGCACTTCCACGACATCTCGAAGCTGCTGGCGGCGTTCAACGCCCTGATCGAACGCGGACACACGATCGTCATCGTCGAACACAACATGGACATCATCAAGTGTGCCGACTGGGTCGTCGACCTGGGGCCCGAGGCTGGCGAGGCGGGCGGGCGCGTCGTCTTCGAGGGGACGCCCCGCGAGCTGATCCACTGCCCCGGAAGCCACACCGGCGAGTTCCTCCGCCGCCACATCGAACACTGACGCCCGGACCGGGAGGAGCAGGGTAGTCCCCACCCCGGCCGCGCGTCGCAATGACACGCATAGCGAACTTTCATGATGGAATTCCATACCTACACGCTGCCCAACGGAATCCGCGGCATCCACCGCCAGGTCCACGGATCGGTGGCCCACTGCGCGCTGGTCATCGGCGCCGGAAGCCGCGACGAACTCCCCTCGGAGTACGGGCTGGCCCACTTCACCGAACACGCCTTCTTCAAGGGAACCGAACGCCGCCGCGCCTGGCAGGTCAACTGCCGCCTCGAAAACCTCGGCGGCGAGCTGAACGCCTTCACCACCAAGGAGGATACGACAATCCACGCCACGACGCTCCGCGGCGACTTCGCCAAGGCCGCCGAACTGATCGCCGACATCGCCTTCCACTCGACCTTCCCCGACCGCGAGATGGAGCGCGAAAAGGAGGTGATCGTCGACGAAATCAACACCTACAAGGATTCGCCCGCCGACCTGATCTACGACACCTTCGAGGATCTGCTGTTCGAGGGTTCGCAGCTCGGTCACAACATCCTGGGCCGCAAGGTCGCCCTGGCCCGCTACGACGGAGAGGCGATCCGCGCCTTCACGCGGCGCATGCATACCACCGACCGCATGGTCTTCTCGTCGATCGGCAACTTCTCGCCCCGGGTGGCCGAGGCCGTCGCGGCACGTTACTTCGGCGGCGAGGCATCGACCCTGTGCCGCGGCGAAAGGGTAGCCCCAGCCCCCTGTACCCCTTTCGAGAAGAGCATCGCACGCCACACCCACCAGACCCACTGCATCATCGGCTGCCGCGCCTACGACATCGCCGACGAGCGACGACTGCCCCTGGCCCTGCTGGTCAACATCCTCGGCGGACCGAGCGCCAACTCGCTGCTCAACATGGTCATCCGCGAACGCCACGGGTTGTCGTACAACATCGAGGCCTCCTACACCCCCTACGGCGACACGGGGATCGTGGCTATCTACTTCAGTTCGGAGCACGCCAATGCCCCGCAGTGCATCGAACTCATCGAGGAGCAGTTGCACAAGCTGCGCACCACGCCCCTCTCGCCCCGTCAGCTCTCGATGGCCAAGAAGCAGTTCATCGCCCAGCTGGCCATCTCGAGCGAAAGCAACGAAAGCTACATGCTCAGCGCCGGCAAAAGCCTGCTCTGCCACGACGAGGTCGACACCATGGAGCAGGTCTACGCCAAGATCCGGGCCCTGACGGCCTCGCAGTTGACCGAGGTGGCCGAGGAGCTCTTCTCAAAGATGTCGCGGCTCATATACAGATAATTATGGAGGCTCTCGAACGATACGTACACGAACATTCGGCTCCCGAGGAGGAGTTGCTGCACGAACTGGACCGTGAAACCAATCTGCGGGCCGTGGCCCCCCGCATGCTGTCGGGCCACATTCAGGGCCGGCTGCTGGAGATGCTCGTGCGGATGATCCGTCCGCGGCGGGTGCTCGAAATCGGCACCTTCACGGGCTATTCGGCCCTCTCGATGGCCGCAGGTCTGGACGACGAAGCCCGGTTGGACACCATCGAGGTCGACGACGAACTCGAAGAGTTCACCCAATCGTGGTTCGACCGCTCGCCCCACGGCCGCAAGATCCGTTTCCACATCGGATCGGCCCTCGACGTGGCTCCCCGGCTGGGCGAGGTCTACGATCTGGTCTTCATCGACGGCGACAAGCGCGAATATCCCGACTACTACCGCATGCTGATGGGCGACAACGGCTCCCCGAAGCTGGTGCACAGCGGTTCGGTCCTCATTGCCGACAACATCCTCTGGTCGGGGAAGGTCGTCGAACCCGTCGCCCACGGCGACCGCCACACGCAGGCCCTCATGGAGTTCAACCGCTTGGTGGTCGAGGATCCCCGCGTGGAGAATGTCATCGTCCCGCTGCGTGACGGGCTGAATCTCATCCGGGTCAACTGACCGCCGGGTCTCATTGGTCTCTCCGGTATTGCCGGAGCTTTCTGAACAAACACAAAAAAGCGATATACGGTTATGGAAATCAAGGAACTGCAGGAACGGGTCGACGCCTGGATCAAACAATACGGCGTTCGCTACTTTTCGGAACTCACGAACATGGCCTGCCTCACGGAGGAGGTGGGGGAGTTGGCCCGCGTCATGGCCCGCACCTACGGCGACCAATCGTTCAAGGCGGGCGAGAAGGCCAATCTGGCCGACGAGATGGCCGACGTGCTGTGGGTGCTGGTCTGTCTGGCCAACCAGACGGGTGTAGACCTTACGGCCGCCGTCGAGGCCAACTTCGCCAAGAAAACCGCACGCGACAGCGAACGTCACCTCCACAACGAAAAACTCCAAAAGCAGTAGGCGAGGGGCGGCAAAGACCCGGGCCGGGGCGTGCTGGTACCAGGGCGTACAGGTGCGAGATGGGTCGAATGCCGCTTGCCCGGATCGAGTCCGGCGGCAGGACCGGCAGCTGGTACCGGGTCGTGCAGGTGCAAGATGAGCCGACTGCCGCTTGTCCGGATTGGGTCCGGCGACACAGGACCGGCAGCAGAGAAAAGAGAGGGGCTTTCCTCACGGAAAGCCCCTCTCTTTTCTCCGCCCCGCGATGTCCGGGGTTTCGGATTGTATTTCACGTTCGGAGGGAGAGCGAAACACGGTGCCAGACCTGCCCCTGTCTGCCCCGGCCTCCCTTGCCTGCCTTGCCCCCTCGCGGATTACTCCAGATGGAGATCCTTCTTGATGCCCTCGATCCTGGCATCCAGCTCGGAAAGCACCTTGTCGTAGTCGGCAACCGATGCCAGCGGAGCCTTCACACCGAAGTAGAACTTGATCTTCGGCTCCGTACCCGACGGGCGTACCGAGACCTTCGTGCCGTCCTCGGTGAACCACTGCAGCACGTTGCTGCGATCCTGCTCGATCGGCGTCTTCACGCCCGTCTTCACGTCGGTCGTCTCCAGCGTCTGGAAATCGTTGATCTTCACCACCGGCGAGCCCAGAATCGTCTTCGGCGGGTTCGAACGGAAGTTCACCATCATCTGCTGGATCTCTTCGGCCCCCTCCTTGCCCTTGCGGACCACCGAGACAAGCCCCTCACGGTAGAAGCCGTACTTCACGTAGAGCTCCTGCAGCCACTCGTAGAGCGTCAGCCCCATCGTATCCATGGCCCAGGCTGCGGCCTCGGCCGCCAGCGAGCAGGCCGATACGGCATCCTTGTCTCGCACGTAGTCGCCGCCCAGGTAGCCGAACGACTCCTCGCCGCCGCCGATGTACTTCGCCTTGCCTTCGTTCTCGCGGATGATCTTGGCGATGTACTTGAAGCCCGTGAGGCAGTCGTAGCACTTCACGCCGAAGTGCTCGGCCACGGCGTTGGCCATCTGCGACGTCACGATCGTCTTGACGACATACTGGTTGCCGTTCAGTTCGCCACGCTCGGCCCAGCGCGTCAGCTGGTAGCTCATCAGCAGAACCAGCGTCTGGTTGCCGTTCAGCAGCACGTACTCGCCCTTCTTGTTGCGCAGCGCCACGCCGATACGGTCCGAATCGGGGTCCGTGGCCAGTACCAGATCAGCCCCTTCCTTGGCAGCCAGTTCGATGGCCATCGACATCGTCTTGCGCTCCTCGGGGTTCGGCGACTCAACGGTCGGGAAGTTGCCGTCGATAACGGCCTGCTCCTTGACCATGATCACGTTCGTGAAGCCGAACTTCTTGAGCGACGCCGGAACCAGCCGCACGCCCGCGCCGTGCATCGGCGAGTAGACGATCTTCATGTCGTGGTACTTCCGGATACTCTCGGGCGAAAGCGACAACTCGTGGATGCGATTCAGGTAGATCTCGTCGAACTTCTCGTCGAGGATATGGATGTTCTCGGGGTTCTTGCCCATGAGGACCATATCGATGTCAGTGATCTTCTCCACCTCGGCGATGATGTTCTTGTCGTGCGGCGGGGTGACCTGCGCACCGTCGGTCCAGTAGGCCTTGTAGCCGTTGTACTCCTTGGGGTTGTGTGAGGCCGTGATGACCACGCCCGAATGGCACTTCAACTCGCGGATGGCGAAACTCAGTTCGGGGGTCGGACGCAGGGCGTCGAAGAGGTAAACATCAAAGCCGTTCGAGGCGAAGATATCGGCCACGCGCTCGGCGAAAAGACGGGAGTTGTTGCGGCTGTCGTGAGCCACGGCCACGCGGATCCGCTCGCCCGCGAAGTTCTTCTTCAGGTAGTTCGAAAGCCCCTGCGTGGCGGTACCCACCGTATAGACGTTCATGCGGTTCGTGCCCACGCCCATGATGCCGCGCAGACCGCCCGTTCCGAATTCCAGGTCCTTGTAGAAGCTCTCGATGAGCTCATTCATATTATTGTCCATCAAATACTTGACCTGCTTCTTCGTCTCGTCGTCGTAGTGTCCGTCAAGCCACGACTGCGCTTTTTTCAGAACCAACTGTTCCAGTTCGTTTGCCATAGTTTTATTGGTTTTATTTATAAATTTGATCTTGGCTGTCCCAAAAATTTTATATGCAAATATAACAAATAAAATTCGATAATTCAATATCAACAAGTTAAATTTCGATCTCCGGAAACCGTTGTTTTTCTATATATAAAAAAAGGAGATTTGCAACCCAATTTCGAGAATCTTTTTACAAAATTATTCACAACTTTGTCGTGTCAAAAATAGTGCAACCCTTGGACATGTTTAACAATTCGCAGACATACAGCGATACGTGGCAACACTGCCTGGACCGAATCAAGGCCCAGACCTCCGAAGAGGAGTTTCGCAAGTGGTTCCAGCCCATCGTGCCACTCGAATTCGACGGCACGACGCTGCGTCTGAGGGTGCCCAACGAGAGCTACGTCCGCCAGATCGAGAAGAACTACATCCCCTTCCTGCGGCCCATCATCTCGCAGCTCTACGGCCAGCAGACCCGGCTCCACTATGCCGTGCCCCGCGCCGCCTCGCAGTCTGTCCCCGTAGCCGCCGATGCCGACACAACGGCCATCGCCCAGTTCAATACGCAGACGAACACCGCAAATATAAAAAATCCGTTCGTCATTCCCGGGCTCAAGAAGATCGTTATCGATCCCCAGCTGAACCCCAACCTGACGTTCGCCACCTTCATCGAGGGCGAGTGCAACCGCCTGGCCCGCTCGGCCGGCATGTCCGTCGCCGTCAACCCCGGAAACAACCCCTTCAATCCCCTATATATATATGGTGATTCGGGGCTCGGGAAAACCCATATCGTCCAGTCCATCGGCCACGAGGTGCGCGAACGTCATCCCGAACTGCAGGTCCTCTACGTCTCGATGAACAAGTTCCAGGCCCAGTTCCAGACCGCCTACAAGAATGGTGAAATCCCCGATTTCATCCACTTCTACCAGATGATCGACGTGCTGATCATCGACGATATCCAGGAACTGACCGGAAAGACCGGTACGCAGAACGCTTTCTTCAACATCTTCAACCACCTGCAGCTGGCCGGCAAGCAGCTGATCCTCACGTCGGACAAGCCGCCCGTCGAGTTGAAGGATATCGAACAGCGTCTGCTGACCCGCTTCAAGTGGGGGTTGTCCGCACAGCTCAACACACCCGATTACGACACCAAACTCAAGATCATCCGCGCCAAGGCCCGGAAGCTCGGCGCCCAGATCTCGGACGAGGTCGTCACCTACCTGGCCGACAACATCTCGGCCAACGTGCGGGAGATTGAAGGAGCCTTGTCGTCGCTGGTGGCAAATGCCTCGTTCCTCGGACGCAAGATCACCACGTCGCTGGCCAAGGAGATCCTGAAGGTCTACGTCAAGATCAACCAGAAGGAGATCACCATCGACCACATCATCGACGTGGTCTGCCAGTACCTCAATCTGGATCACGACCGCTTCAACTCCACCGAGCGTACGCGGGAGATCGCCCAGGCTCGCCAGATCGCCATGTATCTGGCCAAGCAGCACACCAAGGCCCCGCTGACGGCCATCGGATCGGCCATCGGAGGCCGCAACCACGCCACGGTATTGCACTCCTGCAAGGCCGTCACCAACCTCATGGAGACCGACAAGGCCTTCCGCCGTCAGGTCGAGGAGATTGAAAAGCGCGTCCTGGCCCAATAAGTCGGGAGGAGAGGGGGCAAGTGGGCGCCAGAAAGGCTCCGAATGGAGAAAAAAAGAGCAAACCGCAACTTTATTGTTGCGGTTTTTTCGTATCTTTGCATCGATCACCAACATACCGGCCTATGAAACATCGCGTATAAGTTGATACGCACATTTTAGTTGGAAAAGCGTTTTAGCTTTATTCTGCTACCCAAAAGTTTGGCGACTAAAGGATGTTCAGCAGGAATATTGCAAAAATGCTCGCGCTTGATGGCGCGGGCTTTTGGTTATTCTGCTGAATAGGTAACGCCAAACACCTTGGGTAGAGAATATACTGAAAGTACCGCGCTTTTTTATGTGCGTATGACAGATATTTCTCTTTCAAGGTACAACGGAGTAAGCCGAAAAGCCTTTAAGTGAGTAGGAACCTCAATATCCGCAAACAATGAAAAACACACTTCTATTATTTTGCCTCTTTGCATTGGCCATGATAAGTACAATATCAAAAGCAAGTGCTTCCAATGTAGCAATAACGACAACCTATCCTGAGAGTAAAACAATCCAAACAAACGATAATCGGCCCGTAGAAGTATGGTATTATTACTACGATTACAGAACAGGCGAGTCCATATGTCAGGGAAATGGTTTTGTAAGGTCAGAAAATGGCAAATTAATCATATATGTTCCCGGTAAAGGCGACTATTACGTAACCAACTCCAACCTCCAAGGGTATCGATATATGTTCAACATGAAAAGATTTGACGGAACATATGCCAATCTGTACTTTAATTTATAGAAACCATTTTTCTCAATAATGCACTAAAGTCGTGACAGCCCATGTCACGACTTTTTCGTATCTTTGCCCGGTAAAAACGACACCCGCATGGATCAACCCAAGCTCGAACGGCTGCTGCGCCTCATGAAGATGCTCACGGCAAACACCACCTACAACGTCGACCAGCTGGCCGAACGCCTCGCCATGTCGCGCAGGACCGTCTACCGATACATCGACACCTTCCGCGAAGCGGGCTTCGTCATCAAGAAGTCGGGCGACTGCATCCGCCTGGACAAGGAGTCCCCCCATTTCCGCGACATCTCCCAGCTGGTCCACTTCACCGAGGAGGAGGCCGTCATCCTGAAGCGGGCCATCGAGAACATCGACGACACGAACCTGCTGAAGCAGAACCTCAAACGAAAACTCTACTCGGTCTACGACAACCGCTCGCTGGCCGATACGGTCGTGCGCGGCAAGAACGCCCCGAACATCCACCGGCTGATCGAGGCCATCGAGGAGCACCGCCAGGCCGTGCTGCACGGCTACCAGTCGGGTCACGGCGGCGAGGTCCGCGACCGGAGGGTCGAACCCTTCGCCTTTACGACCAACTACGTGCAGGTATGGTGCTACGACCCCGAAAGCCATTCGAACAAACTCTTCAAGACGGCCCGAATCGGCGAGGTCGAACTCGCCGACTCGCCCTGGGAGTACGAAGCGCAGCACGAGGAGGGGTTCATCGACATCTTCCGCATCCACGGCCAGCAGCGCCACCGCGTGCGGCTCGAACTCGGACTGCTGGCCTACAACCTTCTCTGCGAGGAGTATCCGCTGGCCGAACGCGACATCCGGCCATTGGGTCGCGGACGCTGGATGCTCGACACCGAGGTGGCCGGAATGGCCGGCGTGGGGCGTTTCGTCGTGGGGCTGCTCGACGACATCCGCATCGTCGACTCCCCCGAACTGACCGAATACATCAAAACATACATAGCCAGAAATCTGAAATAACACGACAACGACATGATCGACGAAATTCTCGCATACAACCGGCGCTTCGTCGCCGAAAAGGGTTACGAACGATTCATCACGGACAAATATCCCAACAAACGCATCGCCATCGTCACCTGCATGGACACCCGGCTGGTGGAGCTGCTCCCGGCGGCCCTCGGGCTGCGGAACGGCGACGTGAAGATCATCAAGAACGCCGGCGGAACGATCACCAACCCCTTCGACAGCACGGTGCGCAGCCTGCTCGTGGCGATCTATGAACTGGGCGTCAACGAGGTGATGATCATCGGACACACCAACTGCGGCGTGCAGGGCATGGACAGCGCCGAGATGCAGCACCTGATGAAGCAGCGCGGAATCCCCGAGCACCATATCTCGCTGATGAAGCATTGCGGAATCGACCTCGACCAGTGGCTTCACGGCTTCGACGATACCGAAGCCGCCGTGCTGGAGACCGTGGATCTGGTGCGCAACCACCCGCTCGTCCCCGGCGACATCGTCGTCAAGGGCTACATCATGGACTCCACCACGGGCGAACTGCGTCCGATTCAGGAGCCGGAAGCGGCTGAGAAGTAGGGTCCAGACCGGCTGAAACACGCTGCCGGTCAGACTGAAAAGCTCCGGAGTATTCCGCTGGTGCGAAGATCCCACGCCGGAAGCGTCCGGGTCGGGACATAGCGGAGAAACCGCCAGGTTCCGGAGCCTGGCGGAATCCCGTCAGGACTGAAAACCGGCTTTCATGTAGACCGGATCCGGGCGTCTCGACCGATTGCTTGCGCCTTGACCCGGACGGGATGAAAAAAATTCGGTCCTCACCATTGGTGTGTCACAACCTGTCACTCACAGACTGTTCCTTTGCATCGTGAACCAATAAAAACTTACGATTATGGGAACAGCCTACAAAATCAGATGCAAGCACTGCGGTGCCCGGTTTGACCACTACATGCAGCCCGGTTACGGGGTATTGCCGATGTGCGTCGGCTGCGGCGAGTATGTCGAGACCGAAACGGCCATCCGCTGCCCGGCCTGCCACCGCCGGCTCAACGCCTCGCAGGAGGAGTTCGAAGAGCAGATCGAAGTGACCTATCAGTGGGACTGAGCCAATTTTTCGCCCCGAAAAGCACGGAAATAACCAGAATTTTTCCTACCTTTGAACAACTGATTTTTTCTCGGTAAGACCTATGACAACCTTGCAACCCGGGGATATGGCCCCCGATTTCCGATCCACCACGCAGAATGGTGAAACTCTGACGCTTGCCGACCTGCGCGGACAGCGGACAATCCTCTACTTCTATCCCAAGGACAACACCTCGGGGTGTACGCTCGAAGCCAAAAGCCTCCGCGACGGTAAGGAGGAGCTCGCCCGCATGGGGTTCCGGATCGTCGGTGTCAGCCCCGACAGCGAACGCTCGCACCAGAATTTCTGTGCCAGGCACGACCTGAACTTCACGCTGCTGGCCGATACCGACCACTCGGTATGCGAAGCCTTCGGCGTGTGGGCCGAAAAGTCGATGTACGGACGCAAATACATGGGTGTGCTGCGCACGACCTTCGTCATCGACGCCGAAGGCCGCATCGAAAAGGTCTTCACAAAGGTCGATACCAAGAATCACTATCAGCAGATCGTCGACGCCTACAAATAGCCGAAGCTATGCCCGCTGCGCGACATATCGTCCTGACTGCCTTGCTGTTGGCCGCCGCCCCGATATCGGGCGTCGGGCAGGAGTTACGGCCGGGCGAAGGTCCCGCAACGAGGAGCCTCCCCCAGATCGGGATCCCGCATGGAGCCATCTCGTTCGGCGTGGAGCCGCTCGATGAAAATATCGGGTGGCTGCGTCTGGAGGTCGACCCCATCGAGAGGGCCCGGCGGAAAATCCACCTCGCCATGCGCGAAAGGGCGCTGGAGAGCCGGACAGAGCAGGGTAGAAGCACGCCGACCGATCCTGGAATTGACGTGGGTGACTGGCGTTTCAGCATCGGCAACAACGGGAACTGGAGTCCCTATCCCGATCGGGAGCTCGATGCGCGGAACATCCGTTTCCCGCTGCGGATGAAAACCGACAACCGCACGCCGGCCGAGAAGGCGCTCGAACGCATGAGGCAGGAAAAGCGGCAATAGGCAACCGGGCCCCAAGGAGAGGTATCGAGAGAGGGGAGGGGCAATCACGGGAGGGGGGGGGAGAAAGGCAACCGGACACAAAGGAAGGGGAGCCAATCACCGGGGATGGACAGCGGCCGCAGGAAAGGCTACCGGGAATGGACAACCGGACACAAAGGAAGGGGAGCCAATCACCGGAGACGGACAACCGGACGCAGGAAAGGCTACCGGGGAAAGGCAACCGGGCACAAAGGAAAGGGTAGACGGCCTTCGCGAATGGCCCTGCCGCAGAAAAGTCGGCCGGACCGAACAAAAAAAGACAAAGAAAAAGTAACAAAGTAACACCTATACACAAAATGGCAGAAAAAGTACCTGTTAACGCGGACAAACTCAAGGTTTTGGACGCGGTGATGCAAAAAATAGAGAAGGACTTCGGAAAAGGCTCGATCATGCGCATGAACAGCACCGAGGTCAACGACATCCCGGTCATCCCCACGGGCTCGATCACTCTGGACATGGCCCTCGGCGTCGGCGGTTACCCCAAGGGGCGTGTCATCGAAATCTTCGGCCCCGAATCCTCGGGGAAAACCACCCTGGCCATCCACGCCATTGCCGAGGCCCAGAAGGCCGGCGGTATCGCCGCCTTCATCGATGCCGAACACGCCTTCGACAGCTATTACGCCCAGAAACTCGGCGTCGATGTCGACAACCTGCTGATCTCGCAGCCCGACAACGGCGAGCAGGCCCTCGAAATCGCCGATTCGCTGATCCGCTCGAGCGCCATCGACATCATCGTCATCGACTCCGTGGCGGCTCTGACCCCCAAGGCCGAAATCGAAGGCGAAATGGGTGACTCGAAGATGGGTCTGCAGGCCCGACTCATGTCCCAGGCCCTGCGAAAACTCACCGCCAGCATCTCCAAAACCAAGACCGTCTGCATCTTCATCAACCAGCTGCGCGACAAGATCGGCGTCGTTTACGGAAACCCCGAGACCACGACGGGCGGTAACGCCCTGAAATTCTACGCCTCGGTGCGGATCGACATCCGCCGCATGTCGGTCATCAAGGACGGCGAAGAGCAGTTGGGTACCCGTACGAAGGTCAAGGTCGTCAAGAACAAGGTGGCACCCCCGTTCAAACGCGCCGAGTTCGACATCATGTTCGGTGAGGGTATCTCCAAGATCGGCGAGATCATCGACCTGGGCGTCGACTACGGGATCATCAAAAAGGCCGGTTCGTGGTTCTCGTACGGCGATCGCAAGATCGGCCAGGGACGCGATGCCGTCAAGGAATTGCTCAAAAACAACAAGGAGCTCGCCGACGAAATCGAACAGAAGGTCCGCGAAGCTCTGAAAAACCCCAAAAAGGAGTAGCCTATGGGATATACTGCCGAGGATGAGGCCCTGATCAAGGAAAAATGGGACGATCTGCTGCTCTCCTGTACCCGAATCTGCAAAAACGATGAGGACTGGAATCTGATCAAACGTGCGTTTTTCCTCGCCAAAGAGGCTCACGAGGGGGTACGGCGCCGCTCCGGCGAACCGTATCTCCTGCATCCTATTGCAGTAGCCAAGATCGTCATCGAGGAGATCGGTCTGGGTGTCAAATCCGTCGTCGCCGCCCTGTTGCACGACGTGGTCGAGGATACGGAGTACACCGTCGAGGACATGGAGCGCATCTTCGGTCCCAAGATCGCCTCGATGGTCGACGGGCTCACCAAAATGTCCGGCGTCTTCAACGCCGACACCTCCGAGCAGGCCGAGTACTTCCGGAAGGTGCTCCTGACCCTCTCGGACGATGTGCGCGTCATCCTGATCAAGATCGCCGACCGGCTGCACAACATGCGAACCCTCGGCTCGATGCCCCTCAACAAGCAGATCAAAATCACCGGCGAGACCATCTACCTCTTCGCGCCGCTGGCCTATCGCCTCGGCTTGTACTCGATCAAAAGCGAGCTGGAGGATCTCTGCATGAAGTATCGCTTCCCGCAGCAGTATGCCGAGATCACCCGCAAACTTCAGGAGAGCGAGGCCTCCCGCAAGGAGTTCATCGACAAGTTCAACGCCCCGATCATTGCCGCCCTGAACCGCGACAACATCAACTACGAGATCTCGGGCCGCGTCAAGAGCGTCTACTCCATCTGGAGCAAGATGCAGCGCAAGCAGATCTCCTTCGAGGAGATTTACGACCTGTTTGCCATCCGGATCGTCTTCAAGCCCCTGCCGTTCCCCTCGGAAAAGACCCAGTGCTGGCAGATCTACTCGACCATCACCGACATCTACACCCCCAAGCCCGACCGGCTCCGCGACTGGATCTCGATGCCCAAGGCCAACGGATACGAGGCGTTGCACTCGACGGTCATGGGCCCCGACGGCGTCTGGGTCGAGGTGCAGATCCGCACCCAGCGCATGGAGGATATCGCCGAGCGCGGTTTCGCCGCCCACTGGAAATACAAACATGCCACCATCTCGCAGGACGAGGACGAATTCGACAAGTGGCTCAAGCAGATCCGCGCGGCGCTGAACAGCCCGACGGAGAATGCCGTCGACTTCCTGGATAACTTCAAGTTATCGCTGTATACGTCAGAGATTGTAGTATTTACACCGAAAGGGGAGGCTCGGAAAATGCCCTACGGCGCCACGGCCCTCGACTTCGCGTACGATATTCACTCGAAGATCGGCAACAACGCCATCAGCGCCAAGATCAACCACAAGCTCGAGCCCATCACCACGCAGATCAACAGCGGCGATCAGATCGAGATCATCACAGCCGACACGGCCCGTCCGAAACCCGAATGGCTCGATGTGGTCACCACGGCCAAGGCCAAGCAAGCCATCAAGAGCTTCCTCAAGCGCGAGCGCCAGAACAACATCGAGCGCGGCATGCAGATGCTCGACGAAAGGATGAAATCCCTGAACGTCAAGCTCAGCGGACGCGTCCTGCGCAAAATCGTCCCCATTTACGACTGCAGCAACAAAGAGGAGCTCTACAGCAAAATCGGAGCCGGCATCGTGACGCTCGAGAATCTCGACAAGGCCCTCAAGGTCAACGCCAAAAGCAAAATACTCAAGTTCTGGACCCTCTTTATCCCCAAGAAGGAGGAGGACGAGGGGGACGATACGACGCAGACCGACGGCGAGATCACCCCTTCATCGACGTCGGATGCCTCGGCTGAACCGCAGTTCGAAATCGCCGAGTGCTGCAAGCCCATCCCCGGCGACAAGGTCATCGGATACCGCGATCCCGCAACCGGCAAGATCATCGTCCACAAGGCCACGTGCGACGAATTGAACCGGCTGGCCGCCCAGTATGGCAAAAATATCGTCAAGGAGGAGATCAAATGGTCGCAGCACAAGGCCATGTCCTACCTGGTAACCACCGAACTGCGCGGAATCGACCGGCAGGGGCTCCTGCTCGACCTGGCCAAAGTCGTCACAAACGACTTCAACATCAACATCCGCGAGGTCAACATCCACAGCCACGACGGAATTTTCGAAGGCAGCGTCAGCCTTTATGTGAAGGATGCCGAGAGTCTCAATGCCGTCATGGACAAACTGCGCCAGATCAAAGGAATAGAAACCATCAAACGGACCATGAACTGACCCCGTAATGGACACATTAACCATACTCTGGATCGTGATCATCGTCGGAGCGATGGTCAATAGCTACATATCCAAGACCCGCAAGGCCCGCAAAGCCCGCCAGGAGGGCGGAAATCCCCCTCCACAGCACGGTGAGGCCTGGCCTTCGATACCCTGGGACGAAGAGGATAATACGAAGCCGTCCGTCCCGACGGCCAACACCCGTTCTGAAACGCCCGCCCAAACGGCTCCGGTGGCTGAAACGGCTCAATCGGTGAACGGAGGCAGAAGGTGGCCGAATCGGGAGAAAAGCACCCCCTTATCGAGCATTCATCCGACCGTACAGGAAACTTGCAACCCGGGCAACAATCGGCAGAAGGACGGAAAGAGTGGCGATCAACATCCCGTATCCGAGACTTTCACCGATGAATGCCAGAGTCTGGAGGAGATTTTCTCCGAAGAGTACTTTTCCGATCTCGACACGGCTTCCGATCTCGACACGGAAGAAGAGCCCCAAACGGCCTCTTTTACGCCACTCACGGGACTGGGCAGCCAATTAACCGTCCGAAATGAACGGAGAGGCGCTAAACAGGGAAAACAGTCTCAGAACAGCGCTCCTGCTCCGGACAGCCTCGCTGAAATGGTGGAAGAGTTTGATCTGCGCCGTGCGGTCATCTACTCCGAAATTCTGAAACCCAAATTTGATGAGGAGTTCAATCCGGCCAATCAAAGATGAGTCTTCACAAGCGGCACTACGCAATGAAAAATTCAACCGCAGAGAGACGTCCGTTCGCAACGTCGATCAAAGGCAGAAAGGGAATAAAGATACGTCCTGCAGGCGCTGACGCCTGAAGTCTGCGGCATGCAGTCTGCAGCTTAACGGGAGCTGACACATAGCGGGGGCTGTCACAGAGCGGAGGGTACCGCATAGCAGGGTGTGTCGCTTAGCCGGGGGAGATCACATAGCGGAGGGTATCGCATAGCAGGGTGTGACGCTTAGCCGGGGGGGGGGAGGATGGTCACATAGCGGAACTGGCCGCATAGCGAAGGGTGTCGCATAGCGCGTACTGTCGCTTAGCCGAGGGTGCGGTAGGGATATGTCCGGGCTCCGCCTGCAACCACAAAACCCGCCGCTCCTATCAAGGGTGGGACAGGGGCCCCAAAAGCCGATAGAGGCAGGTGAACCGTCGGACGGCAAACGCAGAGAACCGGTCCGCCGACAGGGTGTTTTAGAAAAGAAAACCATTAAATCGAAAAATATGGCAACAATTTTTTCACGCATCATCGCAGGGGAGATCCCCTCGTACAAAGTGGCCGAAGATGACCGCTACTACGCCTTCCTGGATATTAATCCGCTGGCAAAAGGACATACACTCGTTGTCCCGAAGCAGGAGGTCGACTATCTGTTTGATCTCGATGACGAGACTCTTGGCGGCATGATGGTTTTTGCCAAGAAGGTGGCCGCCAAAATCCGTCGCGAATTCCCCTGTAAAAAGGTCGCCGTTGTCGTTTTGGGCCTCGAAGTTCCCCACGCACACATCCATCTGATCCCCATGCAAAGCGAAAATGACGTCGATTTCCACCGCGAAAAGCTCAAACTGACGCCAGAAGAGTTCCACGAAATCGCCGAAAAACTCGCCAAATAAAAGACTGTTAACAAATAGAAAAGACTCTGTAAGAGAGTCGGGTAGCGTGTTGTAAACACTGCCCGACTCTTTTTTATTTAACATAATGTAGCGTAAAACAAGAGTTGTTAACAAAATTGATTTACAAGGATTCGGAATATGAAAAATTTACTTCAAAATTCATCGGAAAGGGTAGTAAATTTACATTTGTAAATCATCAAGAGAGCTCTGCTTTCCAAATGTAATTACATTTATCAATTAACAAGCTGCGGTCAGGTTGTTAATTGTTATTTTTGTAAATAATAGGGGAGCAGGCGAGAAATGGCGGAATAAGACCGCGGAATACCTGGTTAAAATATTAAATTATATGCAGAATAAACGTTAATAGTCAGTTATTTACATGAAATATATAAAGTAAAATATAACAGAGAGGAGGTTAATCACAACTGGGGGCTCCATAAGAGGCGACTCTATGAAAAAACCACTAATAAATTGATTATTATCAACGTATAACAACTATTTACCTAAAGTAAAACAACAAATAAAAGCAGAGCTGATTTTTACCATATTTTCAATTTTACTTTTGTAAACTCTATCAACACTTATTAACATTTTACAAATGTAGAAAATTCTTGTTTTACAAAAGAAAAGTGTTTATATTTGTAAAAAATTATGCAGATGAGGGAGAAATTGCTCGAATTGTTGAATCGCGAAGGGTTGAGACCCAGTCAGCTCGCTGAAATCCTCGAAATCAATCCGGCAGGAATCTCCCACATTCTCGCCGGACGGAACAAACCCAGTTTCGAATTGCTCCAGAAAATCCTCCGGCGTTTTCCCAAAATCAATCCCGACTGGCTCCTGCTCGATTCAGACCAGATCTACCGATCCGAAATCCCCAATCCCGTTTCGGGAAGTCCGACCGACAAAACCCAAGCGGAGAAAAACAACCTGGACAATACCTTGTTTGGAAATACGTCAAATGGCGGCAGCAAGTCGGGGACTCCCAAAATTACATCGCCTGGAAATACGGCCCTCCCCGAATCTGCAAACGGTGGTCATCCGGTCGCATCGAACATTCCGACGACCGGCAATCTCTCGAAAGCCGGTATAAAACGGATCGTCATCTTTTACGAGGATCAAACCTTCGAAACCTATACTCCGGCCAACCTCTAAAACGGAAGCCGGTAAAGAAGAGCCGCAACGTCGTCGGAAAGGAAATCTGGTCCAACCGGAAGCACACGGGGTGTCATTCCGCGAAGGTGCGCGAGAATACGCTAAAGCTGACCGTTCCATATACACACGTTCCCAAATACGGCACTCTCAGAACGCATAATTAAGCGCTGTTTGCCAGGGGTTGTTTGCGTACGTAAGTGAAGTCCGGGCTTTGATGAGGCTGAGGCTGGACGACTCCGGACGACTTCGGACAACTTCGGATTCCCGGAAAAACGCACACTCTGAAAAACAGACTGGGGCTGGCCTCAATCAGCAGCCAGGTTGCGAATAAATCTGTGGATCGTTCGCGACTTTTTCTCAAATGGCAACAAATGCAGGGCTTCCGTGACCGTCCATCCGTGACCGTCCATCCGAAGAGTCATCGGCATCCGAACTCGCACAATGTACATAGTCGAACGGTGGCTGGAGGCATCATTGCCTCTCGTCTCGATGGATGGGCATGAAACCGCCAGAAAACGCCAAAACGCAGTCGGTCTGTTCGAATTGAGCGACGAGGCGTGCGAAGTTGACATCGGTATTGAGTTCGCGCACTGAGTTTACCATTTGTAGAGGGACCCGCACGTAACGCGGTCTGGATTCGATCGACGCTCCGAAGAGCGCCTTTTTCTGTTTTGGTGAGAGCATAGCAAGTTGTTGTTTTTGAGGTTGTTTTACATATGTTACCTTAGGTAAGTTACGATATTTGAGTACGTAATTTTTCGACCTATCCGAGTATCAATCCGTTACCAAGATATGAAATAATATTTATATTATGTTAAATTACAATAAGAGGATAACAGACTGTCTAACGATTAACACGAAATTTACGAGCTGGCTGGCCTCCGATCAGCGGTCAGGTTACGAACTCAGCAACTAAGGAATCTGTGCCCGTAAATTCGTACAGACAAAATACGGTTGGAACAAAAGAATCTGCGCCCGGTAAATTCGAACAGACAAAATACGGTTTCGAACAGACAAAATACGGTTCGGAACAAAAGAATCTGCGCCCGGTAAATCCATACGGACAAAATACGACAAATGACGATTCGAAAAATGATTACACAGCAGCATATCATCGCAGAGATCCCGGAAATGCAGTCCGGAAGCTGACTTGTGCCTTGCCCCTCAGAATGTGAAAAATCGACGAACTAAACGCGGCGAAACAAACTCTTCACAACATAAGTGATCGCAGTCGTATCCGGATCATCGCTCGGCTAACCTAAGAATCAGGAGTTTCGGCTCTCGCATATTGGCAGGAATCTTCAAGGAAGAACGTAAAAAACACGGTCGGACTTGAAACAATCAAATGTCCAGCCGGCTATCCGGATCGCAGGCCTGCAAACAAAGACTCGTAACCAAGCAGAGAAGGGAACTCCCCTACCCTCCGGAAAAGCAACTTTGGGATGCGATAATTGACGGCAAAATGTACGGACGAAACCAATCCGAAAACTCCAGGCTGCACAATTCACTCCATTATTTATTACCTTTGCGGGAAGAAATTGAGTCGAAATTCCCGACTCCCCCGCGCTAAAAAGTATGAAACAAATTACAATCCTCCTGGCTGCACTCGCACTCTGCATGGCCTGCTCGACCCGGGAACCGGTTCAGAACAGAGCGTTCTGTGTATCCATTCTGCCCCTGAAAAGCATCGTCGAACAGATCGTCGGAGACGATTTCGAAATCCAGGTCATCGTCCCAAAAGGCGCCAGCCCCGAAACCTTCGAACCTACTCCCAGGCAATTCGTCGAAATAAACAAAGCCCGGATGATCTTCAGTGTAGGCCTGATCGACTTCGAAAACTCGCTGATCAACAAAATTCAGGACAAGGACAAGATCGTAAACCTCAGTCGGGGGATTCAACTCATCGAGGGGTCCTGTGCTCACGTCACAAACCGTTCGGCAAACGATGCCGTGGCAAACGAGGGCCAGACTGCAAACCGCCCGGAGGAACACAGCCATGCGCATGGCGTAGACCCGCATATCTGGACATCGCCGAAAGCTCTGGAAATCATGGCGAAAAATGCCTTCGACGCCATTCGGACTGCCTATCCGGATTCCATCAAGTATGAAGAAAACTACAAACGGCTGATCCAGAAAATCGAAAAGTCGGATGAGCGCGTCCGCGAAAAAATCAATCGCAGCGGACTCAAATACTTCATCATCTACCACCCGGCTCTCACCTATCTCGCCCGCGATTACGGAATCTGCCAGGTCGCCATCGAATCCGAAGGCAAGGAGCCTTCGGCCCGACGACTGGCCGGAATCATCCGCCAGGCCCGGCAGGACGGCATCAACAAGATATTCTATCAGAATCAGTTCCCGAAGTCGGTCGTCGAGGTCATCGCCCGTGACATGCAGGCCCGGTACATCGAAATCGACCCCCTCGAGGAACAGGTCATCGAAAATATCGACCGAATCACCGACTTAATCACCCTGCCATGACCCTGGTCTCTCTACACGACGTTTCGGTCGCTTACGACGGCCATGAGGCGCTACAGCATGTCAACCTCGAAATATTCGACCGCGATTTCCTCGGGATCATCGGACCCAACGGCGGCGGTAAAACAACCCTCGTCAAGGCTATTCTGGGGGCTATACCCTACTCCGGAGTCATTCAATATGCTCCGGAACTCTTCCGGGGTCGCGAACGGCTGATCGGATACATGCCCCAGATCGCACACTTCGACCGCGCCTTCCCGATCTCCGTATTCGAGGTCGTTCTATCCGGGCTGCAAGGCCATCACGGATTCCGGTCGCGATACTCCCGGCAAGACAAACTGCGGGCCATGGAGCTGATCGCACAATCGGGACTCGAAAACGTGGCCCGCCACCCCATCGGCGAGATATCCGGCGGGCAGATGCAACGCGCCCTGCTTGCCCGCGCCATCATCTCCGAACCCCGCCTGCTGATCCTCGACGAACCCACGAACTTCGTCGACAACCGCTTCGAAAAGGAGCTCTACAATACGCTCCGAGAGCTGAACAGCCACATGGCCATCGTCATGGTCTCGCACGACATCGGAACCATCTCCAGCGTCGTCAAGCAGATCGTTTGCGTCAACCGACACGTACATCGGCACCACTCGAACATCCTTACTCCCGAACAACTGCACAATTACGACTGCCCGATTCAGCTGATCACCCACGGAACCATTCCGCACACCGTCCTGGAGCACCACCCCGGCGACTGCTGCTCCGACCACGAATAGGCCCGGCAGTCACCGTAATTCGACTATACCACTGGGAGTCACCGTATTACGACTAAAGCCGGCATTGACGCTTCCAAGGTGGATGCAGCCCCTGCAAAACAAACAGGGAGGACATCCCAACGGATGCTCTCCCTGTCTTATCGTCGGCCGGATCTGCTCCGGCATCCTCCGGCAATCGAACGGCTACTTGGCGCCGTTGATCGCGCTCAGTTTCTCGAACAACTTGCCAAATGAATCCTCCATCTCGGCCCGAAGCGCCGCGTAGTGCTTGCGGACCAACGAACGATTATGAGGCTCGGCCGGATTCATCGCTTTGACGAACAGATCGTTACGAACGGAAACTGCCTCCTGCATCACCTCGAAGATCTCCTTCTCCTTCGAGGGCTGAAAACAGATTGCCATGTCGCAGTCGAATACAACCTCCTCGAGGCGGTAGTCGATCTCCTTCTTCAGGACACGTAAATTTGCCATTGTATCTCGGTTTTAGAATTCTTGCTTCGACAAAGGTAGCAATTCCTTTCGGATTAACAAACCTTTTCCCCCGATTTGCTGTCTATTGCCCTACCCTACAGAAAACCAACCACAAAAGACCCGGCCTGTTCAGGTCGGGTCTCCATTCGGCTGTCAGTCGGTCGGAAAACAGGCTGGCCGGAAAAACTCTCCGGGCTGAAAAGATATCGCAAGGCCCGCATCGAGGCTTCGAAGGGTCAGGCTCCAGGGGCCGAGGAGCTGGAATCGGGATCCGGACCGGGCACGAGGTCCGGGAACGAGGAGCGGGGACCGGGAACGGGGACCGGGCACGAGGTCCGGGCACGAGGTCCGGAAACGAGGTCCGGGAACAAGGTCCGGGAACAAGGTCCGGGAACAAGGTCCGGGAACAAGGTCCGGGAACAAGGTCCGGGAACAAGGTCCGGGAACGAGGTCCGGGAACGAGGTCCGGGAACCGGGAAACAGAACCGGAATTCGGAACCCGAACGCCGGAAATCAGACTCCAAACGCAGAACTCCGAACCATCACATCTTCTCGAGCTCCTTATAGGTCTTGCCCGTGGCTCGGGCCGCCTTCTTGGCTGCCTTGGCCTCCTTCCTGGCAATCTTCTTCGCGGCCTTCTCCTGTGCCCGGGCAATCTTGGCCGCCTTACGTGCATCCCGTTTGGCCTGTCGTACGGCCGCCTTCGAATCCTTCTTTACGGCGTGTGTCTCCTCGCGAACCGCCTTGCGAACCTCCCCCTTGTCGGGCATCTCGACAATCACGCCGTTCACATCCTCCTCAACCACCACGTAATCCTGTGCCGGAGCTGCCGGTTTCGGCGCCGGAGTCGGCTTCTTGATCAGCGTACGCTCCTCCACAACCCGATCCGTCGCGTAGCCGATCATCACCTCAACACGCCGCATCGGTGGCAGAATCTCCTCGGCCAGGTAGTTCCAGACCGCCGGATTGCGCTTCAAGTCCTGCTCCTTCGCCATCGGCGGCTGCGTCCCGTCGACGATCCCGAGAACCATCGCGCGGTCGGGAACCGACGACGAGGCTATCGCTGCGTGGGTCGACTTCCAATCCTCGGCTACGGATTTCACCGTTACGTTATAATGCTTCGAAAAGTTATACTTGCCGTCAACGTACGCCTTGAAATCATTCGCCCGCTGAGCCGCCAGCTCCTCATTATAGGCCACACTGCCGTCCGGCGAGGCATAGCCCGTAATGATCACCTCGCAGACCCGACGCGTCGTGTCCTGCATCAATCCCTCCACGAAGCTGTTCAGCTCACTCAGCGCCTGGGCATTGCCCTTCAGGGCCGCATTGAGCTGCGCCACGCTGATCCGATAAAGAACCGAATAGTCCACATCCGACATGCTGCGGATCAGATAACGCCGAACCTGGTAGTCGCCCTCGACCCGATCCGACAACATCACGGTATCGGCGGCTGGACACGTGGCCTTGACCGCCGTCTGCGCCGTCGCTCCGGCAGCGCCCATCATCGCAACCGACAGTGCGATGGTTGATACAATTGTTTTCACGTTTGTTGAGTGTTGGTTTACGAACACTCCCATTCACAAGTTTCGTACCACAAAACCCCTGGCATCGGTTGCCACGCCAAAGCCCGGACACAAAAAAACAGAGGTCCCGAAATTCGGAACCTCCGTTTCGTTCTCTCGTTACGGGGCTTGTCCGCAGGATGGAGACTGGATGCGGCTTATCCTCGAGCCCCCTGTCCCAGTCGACCCGGGAGGGGGGGGGCACCCATCCCTGGCTACCCGCCCCGACTACATGCGCTCCGGGACGTCGATGCCCAGCAGCGACATGCCCTTACGGATTACACGGGCCACCTGTGCAGCCAGCGCCAGGCGCATCGACCGCGTGGCGGCATCCTCCTCCTTAAGGATCGAGTGGTCGTGGTAGTAGCCGTTGAACTGCTTGGCCAGGTCGTAGACGTAGGCCCCGATGAGCGACGGCGCAAAGTTCTCCCCGGCGGCCTTCACCGTGGCCGGGTACTCCGTCAGCATCTTCACCAGGTCGATCTCCTCCGGAAGCAGCGTCACCTCAGGGGCAATCTCACGCGATGCCTCTACCCCGCTCTCCGCTGCCTTGCGAAGCACCGAGCAGATCCGCGCGTGCGTATACTGGATGAACGGACCCGTATTGCCGTTGAAGTCAATCGACTCGCGCGGATCGAAGAGCATCGTCTTCTTCGGGTCAACCTTCAGGATGAAGTATTTCAGCGCCCCGAGGCCCACCATCGTCGAGACGGCATTGGCCTCCTCCTCCGTGCAGCCGTCCAGCTTGCCCAGCTCGGCCGACATCTCGCGCGCCGTCTTCACCATGTCGGCAATCAGGTCGTCGGCATCAACCACCGTGCCCTCGCGCGACTTCATCTTCCCCTCGGGAAGCTCCACCATGCCGTACGAAAGGTGCGTAATGTGGTCGCTCCACTCGGCGTAGCCCAACTTCTTCAGCACCAGTTTCAGCACCTGGAAGTGGTAGTTCTGTTCGTTGCCCACCACGTAGATCATGTCGTCGAGCTTGTTGTCCTCGAAACGGCGGTAGGCCGTACCCAGATCCTGCGTCATGTAGACCGACGTGCCGTCGCCGCGAAGCAGCAGCTTCTCGTCCAGTCCGTCGTTGCGAAGATCGATCCACACCGAATTGTCCGGACGGCGGTAGAAGACCCCCTTCTTCAGACCCTCCTCAACGAGCGATTTGCCCAGAAGGTAGGTCTGAGACTCGTAGTAGACCTTGTCGAAATCGACGCCCAGCGCCTTGTACGTCACGTCAAAACCCGCGTAGACCCAGCTGTTCATCTTCTCCCACAGCGCGTAGACCTCCGGATCCTTCGCCTCCCACTTGCGCAGCATCTCCTGCGCCTCAAGCATGATCGGTGCGTGTTTCTTGGCATCCTCCTCGCTCTGCCCCTGCGCCATCAGCTCCCTGATCTGCGCCTTGTAGTGCTTGTCAAACTCGACGTAGTATTTGCCCACCAGGTGGTCGCCCTTCATGCCCGATGACTCGGGGGTCTCGCCTCCGCCGTAGAGTTTCCACGCCAGCATCGATTTGCAGATATGGATGCCGCGGTCGTTCACCAGGTTGACCTTGATCACCGTGTGGCCGTTGGCCTTGAGGATCCGGGCCACCGAATAGCCCAGCAGATTGTTGCGGATATGGCCCAGGTGAAGCGGCTTGTTCGTATTGGGCGACGAGTACTCGATCATGATCGTTCGACCCGTCGACGGCGCCTCGCCGTAGTGCTCGTCCGAGGCAAGATCCGTAAAGCGCCCCTTCCAGAACGACGCATCCAGCACCAGATTCAGGAAGCCCTTGATGACGTTATAGGAGCGGATCTCCGGCACGTTGGCCGTCATGTACTCGCCGATCTCCTGCGCCGTGGCCTCCGGCGATTTCCGGCTCCGGCGCAGCAGCGGAAACGTGACCAGCGTATAGTCGCCCTCGAACTCCCGCCGCGTCTTCTGAAGCTGCAGCTGCTCGTCGCCCAGCGGACCGTACAGCGCCTCGACCGACCGCCGAACCGCTTCCGTAAGATAACTCTCAATATTCATTTTTCTGTCCGATTTTGACCGCAAATTTAACGTTTTTCATCGAATTACCAATCCCTTCCGCCCCTTTCTTTTGGCTTTTCACCCGACTTCCATTATCTTTGCACATCGAATCACCCCTTATCCAATCATGGAAATCCTCATCATCGCCCTGCTGATCCTGCTCAACGGCATCTTCGCCATGTCCGAAATGGCCCTCGTCTCCGCCCGCAAGTCCAACCTCGAAATGCAGGCCCGGCAGGGCAGCCGGGGTGCCCGCAAGGCGTTGCGGCTGGCAAAGGATCCCGACCGTTTCCTCTCGACCGTACAGATCGGAATCACGCTGATCGGAATCCTCACGGGTATCTACTCCGGGGATACACTCGCCGCACGCCTGGGCGAACAGCTCGCACGCCTGGGACTCTCGCTGCGTTCGGCAACGGCCATCGCGCAGGTCGTCATCGTCATCCTGGTCACCTATCTGACCATCATCTTCGGCGAACTCGTCCCCAAGCGTATCGGCATGAATGCCGCCGAAAAGGCCGCATCGATCCTCGCCCGACCCATGGGCGCGCTCTCCACGATCGCTTCGCCGTTCGTCTGGCTGCTCGCAAAAAGCACCGCCGCAGTAACCCGTCTGCTCGGGCTCCAGAAGGCCGAAAGCAAGGTCACCGAAGCCGAAATCCGATCGATCATCCAGGAGGGCGCCGAGGACGGCGAGGTCCAGGAGGTCGAACAGCAGATCGTCGGTCGCGTCTTCTCGCTCGGTGACCGGACCGTCGAGTCAATCATGACACATCGCAGCGAAATCGCCTGGATCGACGTGGCAATGTCCGTCGACGAGATCAACCGGATCGTCGCCGAAGCCCCCCACAACCGGTATCCCGTCGGTGACGGAAGCCTCGACAAGCTGCTCGGCGTGGTCTATCTCAAGGACCTCTTCCTCCACCTCAACGAGCCCGGTTTCGACATCCGCAAGATCCTGACCCCAGGCAAGTTCTTCCACGAAGAGTTCGAAGTCTACAACGCCCTCGAACAGCTCCGATCCGAACAACTCGGATACGGCATCATCTGCGACGAATTCGGCGTTACGCGCGGAATCATCACCCTGAAGGATATCTTCGAAGCCCTGGTCGGCGAACTGCCCGATCCGCGCGAGGAGCCCGACATCGTCCGCCGCGACGACGGCAGCTCGCTCATCGACGGGCAGTGCCCCTTCTACGACTTCCTGGCCGCATACGGAATCGAGGACGATATCCCGTCGAACGCATACAACACCCTCAGCGGCCTGATCCTCGATCTGCTCGGACACATCCCCTCGACCGGAGAAAAGGTCGAATGGCGGGGATTTACCTTCGAAATCGTCGACATGGACGGTGCCCGAATCGACAAGATCCTCGCCGTATACCACAAACCCACCACCGAAGAGGAAGCATGAAAATAGCCGATCTGGAACTCGGCGAACAGCCCCTGCTGCTCGCCCCCATGGAGGATGTCACCGACCCCTCGTTCCGATACATGTGCAAGCGCTTCGGCGCCGACGTCGTCTACACCGAGTTCATCTCCTCGGACGGACTGATCCGCGACGCCGCAAAATCGCTCAAAAAACTCGAAATCGACGACGCAGAACGTCCCGTCGGCATTCAGATTTACGGACATCTGATCGAACCCATGGTCGAGGCCGCACGTATGGCCGAAGCCGCCGGCCCCGACATCATCGACATCAATTTCGGCTGTCCGGTCAAGAAGATCGCCGGCCGAGGCGCCGGTTCGGGCATGATGCGAACGCCCGACCTGATGGTCGAAATGACCCGGCAGATCGTCCGCGCCGTCCACACCCCGGTCACCGTCAAAACCCGGCTGGGCTGGGACGACACCTCGAAAAACATCGAGGAGATCGCCCTCCGTCTGCAGGATGTCGGCATCGCCGCCCTGACCATTCACGGCCGGACCCGAGCCCAGATGTACCGCGGCGTGGCCGACTGGACCCTCATCGGAGCCGTGAAGAACAACCCCCAAATCCACATCCCCATCATCGGAAACGGCGACGTCGATTCGGGCCCCAAAGCCAGGGAGATGTTCGACCGTTACGGCGTCGACGGCGTGATGATCGGCCGTGCCACCTACGGACGGCCCTGGATCTTCCGCGAAATCAAGCACTTTCTCGCGACGGGCGAGGTGATGCCCCAGCCGTCGGTCTCGGAACGTGTGGCCATCGCCAAGGAGCACCTGCACAAGTCGCTCGAAATCAAGGGCGATCATGTCGGTATTCTCGAAATGAGACGCCACCTGACCAACTACTTCAAGGGGCTGCCCGACTTCAAGTCGACACGGCTGAAGCTCGTCACCTCGCTCGACATCGACGAATTGTTCTCAACGCTCGACTACATCGCCGCGCGTTGGGGCGATTATGACCTCTCGGCGGCCGTGCCCGCTCCCCTCTCCCACGACCTCTGACGCCCCGGAGAAGAGGCTTAGGAGGTGCCGGAAGAAGGTCGGAAAAGCCGGCCTCCCCGCAGGAAGACCGGCTTCTGTCATTCGTCCGGAGCTGCGTCCTACAGCAGCACCCGCTCAATATAGGCCTTGTAGTCCTTGACCACCGGCGTGTAGTTCTCGTCCTCGAACAGCGGCGACGAAATCAAAAAATCCGCCGACGAACGGTTCACTGCCGTCGGAACATTATACAGCGTCGCCAGCCGAAGCAGCGCCTTCACGTCCACGTCGTGCGGCTGGGCCGACATCGGATCCCAGAAGAAGATCAGGGCATGGATCTTGCCATCGGCAATCATCGAGCCCAACTGCTGATCGCCGCCCAGCGGGCCCGATTTCAACAGCGTAATCTCCAGTTCGGGGGTCTCGTTGCCCTCCGTCTGCTGCTCCAGATGGTGCGCTCGAGCCCGCAGCGTCCGCTCGACCATCTTGCCCGTAGTTCCCGTGCACACAAGGTGATGACGGCTCAGCTTCTCACTGTTCCAGTCCACCCACTCCGCCAGGTCACGCTTCATGTTGTCGTGCGCGACCAAAGCCAACACTTTCGGTTGCTTTTCCATATCCCTCTCTGTTTTTGATAAGTAGCGGAACGGCTGACACCGCTCCGTCGGTCATTCTCTTCCTCGGCCGTTCTCTCCCCCGGTCATTCTCTCTACCGGTCATTCTCTTCCTCGGCCGTTCTCTTCCTCGGCTGTTCTCTCTCCCGGTCGTTCTCTCCCCCCCCCGGCGGCCGGCGCTACTTCGCGTCTGCCTCGCCGGCAGGCTCTTCGGCAGGCTTGAACTCCGTGAAGCCCGCCTGCAGCAGGATATTATACCACGAGAAGCACTTCTTGATGTCCGATACATGCACCCGATCACGGTCGTACTCCGGAAGAACCTCCGCAAAAGCCGCCTTCAACTGCTCGGGCGTCGATTTCGGGCTGATGGTCTCCTTGCCCCCCGTGTGCTCGTAGATGCGCGTAAAAACATCGGCCAAGGCAATGTCATCCCCTTCGGTAAACATCGATATGTCCGACAGCGCACTCACTCGTGCACTCGCCGAAGCATTCATCCGGTGGCCGTCCAGAAGCGACTCCACAATCACGCCTCGCGTCGACTGCGCCACGTATTTATACAATCCGGGTTGCCCCGTAATAGCCAGAATCTCTTTCAGTTCCATAATTTGTTTCTCTTATTGCTTGTTGGGTTCATAAATGATCGTTTCTCGCTCGCAACCGACCCAATGCCGGCCCGTCAATCCTGCTTCACGTGAACGTCCATCTGCGGGAACGGAAAGTTGATCCCCGCCTTCGGCAACTCCTTGTAGAAGCGTTCGTTATATTCGTAGAAGACAGTCCAGTAGTTGGCATTCACCGTCCACGCCCGGATCTTCAGATTCACCGAACTGTCGGCCAGTGCCTCGACAACGACGACCGGTGCCGGCTGCGGAAGAATCCGTTCGTCGGCGGCAAACATCGCCAGAATCGCCGCCCGGGCCACGTCTACGTCGTCGCCGTAAGAGATCCCTACCGTCCAGTCGACCCGTCGTTCGGGGGCTGTCGAATAGTTGTCGATGATGGCCGTGGCGATCGAGTTGTTCGGGATGTAGATCGTCTGGTTGTCGTTGGTCGTGATCACCGTCGAGAAGAGCTTGATCTCGCGCACCGTGCCCGACTCTCCCTGTGCCGAAATGTAATCGCCTACCCGGTAGGGCTTCATCAGCAGGATCATCACGCCGCCCGCAAAGTTCTGCGCCGTGCCGCTCAACGCCATACCGATGGCCAGCGTCGCGGCCGATGCCACCGCAATGAGCGACGTCACGTTGACGCCCAGCGTCGAAACCACGATCAGGATCAGCAGCAGCATGAAAACCGCACGCACCGAACTCCGCGTAAAGGCCCGAAGCGAAAGTTCCACCTTCCGATGCTCCATCGCCACGTCAATCAGCCGGACCAGACGCCGCATCAGCCAGCGCCCGATATAGTAGATCACCAGCGCGATGACGATCTTGATCACCACCCACAGCGTCTCCGACAACAGATTCTGAGCAACCTGACTGAAATCCAGATTCACCAGCCGGTTCACCGCCTCGGCAAAATTCGCCTTCTGCACACTGTCCGGTACAATGAGCGGAGCCGCCGGCTCCTCGGCCGCAACGGTCGCAAGTATTCTCCACATAGCTTTCTCCAGTTTTATCAACCTGTCGTCCCCTGCAAAAATGCATCCACCTGTGCCTCTCTGCGCCGGACTCTCCTGTTTTATGTGCAAAAATAACCAAATTTTGCAGAACTTTATTAACTTTGTATAGGCTTTTTGCCCCAATCACAAAATCCTACCCGTGACAGCATGCAGAACAACGTCGAAATCATCCAGATAAATATCTCCGGGGAAGACAAACCCGGAATGACCTCCTCGCTCACCGAAATCCTCGCCCGATACGATGCCTTCATCCTCGACATCGGTCAGGCGAACATCCACCAGTCGCTGACCCTCGGCATCCTGATCAAAACCTCCTCCGACAAGTCCGGATTCATCATGAAGGAGCTCCTGTTCAAGGCCTCGGAGCTGGGCGTGATGATCCGATTCACCCCGATCTCCGAGGAAAAATACAACGACTGGGTCAGCCGCCAGGGCAAAAACCGATACATCATCACCCTCCTGGGACGGACCGTCACCGCTCGGCACATCGCCGAAGTGACGAAGGTCGTCGCCGAACACGGCCTGAACATCGACGCCATCAAGCGTCTGACCGGTCGCATGCCCCTCAAGGAGGACAACCGTGCCGCAAAATCCTGCATCGAACTCTCCGTGCGCGGATCGCTCACCGACGAGGAACGAAGCACCATGCACGAAGGATTCATGAACCTGTCCGAATTCGGCCTCGACGTCTCCTTCCAGAAGGACGACATCTACCGCCGCAGCCGTCGCCTGATCTGCTTCGACATGGACTCCACGCTCATCGAAACCGAAGTCATCGACGAACTCGCCGAACGCGCCGGCGTCGGTGACCAGGTCCGCGAAATCACAGCCAGCGCCATGCGCGGCGAAATCGACTTCTGCGAAAGCTTCACACGCCGCGTCGCCCTGCTCAAGGGCCTCGACGTCTCGGTCATGGAGGATATCGCCCGGAACCTCCCCATCACCGAAGGTCTCGAACGCATGATGACCGTCCTCAAACGCGTCGGTTACAAAACCGCCATCCTCTCCGGCGGTTTCACCTACTTCGGAAACTACCTCCGCCAGAAATACGGCTTCGACTACGTCTATGCCAACGAACTCGAAATCGAAAACGGCAAACTGACGGGCCGTTACGTCGGCGAGGTGGTCGACGGCCGGCGCAAGGCCGAACTCCTGAGGCTGCTCTGTCAGTTCGAGTCGATCAACATCGCCCAGTCCGTGGCCGTTGGCGACGGCGCAAACGACCTCCCGATGCTCAACCTCGCCGGCCTGGGAATCGCTTTCCATGCCAAACCGAAGGTCAAGGCCACGGCCCGCCAGTCGATCTCAACCATCGGCCTCGACGGAATCCTCTATTTCCTCGGCTTGAAAGACTCCCGAATCGAAGCATGACGCTTTGTCCCATCAACCGGTCGGACGGCACCGGCGTTCCGTCCGCTGCGGCCGCGCTTACGGCTCGATCCCGACTTGGACGGATGACCCGACGATCGGTGCTGATCCTCCTCGGAGGCGGACTTCTCTGCGGCTGTTACGACTCCCGATTCGGATCCCCGGAGCGGGATGATACCGTGGAACCCGTCACATCCTCCATTGCCGAACTGAGAAAACGCTTCCTCGGAACCCCGTTCGTCGTGAACAGCGACATCTCCGTCAACGGCCGGGTCGTCTCGTCGGATCAGGCCGGAAACTTCTATCGCTCGATCTGCATCGAAAAGGAGCAGGCCGCTCTCGAAATCCTGACCGGCATCGATCAGTCGCACAACCTGTTCCCCGTGGGGTGCTCCGTGACACTCCGTCTGAAGGGACTCACCGTCGCCGAAAAGTTCGGGGTCCTGCAGGTCGGCGCCCAACCCCGGTCCGGAAGCGGATATGATGTCGATTACATCGGTTCGCTCCCCGCTCTGGAAAAGTGTCTCGTCCGCAACTCCGAGGAACTCGTCGATCCGCAGCCCGCCCGCTTGACCATCCCGGAGCTCGACCCCCTGCTATGCGGTACGCTCGTCAGAATCGACAACCTCCAATACACCCCCGAATCCGAAACGGAAAGCGGGTGGAGCGGATACCGAAAATTTGTCGACCCGGACGGCTGCGCCATCCACTCCTATGTCCGGGACTATGCCGACTTCGCCGACAGAGAGATCCCCGAAACGGTCATCTCGCTGATCGGAATCCTCCAGTACGACGACTCCGGCGAAGGCCATTTCCTGATCAAACTCCGCGATGAGACCGATTGCCTGTTTTAGTCTGGGGGTGCTGATGTGGGCCGGCAGTTGCGACAGGAGCTCCTCTTCCGAATTCAACGAAACTCCCCTCGAAACCGAAATCTCAATCGCCGGACTCAAGGCCCTGTGCGACTCGCAGGGAAGCACCACCATCTCCCGCGATGCCGCCATTTGCGGTAAAGTCGTGGCTAACGATCTTTACGACGAATTCTACCACGAAATCATCATCGAAGACGACAGCGGCGGCATCACAATCGCCATCAACGACAACAACCTCAACAAGACGTTCCCGTTCGGTGCATGGGTCGAGGTGCGTTGCAACGGTCTGGTGCTGCATGACTACGGCGGAAAAATCGAACTCGGAGCCGCACCCGACGCCTACGGAAACAGAGGTATTCCAAGCAGCGAAATCAATCGGTATATTCGCGTCAAAGAGCCCCAGGGCGAGTTGCCACGGGCCGTAAAGCTCTCGTTCGACGAGGTGCAGAGCCGCCATGTCGACACCCGCGTGCGTTTTGACGGAGTGCGATTCGCCGAGGCCGGAAACGCCTGGTGTGACACCGATCCCGAAACCGGAGAACTCGTGACGACCGAACGCGAAATCATCGATTCCAACGGAAACCGGTTTCGTGTCAGAACGTTGGGCAAATGTCACTATGCCGGCGAAGCGTTGCCCAACGGCCAAGGCTCCCTGTTCGGCGTGATCGACTATTTCAACGGTGAATTTTCCCTGCGGGTCACCTTTCATGAATTCGTCTTCCAGACCAACGCTCTCCCGGAACGGGTCATCTCGGACGGTCCTCCGAACGGCCTTTCGCCGTCGTTGCGGTCGCCTGTCAGTCGCCTGTCGGTCGTGAATACGACATCCGGCCCTGACAAGCAGTCATACGATGGCTCCTCCGGGGTTGATCGCGCCCGGATCTGATTGTGTTTCGGAAATGATTATCCGCCGGAGATGATTGCGTGCCCGGTGTGAGATTGCGCGCACCCGGTGTAAGATTACGCTCCCGAAATGGAACTCCCGGAATGAAATGGCGCGCGTCGGAAAAAACGAAAGACTCCGCAGCTAACGCTGCAGAGCCTCCCAAAGCATATCCTTCAAGGTCTGGATGTTGAGCCCCGTGACCGACGAAATAAAGACCGACGGAATTCCCTCGGGAAGATGTTCGCGCATCTGCCCGATCAGTTCGTCGTCGAGCATGTCGCATTTGGTGATGGCCAGCAGCCGCTCCTTGTCCAGCAGTTCGGGGTTGTACTGCGTCAGCTCGCCCAGCAGAATCTCATAGTCGCGGCAGATGTCGTCGCTGTCAGCCGGAATCATGAACAGCAGCACCGAGTTGCGCTCGATATGGCGCAGGAAGCGCGTCCCGAGGCCCCGTCCCTCGTGGGCCCCCTCGATGATGCCCGGGATGTCGGCCATGACGAAGGACTTGTGGTCGCGCACCTCGACGATCCCCAGGTTGGGCTCGAGCGTCGTGAAGGCGTAGTTGGCGATCTTGGGTTTGGCCGCCGATACGACCGACAGCAGCGTCGATTTCCCGGCATTCGGAAAGCCCACCAGTCCCACGTCGGCCAGCACCTTCAGCTCCAGCACGAAAGCCCCTTCGTCGCCCTCTTCGCCCGGCTGCGCATAGCGCGGCGTCTGGTTCGTGGCGCTCTTGAAGTGCCAGTTGCCCAAGCCGCCGCGGCCCCCCTTCAGCAGCACAAGACGTTCGCCGTCGGCCGTCACCTCCCCCACCGTCTCGAGGGTCGTCGTGCCGTCCTCCTGCTCCACCACACGCCGCGCTACCGTCCCCAGCGGAACCGGAATCACGATATCCTTGGCATCCTTGCCCGATGAGCGCGCTCCGGAGCCGTTTTCGCCATCCTCGGCAAACTGGTGGCGCTGGTATTTGAGGTGGATCAGCGTCCAGTACTGGCGGTCGCCCACCAGCACAATGCTTCCGCCCTTGCCGCCATCGCCGCCGTCGGGGCCGCCGAAGGCCACGAACTTCTCCCGCCGAAAGTGGGCCGAGCCCGCTCCGCCGTGGCCCGATCGGGCAAATATCTTGACGTAATCCACAAAATTCGATCCTGCCATACGCTGTATTTATTAGGGGTATCCGGATAAATCCGCCTGCAAAGATAGTACAAAAAATGCAGACCGCGAAAACGGTCTGCACTTGAGCCTTTACCGAGGAAGAGATTCATGACCAGATCCGACCAGCAGGGACGGGTCCGGGAAGATCTGATCCGGAAGAGTCCGGCCCGAGAGGAGCTGCCCCGGGGAGGATGGGCTCTCCTCCGGCATCACCGGCCCCCAGCCTCAGACGTGCGCCGCCACGTAGTCACCCACCTCCGAGGTCGAATAGCAACGCCCGCCCTCGCGGACCAGATCCTCGGTGACAACGCCTGCTTCAAGGGCCGTATTCACCGCCTCGCGAACGGCCGCACCCTCCGCCTCGAGCCCCAGGTGTTCGAGCAGCATCGCCGCCGAGAGAATCGTCGCCATCGGATTGGCGATGTTTCGCCCCGCAGCCTGCGGGTAGGAGCCGTGGATCGGTTCGAACAGAGCCACCTCGGCCCCGACACTCGCCGAGGCCAGCATGCCGAGCGAGCCGCTGATGACACTCGCCTCGTCGGTCAGGATGTCCCCGAACATGTTCTCCGTCACGATCACGTCGAAGTGCGCCGGCTGTCGGATGAGCTGCATCGCCGCGTTGTCGACGAACATGTAGTCAACCTTCACCTCGGGGTACTCCTTCGACACCTGCTGCGCCCGCTCCCGCCACAGCCGCGACGTCTCCAGCACGTTGGCCTTGTCAACCACCGTCAGACGGCGCCGTCGCGACATCGCCAGCCGGAAAGCCACATGAAGTACGCGGTCAATCTCCTCAACCGTATAGCTGCATGTATCGAAGGCCCGGCGGCCATCCTCGTCACGACCCTGCGGACGTCCGAAATAGAGACCGCCCGTCAGTTCGCGCACGCAGATGAAGTCCGTCCCCCGCACCACCTCCGGCCGCAGCGGCGAACGGTCAACCAACGACTCGAAAAGCGTCACCGGACGCAGGTTGGCAAAAAGACCCAGCGACTTGCGCATGCGCAGCAAACCCTGTTCGGGACGCACCTTCGACGTCGGGTCGTTGTCGTACTTCGGGTCCCCGATGGCCCCGAACAGCACGGCATCCGACGTCTGACAGATGCGGTGGGTCTCCTCCGGGTAGGGATCCCCCGTGGCGTCGATCGCCGCGGCGCCAACCTGCGCCCGACGGTATGTGATCCGGTGACCGAAGCGCTCGGCCACCCGGTCCAGCACCTTCACCGCCTCCGAAATAATCTCCGGCCCGATTCCGTCACCGGGCAACAATGCGATCCTGATTTCCATGATTCGTTGGATTGGTTTCTATGATGTTCAACATTTTGATCGTCGCCTTGATCGCCGCTTCGGTCTGATCGGCATCCAGCCCGTGGGTCCGGAACGTGCGGCCGTCGGCCTCCCACGTGATGATCGTCTGCACGAAGGCATCCGTGCGGCCCCCCGGCGGAATCGACACCGCATAGTCCACCAGCATCGGGAAGCGCCGCCCCAGCTGCTCGCGGTAGATCTGGCGCAGGGCCCGCATGAAGGCGTCGTACTGTCCGTCGCCCGCCGATGTCTGCTCGTAGGGCTCGCCGTGGATCTCGATGCGCAGTGTCGCAACGGGATGCAAACCCTGTGCCAGCGAAAGACTGTAGTTCAGAATCCGAACCGGTGCGTCCGTCTGGTCGTAACGCAGCACGTCGGCAATGATATACGGCAGGTCGTCCAACGTCACCAGCTCCTTCTTGTCGCTCAGCTCCACGACCCGCTCGGTCACCTTGCGCATCGCCGCATCGTCCAGGTCGATGCCCAGCAGTTCGAGGTTCTTCAGGATGTTCGCCTTCCCGGAGGTCTTGCCCAGCGCATATTCGCGCACCCGGCCAAAGCGCTCGGGAAGCAATTCATTATAGTATAGGCCGTTCTTATTGTCGCCGTCAGCGTGAACCCCCGCGCATTGCGTGAAGACGCTCTCTCCGACAATCGGCCGGTTCGCCGGTATGCGGACGCCCGTATAGGACTCCACCGTGCGGCTCACGCGGTAGATCTTCCGCTCGACAATGTCGGTCCGGCACCCCAATCGGTCGTGGAGCACCGCCACGGTACTCGACAGCGGCGCATTGCCCGCCCGTTCGCCCAGTCCGTTGACCGTCACGTGGACCCCCCGGAAACCCGCCCGCACGGCCGCCGCCGTATTGGCCACGGCCAGATCGTAGTCGTTGTGGGCGTGAAAGTCGAAACGAAGGGTCGGATAGCGCGTCGTCATCTCCCGGCAGATGCGCTCCGTCGTCCACGGATCGAGGATCCCCAGCGTATCGGGGCACAGAAAACGTTCGACCGGAAGATCCGAAAGACCCTCCACCATCGAATGGACGTAATCCGGCGCGTGCTGCATGCCGTTCGACCAGTCCTCAAGATAGAGATTCACCCGCATGCCCCGATCCGCGGCCCGCAGAATCTCGGCCCGCACGTCGGCAAGGTGCTGCGCGGGCGTACGGCAAAGCTGCTCCTCGCAGTGGCGACGCGAACCCTTGGCCAGCAGATTCACCACGCGGCAGCCCGCCCGCCAAAGCCACTCGACAGAGATCCCTCCGTCGATGAAGCCCAGCGCCTCGATCCGGTCGAGATGGCCCCGCTTGCGCGCCCACTCCGTAATGGCCCGTACGGCCGCCTCCTCGCCGGGAGAGACCCGCGCCGAGGCGATTTCGATCCGGTTGACGCGAAGCTCCTCGAGCAGCAGACGCGCTATGGAGAGCTTCTCCCGCGCGTTGAACGACACACCCGAGGTCTGTTCGCCGTCACGAAGCGTCGTGTCGAGGATCTCCACCCCTGCGGGCATCGGCGTCGTCATCGGACCGCGTGTGTTTTTTCGTACGACTCGATCTGCGGAAGAATGCTCCGCAGGTAGTCCACATCGTCGTAGCCGTTCTGCAGGCACCGCTTCTTGTAGGCGTCGATCTCGAACGGCGTGCTCTCGCCGCTCGCCTCGATCGTGAAGCGCTGGTGGTCCAGATCGACCGTGAAGAGCGCCTGCGGATCACGCCGGATCGCCTCGAAGATCCGCTGCAGGAACGACTCCTCGACCCGAACCGGCAGCAGCCCGTTGTTCAGCGCATTGTTGCGGAAGATGTCCGCGAAAAAGCTCGACACCACCACCCGGAAACCGTAGTCGGCGAGCGCCCACGCGGCGTGTTCGCGCGAACTTCCGCAGCCGAAGTTGCGCCCCGCCACGAGGATCTCTCCCCCGTAGCGCGGATCGTTCAGCGGAAAGGTCGCAACGGGAGCTCCAGAGGCGTCGTAACGCCAGTCGCGGAAGAGGTTATCGCCAAAGCCCTGGCGCTGGGTGGCCTTCAGAAAGCGGGCCGGGATGATCTGGTCGGTATCGATATTCTCCACCTCGACGGGTACCGCCCGCGAAGTGAGGGTTGTGAATTTGGGTATGGACATGGTTTTAACTGCATTTTGCATCCGGCATCGGGGCGGTCATGGAGATTCCGCCATGCGGGTTCCGTCATGCGGGTTCCGTCGTGCCGGTTCCGTCGTGCCGGTTCCGTCGTGCCGGGATATTTCCGATTCTTTCTGTCAAAGTTCCTCGCCGAAGAGTTCGCGCGGGTCCGTAATGCGGCCCCTAACCGCCGCGGCCGCCGCAACGGCTACTCCCGAGAGCAGCGTCCGGGCGCCGGGGCCCTGTCGCCCCTCGAAGTTGCGGTTCGAGGTCGAAACGCTGTATTTCCCCGCCGGGATCTTGTCGGCATTCATCGCCAGGCAGGCTGAGCATCCCGGCTGCCGCAGCTCGAAGCCCGCCGCCGAAAGGATGCGGTCGAGCCCCTCGGCCCGCGCCTGCGCCTCGACGCCCTTCGAACCCGGAACAATCCAGGCCGTCACGCCGTCGGCCCGGTGATGCCCCCGGACCAGCTGCGCAAAGCGCCGAAGATCCTCGATCCGACCGTTCGTACAGCTCCCGACGAAGACGTAGTCGATCGGATGGCCCTGCAGGCGTTCACCCGCCCGGAAATCCATATAGTGCAGCGCCTTCGGGTCGGCATCCGCCGGGATCGTCCCGTCGACGGCCATTCCCATGCCCGGGTTGGTGCCGTAAGTGATCATCGGTGCAATGTCGGCCGCATCGAAGCGGTACTCCTTGTCGAAAACGGCGTCCGGATCGCTGTAAAGCTCTCGCCACCGTCCGACGGCCGCATCGAAGGCCGCTCCCTGCGGCGCCCGTTCACGCCCCCGGAGGTATTCGAAGGTCTTCTCGTCGGGGGCGATCATCCCGCCCCGCGCACCGCACTCGATGCTCATGTTGCAGACCGTCATGCGACCCTCCATCGAGAGCGAACGGATCGTCGAGCCGGCAAACTCGATGAAGTGGCCCGTGCCGCCCGAGGCCGTGATCCGCGAAATAATGTAGAGGATCACATCCTTGGCCTCGACACCCGGGCGCAGCGGTCCGTCGACCGTAATGCGCATCGTCCGGGGCTTGGTCTGCAGGATACACTGGCTCGCAAAGACCATCTCCACCTCCGACGTCCCAACGCCGAAGGCTACGGCCCCCAGCGCTCCATGGGTCGAGGTGTGGCTGTCGCCGCAGACGATCGTCATTCCCGGCTGCGTGAAGCCCAGCTCCGGGCCGATGATGTGTACGATCCCCTGGCGCGGATTCCCCACTCCGAAATGTTCGATGCCGTACCGTGCGCAGTTGGCCGCAAGGGTCTCCACCTGACGCCGCGACTCGGGGTCCTCGATCGGCAGGTGCTGGTTCACGGTCGGGATGTTGTGGTCGGCCGTCGCCGTGATCTGAGCCGGCCGCGCCACGCCGATTCCCCGGCGTTCGAGCCCCGCAAAGGCCACCGGCGAGGTCACCTCGTGGATATACTGGCGGTCGATATAGAGCACGCACCGCCCTCCGTCCTCGACACGCACCGTGTGCGCATCCCAGATCTTGTCCAAAAGTGTCCGTCCCATAAGCTACTCCTCCCCTTTACGTTCCGTCACGTTCAGCGCCCGCAGTGCATCGAGGAAGGCCTCGATCGACGCCCGAGTCGTATCCGTATGCGCGGCAAAGCCGTGAACCGTCCGCGAGCCGCACTGGACCTGCACATGAACCCGGCCCACGTCGTTCGAGCCCCGCGTGATGGCCTGCATCAGAAACTCCGTCAGCACGACCTTCTCGTTGATGAGCTTCTTGATCGCCGTAACGGCCGCATCGACCGGTCCGTTGCCCGTCCCGATCGCCATCCGCTCGTGGTCGCCGAACTTCAGTACCACCGTGGCCGTCGGAACCAGCGTACCGGTGGTCACCTGCAGGAACTTCAGCGCAATGGACTGCTGCTTCATCCGGTCGATGTCGCCCACCAGATACAGCAGGTCGTAGTCGTGGATCTCCTTCTTGCGGTCGGCCAGCGCCAGGAACTTCTCGTAGGTGGCGTCCAGCTCCTCCGGCGTGAGGTCGTAGCCCAGCAGCTCGAGCCGGTGGACCAGTGCCGCACGCCCGCTCCGCGCCGTAAGCGCAATGACCGATTCGTTCAGCCCGATATCGTGCGGATCGATGATCTCGTACGTCTGCCGATCCTTCAGCACCCCGTCCTGGTGGATGCCCGACGAGTGCGCGAAGGCATTCCGCCCGACAATCGCCTTGTTCGGCTGGACGGGCATGTTCATCAGGCTCGACACCAGGTGCGAGGCCTTGGTGATCAGCTGCGAGCGGATCCCCGTGTCGATATCCACATCCTTGTGGCAGCGGAGCGTCATGACCACCTCCTCCAGCGAGGTGTTGCCAGCCCGTTCGCCGATGCCGTTGATCGTCACCTCGGCCTGCCGGGCCCCGTTCAGAATGCCGCTCAGCGTGTTGGCCGTCGCCATGCCCAGGTCGTTGTGGCAGTGCGTCGAAAGAATCGCTCGGTCGATATTGGGCACGTGCTCCATCAGGTAGCGGATCTTGGCCCCGTATTCGTCCGGAAGGCAGTAGCCTGTCGTATCGGGGATGTTCACCACCGTCGCCCCCGCAGCAATCACCGCCTCGACGACCCGCGCCAGGTACTCCGTATCGGCCCGGCCCGCATCCTCGGCGTAGAACTCCACGTCCTCGACGTAGCGTTTGGCATACTTCACCGCCGCAATGGCCCGCTCGTAGATCTCATCCGGCGTCGAGCGAAGCTTGTCGTAGATGTGCTGCGGCGACACCCCGATCCCCGTATGGATCCGTTTGCGCTTGGCCAGCCGCAAGGCGTCGGCCGCTACGTCGATATCCTTCTCCACGGCCCGCGTCAGCGCGCAGATCGTCGGCTCCGAGACCGCCTTCGAGATCTCAAGCACCGAATTGAAATCGCCCGGACTCGAGATCGGAAAGCCCGCCTCGATCACATCCACCCCAAGGGCCTCCAGCAGTTTGGCTACCTCGATCTTCTCCGTCGTGTTCAACTGGCATCCGGGAACCTGTTCCCCGTCGCGCAGGGTCGTGTCGAAAATGTACAGTCTTTCGCTCATACTCGATACGTCGTATTTAATGGGTAAAAATTTCAGTGACGCAGCCTCACGATCGCCGTGCTGCATACGCCACCGTTCTTCTATTTTTTTCGCCCGTAGATTACAATCCGTAACCTAAAGACGCTTTTTTTACGATTGTTTCAGCCAAGAACCGCCATCCACCCTATCACTCCAGAATCGAAGCCCGTTCATAACGCGCTCGTTCTTTGGCAAATATAATCATTTTTTAAGATTTTCAAAAACAAATCCGCAAAATATCGATCCGTTACATCACCTCACGGACAAAAAAACGGGACTGCGAATCCGCAGTCCCGTTAACATTCGGCTCCGGAATGGCCTACTTTTCAAACGTCAGCTCGTCGAGCAGCCACGTCGCTCCGGCATACTTCTCGATCACCCACATCACGTAGCGGATGTCGACGCAGACCGTCTTGGCCAGCTCCGGATGGAACCACACGTCGCCGGCCATCGACTCGCGGTTGCCGTCGAAGGCCAGACCCACCAGACGGCCCCGGGCATCGAGAACCGGACTGCCTGAATTGCCGCCCGTAATGTCGTGGTTGGTCAGGAAATCGACGTAGAGCGTCCCCTTCTCGCCCCAACGACCCCAGTCCCGGGCCGCCAGAAGCTGTCGCAGATGGTCGTCGACCCGGTATTCATACTGTCCGGGATTGTACTTCTCCATGTAGCCCGCCGTCGTCGAGCGCGAATCGTAGTGCACTCCGTCCGAGGGCGAAACCGGGCCCACCGTGCCGTAGGTCAGGCGCATCGTCGAGTTGGCGTTCGGGTACTGGAGGATCCCCTCCGAGTCCCGGAAATCGTAGAGCAGATCGGCATAGATCGACTCGAGGCGCATCACGTAGTTGCCCCCCAGCATCCGACCCATACCTTTGCCCTTGCCACGACCCATGCCGGGGCCCTTGCCACGACCCTCGCCCCGGAAGGCGCCGTAGCCGCAGCAGGCTTCGTGCTCGGCCCGGTCGACACAGTGGGTGAAGGTCTGCACCGGAACCGATTCGGTCAGTGCTACCAGCGGATCCTGCTGGATTTCGGCAACCGAACGGTCGCAGGCAAAGTAGGCGTCAAAGCGGTCGGCCGACGAGCAGAACGATGCATCGAAAGCTGCACGCGCCATGCGGTCGGCATCGCCGCCCGCCGCATCGTACTGCCGGCAGAGCGCTTCTCCCCACATCTCGCGCGGAACACTTGCCGTAAAGTTCACCGCCATGCGGGCGAACAAATCGCGATCCGTCGCCGGATCATAGTTCTTGCGCAGGCGGAAGCCCGCACGCAGTACGCCGGCAACGTCCTCGTCCGAACGACGCAGCGAATCGCGATGCGTACGCTCGAGTTTGCCCAGATAGGAGGCTACCCGATTGGCCGTCAACAGCGCCTCGCTCGGACCCAGCCATGCCTCGCGGAAGTAGTTCAGCGCCACCTCGGCGTCGCGGCGCTTCGCGTAGCCCGCCGAAAGGTACTCCAGCAGATCGCCATACTGCGCCCGCCGCGCCGAATCGGCGTCGATCCACGCCTGAAGGCGCTCCTCTTCGGCTCGGCGGATCGACGACACGCCGAACCGTTGCAGGCAGCGGGTCTCCCACTTGGCGTAGTCGGCGTAGTTGCTCAGCGAGAAGAAGGCATCGGAATAGGCCATCCGAACCAGCGGATCCCGCTCCATGTGGCGCCGGATGATGTCCATGCGCTCCTGGCGGTTCTGGACCACCACCGGATTCTTGACGTACTGCTTCTCATCAATGGCATACGACGAGGCGTAGCGGTTCGTGCGGCCCGGGAAGCCCAGGATCATCTGGAAATCGCCGTCGTGGACTCCCCCCGTCGCAATCCGCAGCACCGTGCGCGGTTTGAGAGGAACGTTCTCCGCTGCGTACTCCGCCGGACGGCCGTCCGGAGCCGTATAGACCCGGTAGAGGGCGAAATCTCCCTTGTGCTGCGGCCAGCCCCAGTTGTCGTAGTCGCCGCCGAAGGCTCCGATCGAAACCGGAGGCGCACCAACCAGACGCACGTCACGGTAAACCTCGTAGTAGAACATCTGGTAGAGTTTGCCGCCCCACATCGACATGCACGAAACTTCAAGGTCGGTCGTCGCGGCGTACTTCTTCTCGATCTCCGAGTAGACCCGACGCATCGACATCGGGCCCCATTTCCCTTCGTTCCTAAGGCGCGTCTTGATCGCCTCGACCTCCGCCGTCACATCCTCGATTCGACGCAGAAACGACACCGTCTTGCCCGGTACGGGGATCTCCTCCCCGCGCGTCCGCGCCCAGAAACCCGTCTCCAGGTAGTTGTGCTCCTCGGTCGAAAGAGCGCAGATGTCACTGTAGGCCACGTGGTGGTTCGTGATCATCAGCCCCTCGTCCGAAATCATGCTTCCGGTACCCATGCCTCCGTCAACGGCAACCACCGCATCCGACAATGCCGGAGTCTGCTCGTCGTAGATGGCCGAAGCCTTCAGCTTCAGACCCTCGGCTCGCATCCGGGGGTAGATCTTCCCCAGATCGGTCATCAGCCACATCCCTTCGTCGGCCCGTACCGACTGAAGGATCGTCAACAGCGCCAGGGCGCCCGTAATCCATCTCTTCATGTTGTCTCTTTTTCGCTTGTTGTCTGCTTTCTCCTCATCGCAGAAGCGACACACGCCCCTTGATGCCCCCATCGGGCCCGGGTGTGTGTCGCTTTGCTGCGGTTTACCGGTATCGGAACACTACTTCGTAGCTGCCGCGGCGGCCGGTTCCTCGACCGTGTGGCCCTCAACCGTGAACTTCAGCCGCGGTGCCGACTCCTGGAACGTGCCGTCGGCCATGCGAAGCGTCCACTTCTCGGCCTGGAAAATCTCCTTCCAGATCCGCGCATCGTCCCACATCGACTTCACGTAGTGCAGTCGCATCACCGGTACGGTGTCGCGAAGCACGAAGTCCAGCGACGTGATGCCATCCTGGCACGACAGAAAACTCTTGAAATAGGGGAACGTACGGCGGATAAGCGGCTTCTCGATGCTCGGGAACTCCATCTCGTAGACCGCCTTCGGGAAGGCCGCGTCGTCGCCCCACTTCTCCTGGTTGGCCACGAAGCGTCCGTTCATCTCCTCGATCTCGCGGAACATCACCTGGGCAAACTCCTCGCGCGAAACCTCTTCCGCCCACTCGAAGCTCTTCAGCACCGTGTGCATCGGGATCGTCTTCTCACCCTCCTTCATCGGAATGATCAGCTCCCTGGCATCGATTGCCTCGGCCATCTGCTTCTCGGTAATCGTCACCGACGGATCCGTATAGACCGTCACCGCTACCGGGCAGGCAAACTCCGACGTGAAGCCGTAGATACCCTCGATCTTCTGGAGCACCATGCCGAAATAGACCATGTCCATCCGGTCGTGGAGCCCCTCAACGCCCAACTGCAGCACCCGCAGCGTCGGCACATCGGCCGTCGGCATGGCATACTTGCGCATCGTCGGCGTAAAGATCGCCTCCTGGATCTTCACCGTATCGGTCTTCGCCGGGTCATAGAGAATCTCGACGCCGTGGTGACGGACATACGTCTTCACGCCATAGACGCCCGGCACCGTCTGCATCTTGGCCGAGAAGGCCTTCGACGAGCCGTAGCACTTCACCGTCTGCAGCCCCTGCATCTCGTAGGTCGTCAGGTTCTCGACCTTCTCATAGTCACCCCACTTCTCGTCGATGGTCGGAAGCTCCAGCGTGTTGCCCAGCCACAGCGCTATGGCAAACAGTACCACAGTCAGAATACCCGGCACCCAGCGCAGCGACCGCCGCCCGTTGAACTGAAGCGCATCCTGCGAACACGACGAAATGCACTGTCCGCACATCGTACAGTCGACATGCTTCACCTTCCCGAGATCCTGCACGCGGATCCCGTAGGGGCACTTCTTCGTGCAGAGTCCGCACCCGTTGCAGGCCTCCGCATCACGCACGACGTACATCAGCGGGAAGGTGCAGCTGCGCAGCTTGATCATCTCGATCAGGTAGGCCGCCAGGCACGTCGCACCGATGATCCACGGCCAGCTCCCCTCGACTCCCGTCAGTCCGAGAATCCACGCTACAACCGCGGCGGCCAGCAGCAGCCACGTGAACTTGAAGATGTTGCTCGCGGCGCCCAGCGGGCAGATGTACTTGCACCAGAACATCTTCACCACAAAACCGCCCAGCAGAAGCAGCACAAGGCTCGTGATGGACATCCAGAGGACGATCTCGCCCTTGAAGCCCGTGGCCACGGCGTAGTAGGGATCCAGCTGCTTGCAGAACAGCTCGCTCGACGAAAGCGTGTTGTAGAGAATCGTGAACAGCAGCACGTATTTCACGACGCGCAAGGCGCGGTCGGCAATGCTCCCCGGACGGATCTCAACCTGTACGTGCAGCTTCTTGCCCACGCGGCCCATCGCTTCACCCACGGTGCCTACCGGGCAGAGGTAGCCGCAGAAGAGTTTCGAGAAGAGGATCACCCCGACGGCCAGCACCAGCCCCATCATGATCTGAAGCATCGACATCGAGCAGGCCAGCGAATTGTTGACCACATAGGTGCCGAAGGCCTGCAGTCCGCCGAACGGACAATACTTCTCCACGTCAACCGCCTTGTCGGCAAACGTGCTCCAAAGCACCGTGACCACAATGGCGGCCAGAACGCCCCATTGCAGCACGTGTTTCAGGTAATTGGGTTTTCTTTTCATGAATCGTTAATAGTGTTGTGTGTGTTGTCTTTGCCTGTTCAGCCCCGGTGCTACTCCGCATCCTTGATACAACGGACCGGGACTCCGCAGAAGCCGCTGTTGTAGGCGACCGTCACGCGGTTATAGGTGTCATTATAGGTAATCATAGCCGCGAAATACTGGATATTCTTGATGCCGCTCATCGCATCGCCTGCCGTATTATAGGTGATCTGGTAGGCCGTCGATCCGGCATAGTAGCCCATACCGTAGGCCGTATCATCAGCCTTGGATACCGACGCCATATAAGCAGGCGTTGCAGTCGCATTATTGGCGTTGATATAACCACAGCCCGAGAAGTTGAAGCCGTCTTCGTTGAGCTTGACCATCGAACCGCCGTTCTGGGCCGCATCATAATAGGGAGCCGTCGGATCGGAAAGTCCGCCCGAACCGGCTCCGGCCAGTTTCATCCATTCATCCTTCGTCGGGATGTGCCAGCCGTCGGGGCAAATACCCTGAGCACCCTCCTTCGTATTGTAGTTCTCCGCTGTCAGCTCGCCATCCAGACCCAGCAGCACCGGATAGCTGTACAACAGGCCGTTCGTCTCGGCCAGATCCGGATCGACCTCCTTGTCCAGGTTGCACGGGTACCATACGCCGTTGCCATCGGCCGGATTGCTCGAAATGCTCTTGCCTTCGGGTACGTAGCGCAGGTTCTCGGCCATCCATGTCCGGCCGTCCTTCAGCGTCACGATCTTGTACTTCACACCGCCCCACTCGACCGTGGCTGCTTCGCTCGTACCCTGACCCTCGGTCGGAATCTCTTCGGCATCCTCCCAGCCCTCGATCGGGCCATCCATCACAATCTCCATGTTGGTCGGCTTGACACGGACCGTCACCGGGTAGCTCTTGCCGCCCTCAAGTTCCGTCTCGCTGTAGCTCTGCGAGCGCGTGCCCTCGGCCGTCGTCACCGTTACGCTGAACTTCGCCGACTGCGGAACTACCAATGCGTAGTATTTCGAATTGGCCGTCACCTCACGCGCCGTAATGTCCTGCGTCGCAGCATCCGACTTGACCGTCACCGTATTGGCCGCGGCGTCGATCACGGCCGTGCCGATCGTCCCCGTCACCACAAGCTGCGTCACCGGGAAGTCCGTCTCGTTGTCGATCGTGAAGACCAGACGCGACATCTTGTGGCGGAAGGTCATCCCCACGGCATTCTTCGTCGGGTAGACGCCCGTCTTCAGGGCCGTCATCAGGTCCGAAGCACCGTAGCCGTCACCTCCCTGGTCGGCCTTCACCGTAAACTCCGAAGGCGCCGGATCCGAATAGGGATAGTAGGCAAATAACGTCGCCGGGGCATTCACATCTTCGTACCACAGCAGACTCTCCTCGCCCGCAAAGCGGCTGTCACTGCCGTAGACAAACTTACGGTTGGCCACGTAGGCCTCCGCTGCCGTCGTCACCGTTACGCCAATCGCATCCCCCGTCTCGAAATCCACCTCCGTGGCTCGCGTGATCGTCGGATCGATCGTCAACTGCATCGGACCCGAAGGCCCGCTCTCCTCCTTCGAACAGGCCACCACCATCGCAGCAGCCACTGCCATCGTCAGAATCCTTTTCATAAGCGTCAGTTTTTATCGGTTAAAAATTATATCCTACGCCCAGTGTCGCCCGAACCCGGTTGGGTTGCGACACGTAATGCACGTCAAATCCATGCTCGTAGCGCGCCGACAGGTCGATATAGAACCGCCGGATGTTGCGCCGCACGCCCGCTCCGGCCCCAACCCGCGGCATCGTCCAGTATTCGTTCTCGCAGTTGTAGAAGTCGGTCAGCTGCATCGGGTATTCACCCGGCCGGGCCGGCGACTCGCCCAGTTCCTCCCGTTCGCTGAAACCGCCCCGCCGGAAATCAGCCGCAAGGGTCAGCTCCCACGCCCCGAAGCGGTAAAGCCACGTACTCCAGACCATCGTCCACTGCAGCCGCTGACCCCGCGTCTGCGGGTACATCAGCGTCGACTCGCGGTTCAGATCCGTATGGTTTATACCCACACGCCAGTCCATGCGTGTCGTCGTCCATTCGTATTCGGCGCTCAGGTCGAGCCGCTTGCGTCCGAAAATCGGCGTCGAGCCGTGCAGGTGAGGGGTCGAAACGCCGTTGACCGACTCGTAGGTGAGGATGTTCTCGCGGTTGGCAAGCGACTCCCACTCCATACCGAGTCGTACGTAGTGGAGGTCGGACGCCTCGCCGAGGGTCAGCACACCGTTTGCCGTCACCAGATCGGCATCGTATTCGTGCCAGATCGCACCGCCCTCGCCCGTGCGCCCCTGCCGGTTGCGGTAGGCCGCATCCACGTAGAGAGGACCGTACTGAAGCTGGAGCCCCGCGCCCTGGGTCGTCTCGCGGATCGGGAAGCCCGTCACGCCCGACGTCGTCAGGTGAAGGTCGTTGCTCTCCCACAACTGCAGCGTTCCGTAGCGAAGCCCCCGGTCAAAAAAGGCCTGGTACGATTCCGGCGTTGAGCCGATCTCCTCGGCCTCGATCTTCTCGTTGTCGATCCCGACGATATAGGCCGCGCCCACGGCAAAACGTCCCGAACGATACATCACGCCCGGCGAAAACTCGAAATCCAGACGCGTGTTCTTGTGGCGGAGGTCCTTGCGCTTGGCGTAGTTGCGCGCCTCGAACGAGACGTTCAGTCCCACCAGCCACCGCCGGGTCAGCTCGGCAGAAAGCCCCGCACGGAAGTTATAGCTCTCACGAACCTTCCGTCCCGGCGTGAACTCCACGATATCAACCGGATAGTAGCCCGGGACGGTAAACATCGACCCGCACATGTTCCGGCCGTCGAAATAGTCGTAGTTGAAGCCGCCGGCAAACGAAATCCGGTTCAGGTGGCGGATCGATTCCGTACGCACCCCGGCGTTCCAGCTGTTGTCCGACGACGAAGGGTCCGTCAGCCCGCCGTTCTCCTTCGTGAAGTAGGCCTCCGCGTAGGAGTGGCTCACGCTGTCCTGGCGAAGCCCCGCCGCGTTGACCGACCCGTTCCACGCATTGCGCCGGAAGGTCTCTTCAAAGCGATCCTGCGCCACGGCTCCCGTGGCGGCGATCAGAAGCAGTATGGTTACAATCCGTCTCATAAGCCCTCTCGCAGCGATTGTGTCTCCCGCTCATAGAAGTCGTTCGACGAGTTGTTCGTATCGTAATAGACGTCAAAACCGGCCGATGCAGTGGTCGTCTCGTTCAGCCGACGGTGAAGCGTATGTCCCTGCGACATGGCCGAAAACTCCACACCCGCGGCGTCGATGTCCGCCCGCAGACGCTTGGTGCGCGTCGCTCCCGTCTTGTCGATCACCTCAACACCGTCGATGACCCAGTCCCACGGAATCTTCGTATAGAGCAGCGATCCGTCCTGCGTCTCCGAATCCTTCGACGCCAGATACGACGTCAGATCATACCCCTCCGGGGCCCGGAAGATGATGATCGCCGGCGAATTGTTCGATATCACATAGGCGCTGCTCTTGCCCGTCTTCTTGAGCATCTTCAGGTAGTGCGCCTCGTCGATCTGGTCGCCCGGAGCCGGCGTCGGGTAGGTCGTCGTTCCCGGATAGTTCAGCAGATCGTAGAGGACGAAATAGCCCTTGCGGTTCAGATTCACCGACATCGAGTAGGTCTGCGTATGGTCCACGCCGTGGTAGGCGATCACCGCATCATCGCCCGGTGCCAGCGGATAATCCTCCCCGCTGCCCGGGAACTGCCAGACGCAGTCCGGAACCGGAGCGAAATCCTGGAAAACCAGATTGCCCGTCGCATCGGTCGTCGTCCACGGGTTGTTCGTCGCCGACGAGTTATAGGGCGCTACGGTACTCAGACACAATCCATCGAGATATTGCGTCTCAAACGAATTGTTGTGCAGGATGATGTACTTGTCGTTGGTATAGGTTCCCGTCGAGGGGTAATCCTGCGGGCAGCCGCCCGAGTAGATCTCCTTGATGATGACCGTACCCGGCTTGGAGTACGACAGTGCAACGGTCAGGTTCTGGTCCCCGGACGAAAGATCCACCAGCTCCACCGAACCGTTGAAAACCGACTCTTCATCGGCAAGGTCCAGCACCGAAAGCTTGTAGTGGCCCGCCGAAACGCGGAAATCAACATCTCCCGCAGCATCGGTCAGCGCCGTATAGACATTGCCCGAATTGCGGTCGGAAAGAGTCACCGCAACGCCCTCGCGCAGGTAGTCCGCATACTCCTCCGGGTAGCTCACCGCCACATGCAGGCTGCGGACCGAACGCCCGTAGGGATCACTTCCGAACGACGTGCAGGCCGCCGAAAACATCACAAAACAGATAAGTGTCAGCTTCTTCATCGTCGTCAGAATTTGAGGCGTACCGTCAGGCCGTAGTAGAACGACGGGGTGAAGACCACCCGTACTCCCGTCGCATAGGAGCGCATGAACGGTCGCGAATTGGTGAAGTTATTGGCGTAGAACGAAATCGACACATGGTCGCCGATCTCCTTCGTTATGCTCAGATTGGCCGAAAAATAGGGGTCGTAGCCATCTTCGTTAAAGGCGTACGTGTTGGCCGAACGCAGCAGCAGCGACGCAAAATCGGGATTGTTCCGCTCGGCATCCGTAAAGGGATGCCGCTCGCCCGACTGGTCGATATAGGCAATCGGCCAGATGGCCGTATAGCTGTTGCCGTCGTAGATGCTCCCGCCCGTCGGATTGCGGTTCTCGTCGACGTTGAAGGCGTACTCCTCGCCGTTATACTCCGAAAGGTGCTGCGAACGCTTAAGAAGCGACGCCTCCAGCCGCAGCGAGATGATCATCCGGATCGACGGCAGGTGCGTCGTCGCCGTCAGGTTCGCATCCAGTGAGTGGGTCTTCGTGCCGTTGTAGGTGATCGTCGAGTTGCTCCCGTTGTCGGCGTAGATGCCCACGTAGGGGTAGAAGTTTCCGCCCGTCGTGACACTCGGATAGTACCACGCCTCACCCGTATTGATGTACTTCGTATAGCCATAGGCTCCGTCGAGCCGAAGCTGCGTCCGCAGGGGCCGGATCTCCGGAAAGTCGAAGACAAACTCCAGTCCCATGCGGTCGACCGGCGATCCGTTGCTCTGGTAAGTGTTCCGAACAAAGGTCTGCTTGTCACTCCCCGTCATCAGGATCCATCCCTGCGACATGTTGTCCGCATCGCGGATAAACATCTCGCCCGTCTGGCTGTCCACCTTGAAGAGCGGATGGGTCGGCATCGTGAAGGGTTCGCCGTCCGGCGTGGTCGTCGGCAGCGAACTCAGCCGGTAGGTATAGGGTTCGTACTCGTTCTTGAGCTCAAAGGGGTATTTCGTGCGGTTGAAGTAGCCAACCAGCGAAATCGACGTCCCGCCGATGCGCAGATCGACTCCCACCTCCGAATTGCGGTTCCGCTGCCAACGCAGGTCGGGATTGTACATGATCTCATAGGGCCGCGTGTGGAAAACGTAGAGGCTCTGGCCGCCGTACGAAACGCCGTAGACCTGACGGTCGAGATAGTTCGGGTCCGGGTAGAGAATCTTGAACGACGGCAGTTTGTCGGTCAGACCCCACCCGCCGCGGATCGTCAGCCAGTCCGTAATGCGGTACTTCAGGTTCAGTCGCGGAGAGAGGCTCTGCGTCTTGTCGTAGCGCGTCCCCTTGATGAAGGTCTTCTCCGCACGCAGTCCCGCCATCAGCTGCACCGATCCGCTGCCCACGGGCAGTGTCAGCGTCTCCTCAAGGTAGGCCGCCAGATTGTGCATGTACGGAATGTCGGTATAGGGCCGAGGACGGTAGCCGTTCGGCGCCAGCGTCGGATCCTCGTAGTAGGCCCCCTGGCCCACGTTGCCGTCGGCTCGCCACGATACGCCCACCTTGGCATTGCTGTGAATGTCTCCCCAACTGCGGATCCACGTCGCCTTGAGATTGGCCGCATAGTCCAGCTCCTTCGAATCGACACACTGCGTCGTATAGTAGGTCGACGGAAGCAGATCCGCTACAAAGTAACCCTCGTCCGTCGCGTGGACCGCCGGACTCATCGTCGAACTCGTATTATAGGTATGGATCCGCGTAAGATTGTCCGCATAGTTGATCGAGGCGTCGAAATCCACACTCGTGATCGCCTTGCGGTTGAGCAGCCACTTGAGCGACGTATTGGCCCGCAGGGCATTGTCTCGGTCCTTCTCCCACTCGCCGGCCTGCACGTCGGGATCATCCTCCGAGTTCATGCCGCCCACGTTGGCCGAAACCCCGAAATCAAAGCGCAGCACCTTCGCAAAGGTATTCTGGTAGTTGAGCGAAAGCCCCGTGCGCGAATAGGAGGTATAGGGCGAGGTCGGATTCTTCGTCGCCCGCGTATACTCGATGTTCGAATTCAGCACTCCGCGGTCGTCGCCCAGATCAAAACCCTTCGAGGCGGCAATCTGCTTGGTCCGCGGATTGGTCGAGAGAACCAGCATGTAGGGCGTGCGACCCTTGCGCGTCGAGATCTTCACCATACCCGACGAAATATCCCCGTACTCGGCCGACGGCACGCCCGTGATCACCTCGACCGATTCGATCGACGTCGAGGAGATGTTGCGTGTACTGACGCCCGTCAGGTCCCCCAGCGAAGCGTTGGTCGACAGGCGTACGCCATCCACCTCTACGGCCGTTCCGAACGAGGCATTGCCCGCCGTCGACCCGCCGTCGCGCAACGAAAAAGTGTTGTTCTCCATCAGGTCCGGATTCACCGTCTTGCCGCCAGGAAGCAGCGTCGAGATGTCCGACACGTTGACCATCTGCAGGTGGTTGATGGCATTCCCCTCGATCGTACGCGAGGTCGCCATGGCGTTGGTCGCCTCACGCGCCGTAACCACCACACTCTCCAGCTTGAGGTTGTCCTCCGGGGCGTAGAGGCACAACGAATCCAGGTCGCGGTGAACCTCAACCTCCGTAAGCGTCGTCACGTAGCCCAGGCACGAGACCGAAAAGAGCACCTTGCCCGCCGGTACGTTCTTCACCGAAAAGTTTCCCTCGTTGTCCGCTACGGCCCACAAACCCGCCTTCGGAAGCTCCACGACGGCCAGCCCGATCGGGGTCGGTTTCTTTCCCCCCCCCTTGACCAGTACACGTCCCGACACGTTGTATTGCTGTGCAATTAAGGCAGTCGGTAATGCCCAAAACAATACCAACAGGAGTAGATATCGTCTCATAATAGCCTAACTAACGCTACAAATATATAAAAAAAGCGCATGATATTCTTTTTATTGACTCTTTTTTCAGATATACAGTCCCTTTCTTAAATTTATTAAATAAAACAAAGACGGCATAACGGACAGATATTCCGTCAGATATAACATTTCCCAAAGGACGATCGGAACGGATACGCCAATCGGGGAAATACGCAAAAAAATAAGGAGGTCCTGAGTCTTTGGGGGCCATGGGGCTCAAAGACTCAGGAGCTCAGACATTCCGTTTTCTCGGATTCAGAGGCTCAGAGGCTCGCAGGGAAGCCCCCAGGCCTCGGCTACCGGCCGGTAGACCACCTTGCCCGAAACCACGTTCAGCCCCAGCGCCAGCTCCGCATTCTCACGCGCGGCCCGCTGCCAGCCCTTGTCGGCCAATTGCAGCACGTAGGGAAGCGTTGCGTTGGTCAGCGCCAGCGTCGAGGTCCGCGGCACGGCTCCCGGAATATTCGCCACGCAATAGTGCAGAATACCGTCCACGTAGTAGACCGGATCCTCGTGCGTCGTCGGGCGCGACGTCTCGAAGCACCCTCCCTGGTCAATCGCAACGTCTACCATCACCGTTCCCGGCTCCATCAGTTTCAACATGTCGCGCGTCACGAGTTTCGGTGCCTTCGCCCCGGGAATCAAAACCGAACCGATCACCAGATCGGCATGACGCAGCTCCTCGCGGATGTTATACTCCGACGACATGAGCGTCTTGACGTTCTTCGGCATCACGTCGGCCAGATAGGTCAGGCGCTGCAGCGAAATGTCGCAGATCGTCACGTCGGCTCCCGTGCCCGCCGCCGTACGCGCCGCAGCCGTCCCGACAACACCCGCTCCGATCACGAAGACCTTCGCCGGCTTCACGCCCGGAACACCTCCCAGCAGTACGCCCTTGCCTCCACGCGGCTTCTCCAGAAAATAACACCCCTCCTGTGCCGCCATGCGCCCGGCAACCTCCGACATCGGAATCAGCAGCGGCAGCGACCGGTCCGCACGCTCGACCGTCTCATAGGCGCAGCACACGGCCCCGCTGTCGATCATCGCATGGGTCAGCGCCTCGCTGCTCGCAAAGTGAAAATAGGTGAAGACCAGCTGGTCGCGACGGATGAGTTTGTACTCCGGGGCAATCGGCTCCTTGACCTTCACGATCATCTCCGCCGTGGCGTAGACATCCTCGATCGTGGGCAGAAGCTCCGCCCCGACGGCCGTATAGGCCGAGTCGGCAAATCCGCTGTTCTCTCCGGCCGTAGCCTGCACATACACCTTGTGTCCCCGCTTGACGAGCTCCTGGGCGCCCGCCGGGGTCAGAGCAACGCGGTTCTCGTTGTTCTTGATCTCTTTTGGAATACCGACAATCATGGGTTTGAAGTTTTTAAGGTTTTCGCCTCTCAAAATACGAAATCGTCAGCTAATTCCCAAAAAAAATTCCGACAATATGACCGATCTCTCAGAATCGGCAGGAGACCGTCACATAGAACGACCGTGGTGGCACGTAGCTGTAACGCGTCGCCTGCGGCGTGTAGAAGGTCGCATCGCCGCTCCGGATCCGCCGCACGCGCAGCGATTCGTAACCGTTGTAGACCATATCGGAATCGCCCAGCAGATTGCGAAGCAGCAGCGCCACGGTCAGCCGCGAACGCTCGAACCAGAAGCTCCTGAAGAGCGATGCATCGAGCGTGAAGGCATCCGGCAGCCGCTCCTGGTGCGTGAAGGCAGCGAAGGCTTCCCGCGTGATGCCGCCCTGGCCGGCCAGCCGATCGGTACGCCGTAGCGCCATCGGCTCGACGTAGCGCTCCGCGGCATACCCCGCCGAGGCGTGGATTCCCCACCCCCGACGCCCGAACCACGAAAGTTCGGCCGAGGCGGTCACGGCGGGAGCCCCGCCCACCCGGCATCCGCCCATCCGGCTCGCCGAACCCCGGTCGACCGGCGTATTGTCCACGTCGGAGAGCACCTCAACACGCGGATCCCGGACATACCGATAACTCCCCGCCGAGGCCGCAAGCGTCAGCCGCCAACGATCCGACAGACGAATCTTCGCTGCCGTCTCGATACCCAGGCTCCGAATTCCGATCCCGGTGACGGCCAGGTCGCAATAGACGTAGGACATGTCGTCGTAATAGCGGAGAGTCTGCGAGCCGTCGAGCCGCAACAACGCAAAAAGCGACGTCTGAAGGTTGACGGTCGGACCCGTCAGGCGGTAGGTCAACTCGGCGCCATATGTGCGCCCGGCCTTTGCATCGGTGAGCGTGCGGTTGTTGTAGAGCGGCTGGTAGAAGAGATCTTCGGCGTCGGGGATCTCCGCTGCGGCCAGCAGCGACAGCTCGACGTAGTGGCGCGGCGTGAAGGACCAACCGCCCGAGAATTTCAGCCGGTAGGGCGAAAAGCGCATGACCCGTGAGCGTCCGAAGGACTGGCTGCCCGGAAAGAGCTCCTTCTCGTAGTGGCCCCGGCGGCTGACGGCCCCGCTACCGACAGCCAGCAGCACCTCGCCCCGAAAGCGGTCCGAACGGTAGTCGGCCTGCAGATACACCTCGGCCGAGCGCGTGGTGAGCGAATAGTCATAGGCGAAGCGGTCGCCCCGACGGATCTTCCGGCCGGGATGGCGCAGGTCGTTCTGAAGCAGCGTGCCGTAGGTGTCGTCGTCGACCAGAAACTGGTCGATATCCGTGAGGTAGTCCGCCTCGAGCAGATCGCGCATCTGCTTGTAGTTGCGGCGGTCGTCGAGTTGCAGCTGCGCCCCGTAGCGAAGCGTCAGGCGACGTTCGGCCTCCGTCGTGAAGCTGAGGTGAAGCGTCGCGTCCCAAAGCCGCTCGACCCGGTCCTCCAGCGCATAGACCGCCTCGCCGCCCGCCATGCGGTTCTCGCGGATCAGTTCGTCCCAGTCGATCTGCGTATAGCGGGGATCCCGCGTCAGCCACGCCTGCTCGGTGGCCCGGTCGCCCGTATAGCTCGGCAGGTAGCGGTAGTTGTCCGGCATCGGCGTGCGCGCGTCGTACCACCCCAGCATGCTGTAGCGGCTCTTGCCCGCCTCAACGCCCGCCGAGGCCGAAAGCCGCGTTGAAGCGGTGAGCTGCCGCTCCCACACGGCCGCGGCCAGCGGAAGCGTCTCGCGCCGGACCCGCGAATTGCGCACCCGGCCGTCCTGATAGCCCCAGGCGGGATTATAGAGCCGGTCGCCCGTCAGCTGAAAGGCCTCCTCCGAGGTCGTGAGGCGGGTGCCCCGCACGGAGGCCGGGACGATGCAGACGAGCGAAAGTTCGCCCTGCTCATCCCAGCGGCGCGTCAAGCGCACTCCCGCAGTCAGGGCATTCGTGAAGACCCCCTCGACGTGCAGGTCCCGGCCCGTGCGGAAGTCCGCGGCGGCCGTCAGTTGCCAGCCGTGACCCAGGCGGCGGGTGGCCGCCACACGCGAACCGAAACGGTAGTTGCGGTCGGAGAAGCGCACCGAAACCAGGTAGGGCTGGAGCGGTTCGCCGGCCGGAAAGTGGAGCTGCGTCGTGGAGACGGCACCCCCGAAAGGGGCCGGTGAGCTCTGAAGTCCCGCAATACGCTGCTCCCCGGCGCCCAGCAGACGCATCAGCCCGAGATAACGATAGGAGATGTCGATTCCGGAAAGCTGCGTCCGTTCCGACGCATAGCCGCACCCCCGACGGGCAAGGGCCACTCCCGGAAGCGTAAAATCGGTGGAGATGCCATAGAGATCCGCCGGACCCTGAATCGCCCGGTAGAAGAGTGTCGTATCGGTCTGGAGCCGAACAGGTCGCTCCTCCCGCCCGGCATAGGGATAATATGCATCGTCGGGATGCTGCTGGGCCGCGGACGTCATGGGGTATGACAACCCCACCATGACGATGGCCAGCAGAGAAAAATGCCCGTTCGACATATTCCGAAAAACTTTTTCATATACAAAGATAGCGAAATATGTCAATTGCGGAAATATTCTGCACGGTTTCTGCCGCCCCGGAATCAGAAGCGAACCATGAACTCCGCTACGAACTTGTCCTGCTCGGAGAGGTCCGGCTCAGCCGTCGGACGATAGAAGTAGGCCTCATAGTTGACGCGGATGTCGGCCCGGAAGGGAAGACCCAGGCTGAAGGTCAGACCGCCGGTCACCCGGTGGCGTTCGGGATCGTCGACAAGCAGCACGCCTCCCGCTCCGGCAATACCCGTGCTGTGGTCCGACATATAGTCGTAGCGCGCCAGCACCGAAATCTGGCGCAGCGCCCGGCTTCGCAGCGGAAAGTTCCGGCACACGAAGGCATCCACGACATTCACCCCGGGGAAGGCCTCCGATGCGTAGTTCTTGCGCAGGTACTCCCCCTCGATGTGCCACAGGCTATTCTCGTAGTAGGCGCCGATGTCGTACATGTGGATGTCGACCAGATCCGGGTGGGTCTTCTGGATGCTCAGCGAAAGGTTCACCCGCTCGGCAAAGCGGAAGCGCGCCTTGGCCGAATAGTTGAACGACCGCGTCCAGTAGTCCTTCTGATTGGTCAGCCCCGAGCCGTTGAAGAGCCCCCCTTCGAGCGTCACCGGAACCCGCCGGCCGAAGCTCCACGCCAGCGTCGCACCCACGTCACGCACGTTGCCCGCCTGTTTGGCAATGAACGAGCGGTTGGCAAAGTACTGTTCGTGGGGCGAGCGGTGGGCGTCGATCGTAAAGGGTACGCGCATCTGGCCGATCGTGAACCGCAGACGCCGCTGCAGCAGGTTCAACCGTGCGTAGGCATCCAGCATCTTGATCGAACCCTCGTCCGAAAGGTCAATCTCCGCCTTGTAGTTCACCAGCGGAGTCACCTGGCCCGAAAGGCTGAAGCGCGCGTTGCGCACCTCGAAGCGGCTCTTCCCCAGGTCGGGCTGGTACTCGAATTTCGCCCGCACCGTTCCGTGGAGCTGCACCGTGAAGGGCGGCTCCTTGACCGCCGAAGCCGGGGCCGATGCGGACGAAGCCGCAGGGGCTGCAGGGGCCGTGGCAGAAATCGCAGATGCCCGAGCAGTCGGAGTCGTCGGAACATCGGCGGTCGGGGAAACCGAAACGGGCATGGCGGCCGCAGAGAGGGTGGAGACGCCCGAAGGTGCGGGAACCGCAGAAGACGAAGACTCCGTACGCAGTGAATCCGGCGCGGCAGGGCTCAGAACGGGAGTCGTGGCGGGGTCTGTGACGGGGCTTGCAGCGGGACCTGCAACGGGGTCTATGACAGGACTGGCAGCGGGACCTGCAACGGGGCTTGCGGCTTCGGCCGCAGGGATCAAAAGAAACGAAGCCAGAATCAGGGAGAGGATGGATCTCTTCATGGACGTTACTTGTTGTGTCGGCAAAGGTCTGAAACAGTTGTTGCAACACCGTAACACGGCGGTTAGATTTCCGTAACACGCCCCGCCGGAAACAAGCAGGCCCCGGTCCGATCGGCCGGGGTCCCGCATCGTATGGGAATTCACGCCGCCGGCGTCAGAGCGTCCGAAGCGTCTCGCAAAGCAGCTGCCAGAACTTCATGACCGTAGAGATCTCCAGCCGCTCGTCGGGCGAGTGGACACCCCGCAGCGTCGGACCGAACGACACCATCTCCAGATCGGGATACTTCTCCAGGAAGAGCCCGCACTCCAGTCCGGCGTGGATCGCACGAACCTTCGGATCCGTGGCGAAAAGACGCCGGTAGGCCTCCTCGGTCACCTTCAGCAGGTGCGACGTCGGATTCGGCGTCCAGCCCGGATAGCCGTCCGAATGGGCCACGTCAGCTCCCGCCAGCGCGAAGACCGACTCGACCATCTGCATCACGTAGGTCTTGGCACTCTCGACCGACGAGCGCTGCGACGAAGTCACCACGATGCGGTCGCGACCCTCGAACTTCACCGAAGCCAGGTTCGTCGACGTCTCCACCAGACCCGGAACCGCAAACGACATGGCTACCACGCCGTTCGGAACCCCAACCAGCGAGTAGACCAGTCCGAACTGCGTCCGCGCGTCGAGCACCTCCTCCACCTCGGGCATCTCGTTGAGCGTAATCTTGAAATTCGGCTCCCGGAAACGGAACTCCGCCTCGAGATCCGCCGCAAAGAGCCGGTAGCGTTTCTCGAAATCGCCCTTCAGACGCGTCGGAACTCCGAAGATGGCGTAAGCCTCACGCGGAATCGCATTGCGCAGGTTGCCGCCGCTGAAATAGCTCAGCCGCAGCTCGCACGACTGCATCCCGTCCCACAGCAGACGCGCCACCATCTTGTTCGAATTGACACGGCCCTTGTCGATGTCGTCACCCGAGTGGCCGCCCAGCAGATCCGAGACATCCACGCGGAAGAACGAATAGTTCTTCGGGGCCGGCTCCATCGTACAGTGGAACGTGGCAATGGTGTCGATGCCGCCGGCGCAGCCGATGAAAAGCTCGCCCTCGTCCTCCGAATCGAGGTTGATGAGGTATTTGCCCGTGAGCATCCCCTCGCCCAGCTCGAAGGCTCCGGTGAGGCCCGTCTCCTCGTCGACGGTGAACAGCGCCTCAAGCGGTCCGTGCTGCACCTCCGCGTCGAGCAGCACGGCCAGCGCCGCCGCCATGCCGATGCCGCAGTCGGCGCCCAGTGTCGTCCCTTCGGCCTTCACCCACTCGCCGTCGATGCGCGTGCGGATCGGGTCGTTCTCGAAGTCGAACTCCACGTCCGAATTCTTCTCGCACACCATATCCATGTGCGACTGAAGAATCACCGCCGGACGATCCTCATAGCCCGGCGTCGCCGGCTTGCGCATCACCACGTTGCCGATGGCATCCTTCTGATACTCGATCCCGTGTTCCCGGGCGAAACGAACCAGAAAATCGATGATCTTGCCCTCCTTCTTCGAGGGGCGCGGTACCTGGGTGATGGCGTCGAACTGCTCCCATACCAGGCGCGGTTCAAGGGTTGAGATTGCTGACATAGGTTTCTTGTATTTTTGCAAAGTTACACTTTTTTCCCTATTTTGGCAACCAAAATTGCACGTTATGACGGATTTCAGAATCGGACACGGATATGATGTCCATGCGCTGGCCGACGGGCTGCGCCTCGTTTTGGGAGGAGTGGAGATCCCTCACTCGAAGGGTTGCGTCGCCCATTCGGACGGCGATGTGGCCATTCACGCCCTGTGTGACGCCCTGCTCGGTGCCGCCGCCCTTGGTGACATCGGCCTCCATTTCCCCGACACGTCGGACGAGTTCCGAGGAATCGACTCCCGCCGGCTGCTGCGCCGCGTCGCGGAGATGGTCCGCGAAAAGGGCTATCAGATCGGAAATGTCGACTGCACCATCCGTATGCAGCGCCCCAAGCTGCGTCCCCATATCGACCGCATGCGCGAAACACTGGCCGCCGACATGGGCATCGACCCGGACCGCGTCTCGGTCAAGGCCACGACCACCGAACGGCTCGGATTCGAAGGACGCGAAGAGGGCGTCTCGGTCTCGGCCGTGGCACTCATCTTCCGAAATTGAAGCACAAAAAAACGAATCGACGGAGCCCGTCGAATGGGTATACACCGAAACCGGCAAGACGCTGGCCGTCTCCTTCCCGAAGGCCGACGGCGACCGGAAAACCCATACCGTGGAGGAGCTCTCCGAATCACAGCCGGTTCTCGTCCAGCACACCATTCAGCCGGAATACAGCTACGAACACTACAACCGGGAGACCTACACGCGGATGCAGCTACACCCCGTACCGCAAAAAACGGACTGCAGGATGGCTGCAGTCCGTTTTTTGTACACCGGCAGCTCCTTCCGGATCAATAGAGCTGCGAGATCGTCCCCGAATACTGAACGGGATTGTACCACGGGTTGGTGATCGTCAGGTTGGCACCGCCCGTCTGCGAGAAGATCTCGAACGTAAACGTATAGGTCGAGGCCGTGAACAGCGACGTCGAGAAGGTTACCATCCACCCCTCGTGGGTCTGTTCGGTCGTGTAGCCCTGTACGCTGGGAACCGTACAGTTCAGAACCGTCGTGTAGTAGGGAGGAACGTACCCCTTTACGTACGGAAGGCAGATGTCCACCGTCCCGTCCCAGATCCCCACGTTGAAGGTCGGGTTCATGATCTGGCGAAGCGGCCCGGCCGGCTGGCGCTGCATGGTCTGCGGGTTGAACTGGAAGTTGCGCGACAGAATGATCGAATCCATCGTCTTCTGGTAGTTGGCCAGGCGCTCGGCCCGACGCTGCTCGCGCACTTCGCGCTGCTCCTGTTTCGGCGACAGAACCTTCTTCTGTCCAATCACGGCGACGGCCCCCGCACACAGCAGAAGGCCAAGGAGGATAATGGCTGTTTTTTTCATGGCACGATAAGGTTTGGTTTCGTCCATGAACGCAAAACCAATGCCGCAACCGCCCGCCCGATCGCCCCGCGACCGTCCCCGCGGCAAAAAAAACCCGGACACCCATCATGGCGTCCGGGAGCGTTTCCTCAAAGGCCCATTCGCTTCAGGAACTGGCCCGTATAGCTGCGTTCACACTGCGCCACCTCGTGCGGAGTCCCCTGGGCGACGATCTCACCGCCGCCTACCCCGCCCTCGGGCCCGATGTCGATCAGATGGTCGGCCACCTTCACCACGTCGAGGTTGTGCTCGATGACGATCACCGTATTGCCCCGGTCGACCAGCTTGTTCAGCACCTCCAGCAGCAGGCGGATATCCTCGAAATGGAGGCCCGTCGTCGGCTCGTCGAGAATGTAGAGCGTACGGCCCGTATCGCGTTTCGAAAGCTCGGCCGAGAGCTTGATCCGCTGGCTCTCACCCCCCGACAGCGTCGTGCACGGCTGCCCCAGCGTCAGATAACCGAGCCCCACCTCCTGGATCGCCTTGAGTTTCTGGTAGATCGACGGGATGTTCTCGAAGAACTCCACGGCCATGTTCACCGTCATGTTCAGCACGTCGTCGATATTTTTGCCCTTGTAGCGCACCTCGAGCGTCTCGCGGTTGTAGCGGTGGCCGCCGCACGCTTTGCAACGCACGTAGACGTCCGGCAGAAAGTTCATCTCGATGGTCTGCACACCGGCCCCCCGGCACTCCTCGCACCGTCCCCCCTTGACGTTGAACGAAAAGCGCCCCGCCTTGAAGCCCCGGATCTGGGCATCGGGCGTCAGCTCGAACAGCTTGCGGATGTCCGCGAAGACGTTCGAATAGGTCGCCGGATTCGACCGCGGCGTGCGTCCGATGGGCGACTGGTCGACGACCACCAGTTTGTCGATGTGTTCGATCCCCTCGATCGAGTCGTACTCCAGCGGCTGGTCCAGCGACCGGTAGAGCGCCTTCGAGAGGATCGGACGCAGCGTCTCGTTCACCAGCGTCGACTTGCCCGAACCGCTCACACCCGTCACGCAGATGAACTTGCCCAGCGGAAAGCTCACCGTCACGTTGCGCAGGTTGTTGCCCCGCGCCCCGCGGAGCGTGATCGACTCGCCCGTTCCCGGCCGCAGCGTCGAAGGAATCTCGATGCGGCGACGGCCCGTGAGGTAGTCGGCCGTGATGGTATTCGCGTGCAGGATGTCGTCGAACGTCCCCGCGGCCACGATGTAGCCGCCGCGGCGCCCCGCCTTCGGCCCCACGTCGACGATGAAATCCGCCGCGCGCATCATGTCCTCGTCGTGTTCGACGACAATCACCGAGTTGCCGGCGTCGCGCAGCTCCTCCAGGCTGCGGATCAGCCGCCGGTTATCGCGCTGGTGGAGGCCGATCGAGGGCTCGTCGAGGATATAGAGCACGTTGACCAGTTTCGAGCCGATCTGCGTCGCCAGCCGGATGCGCTGGCTCTCGCCCCCCGACAGCGATCGCGACGAGCGCGCCAGCGACAGGTAGCCCAGCCCCACGTCCATCAGGAAGCGCAGCCGCTCGGAGATCTCCTTGACGATCTCCTGCGCAATGCGCCACTCCTTGTCGGTCATCGAGGCGCGGATGGTCGGCACCCACTCCGAAAATTCGGCAATCGACAGGGCCGAAACCTCGGCGATGTTCTTGCCCGCGACGCGGAACTGCAGCGCCTCCTTCTTCAGGCGCGTCCCCCCGCAGACCGAGCACTTGCGGTAGACGAGGAACTGGTCGCGCCACTTCTGCCCGCGTTTCGAGTCGTCATCCTCCGTGCGCCCGATATACTCGGCGACCCCCTCCCACGAGAGAAACTGCCGCCCGCCCGAGGAGCTGAACTCCGAAAGATCGACCGTCAAAGGTTCCGAATCGCCGTAGAGCACGGCGTTCAACGCCTCCTCCGAGAAGCTCTCGATCGGGTCATCGAGCGTAAAGTCGTAGCGGCGCCCCAGCATCTCGAGCGTCGCGAAGAGCATGTTGTTGCGGTATTTGCCCAGCGGCTCGACAGCCCCCTCGCGCAGCGACAGCCGACGGTCGGGGATGATCTTCCCCACGTCGAAGACCGCCTCCTCGCCCAGACCGTTGCAGTGGGGGCAGGCCCCCTTCGGCGAGTTGAACGAGAAGGTGTGCGGCGCCGGATCCTCGAAGGCAATGCCCGTCGTCGGGCACATCAGGTGGCGCGAATAGAAGCGCTGCTGCTCCGTCCCGTAGTCGTAGACGGCCATCGTCCCCTTGCCCTGCCGCATCGACTCCTTGAGCGACGACATCAGCCGCTCGCGCGAATCCTCGCTCACCACCAGCCGGTCGACAACCAGGTCGATCGTGTGGATCTTGTAGCGGTCGAGACGCATGCCGATCGAGATCTCGCGGATCTCACCGTCGATGCGGGCGTAGATATACCCCTTCCTGGCCAGCGATTCGAACAGCTCGCGGTAGTGGCCCTTGCGCCCCTTGACGATCGGCGCCATCAGCGCGATGCGCCGGCCCGAGAACCCCTTCAGGATCAGATCGGCGATCTGGTCGTCGGTATAGTGGACCATCTCCTCGCCCGTCACCGGCGAATAGGCCCGCGACGCCCGCGCGTAGAGCAGGCGCAGAAAGTCGTTGATCTCCGTCACGGTGCCCACCGTCGAACGCGGATTCCTGTTCGTCGTCTTCTGCTCGATGGCGACCACCGGGCTCAGACCCGTGATCTTGTCCACGTCCGGACGTTCCATCGTCCCCACGAACTGACGCGCATAGGTCGACAGCGTCTCCATGTAGCGCCGCTGTCCCTCGGCGTAGATCGTGTCGAAGGCCAGCGACGACTTGCCCGAACCCGAAAGGCCCGTGATGACCACCAGCTTGTGGCGCGGAATCTCCAGATCCACGTTCTTCAGGTTGTGGACCCGCGCACCCTGTATCTTGATCGTTTCCTCCATAATGTGCGTATCGTAGCCCGGGAGGCACACAACCTCCCTCTCCTCCCCGCCCCTCGCGGCGCGGGGAATCGTGCAAAGATACGATATTTTCCGCGATTTATTGCTTCAAAACGAAGTCATCCGCGTCGCACCACGTCGGGAAGCGCTCCCGGAAGCGGTTCTGCTCGTCGAGCGAAAAGTGGACCGTGCGGCACGCCGCCCCGCGTTCGGGAGCCTCGGCCCGAAAGCGCCCGTAGCAGTCGATGATGGCCGACGAGCCGGCGTAACGCCCCGACGAATCCTCGCCGCAGAAGTTCGTCCCCACGATCCAGGCCTGGTTCTCCAGCGCCCGCGCGCAGAGCAGCGTCCGCCATACGTCGCGCCGCGACTCGGGCCACGCCGCACTGCACAGAATCACGTCGTAATCCCGCCGGCAGCGGCTCCACACCGGAAAGCGCAGGTCGTAGCAGACCAGCAGCAGAAAACGCAGCCCCCGGTATTCGACCACCGTGCGGTCGCTGCCCGGCGTGAAGTGCCCGGTCTCGCCCCCCGGACGGAAGAGGTGGCGCTTGTCGTACCAGGCGAGCTCTCCGCCCGGGTGGGCGAAGAAGAGGCGGTTGCGCAGCGTCGCGCCGTCACGCACGGCCACACTCCCCGCTACGGCCTTGCCGCTTTCGGCCGCCCACCCACGCAGCGCCGTGACAATCTCCCCGTCGGCGGGCTGCGCCACCGCGGTGGCATCCGGGCGGAAACCCGTGGCAAACATCTCGGGCAGCAGGACCAGATCGCCCGGGGCCCGGAGAACGGCTTCGCCGATGGTTTCGAGCGATTGCGCGGAAACGGTTGCCGCATCGAGTTGCAGCACGGTCAGATCGAAAATTTCGTCGTTTTTCATAAAATGTTGCTGTTTTTGTCGCCTGGCTCCGGACCTGTGGCCCGGACTCTTGTAAAGGTAACCATTTTCGTCCGATTTTCCAACTCCCAACGGCCTTTTTTCTCGCCTTGTCCCCACCGGAGTTTGCAAACCCACGAAATTAAACGTACTTTTGCACCGGACTATTTCCACCACGTTATGCTCAGAGCCGGATACATGCAAACCCTGACCGTCAGCCGCGTCTCGGACCACGGTCTCTATCTCGCCGACGAAGAGCAGCAGGAGGTCCTGCTGCCTAACCGCTACACCTCGCTCTCCGACAAGGTCGGCGACCAGAAGGAGGTATTCGTCTACCACGACTCCGAGGACCGGCTCGTCGCCACGACCGAAACCCCGCTGCTCAAGGTCGGCGAGGTCGGCTGTCTGCGCGTCGTCGACAAAACCCCACACGGCGCATTCCTCGACTGGGGCCTCCACGGCAAGGACCTCTTCCTCCCGAACCGCAATCAGCAGGGCGGCGTGCTGGTCGGGCACTCCTACGTCGTCTATCTCTACGAGGATGCCATCACCGGCCGCTGCGTGGCCACCGAAAAGTTCAAGGCCTGGGTCAACAACGACTCTATCACGGTCAAACCCCGCGACGAAGTCTCGCTGCTGGTCGCCTCCGAAAGCCCGATCGGATTCCGCGTCGTGGTCAACAACCGCCATTGGGGAATGATCTACCGAAACCAGATCTTCCGCCCCGTGGCCGTCGGTGACCGTCTCTCAGGTTATGTCAGCCGCATCACCGACGACAACCGCATCGACATCTCCCTCCAGCAGACCGGTTTCGCCCAGGTCAAGGACTCGGCCGAGGTGCTCCTGCGGCTGCTCCGCGAAAACGGCGGATTCCTCCCCCTGAACGACGACTCGTCGCCCGAAGCGGTCAAACACCTGACGCAAATGAGCAAGAAGGTCTTCAAACGCTCGCTCGGCATGCTCCTCAAACGCGGCGCCGTCGTCACCTCCGAGGAGGGCATGCGGCTGGTGGAGAAACTCCCCGAGAAAGAGAAACATTAACCCCCCCCGAAAAATGGCTGCGATCAATACTGCCGAAAGGGTCTCGCGCGAAGCCTCGGACAACTTCGTCTTCCAACGTTCGCTGCTCGCCTACCACGCCGCCGCACAACGCATTGCGGGCGATGTGCTAGAGATCGGTACGGGTGCCGGTTACGGAATCGAGGTCGTCGCTCCCCATGCCCGGCGATTCGTCACCCTCGACAAGCACATTCCGGCCCCCGAGCTGCTGGCACGGCCCGACGTCGAGTTCCGGCAGGCCGTCGTCCCGCCGCTGGAGTTCCCCGACGAGTCGTTCGACTGCGTCATCTCGTTCCAGGTCATCGAACACATCCGCGACGACCGGCGCTTCGTCGACGAAATCCACCGCGTACTGCGCCCCGGCGGCCGCTTGATCGTCACCACCCCCAATGCCCCGATGTCGCTCACGAGGAACCCCTGGCACGTACGTGAATACTCCGCCGCAGAGCTCCGGCAGTTGCTTGGCAGCGTATTCAGCCAGGTCGAGGCGCTCGGCGTCTTCGGAAATGACCGCGTCGCGGAGTACTACGAAAAAAACCGCCGCGGCGTCGAACGTGTCATCCGTTTCGATGTGCTCGACCTCCAGCACCGGCTGCCCCGCTGGATGCTCCAGATCCCCTACGACCTGCTCAACCGCCTCAACCGACGCCGGCTCCTGCGCGAAAACAGCGATCTGACCGTCTCCATCCGCATGGACGACTACCGCATTGCGCCCGTGGCCGACGGGTGTTACGACCTCTTCTTCGTCGCCGTAAAATAGGTGTGCAAAACGGTGCGGCCGGCCAGTGGGGAAGGGGCGCGGCTGCACTCCGCCAAGGCTGCTCCACGCCGCTCCACACGTCAGCCTGCACCGCTCAGCAAAACAATCGGTCCCGAAACCTGATTTCGCCGAAAAATGGCCCTAAAAGCACCGCCAGGGCCGTTTTCTGTCCACTTCGTACACACTGGTCTCAAGATTCTGCAATTTTTTTTGTTTTTCTCGTTTTTTTTATACTTTTGCAATTCAATCATCGGAAGGCAATCCTCCCGAAAGCGACCAAACTGCTGATTATTAACAACTTAAAATTTTATAGCTATGTACTGGACGCTGGAATTGGCCTCGAAGCTCGAAGATGCTCCCTGGCCCGCAACAAAAGACGAGTTGATTGACTATGCTGTCCGTTCGGGTGCCCCACTCGAGGTGCTCGAGAATCTTCAGGAGATCGAGGACGAAGGCGAAATATACGAATCCATCGAGGATATCTGGCCCGACTACCCCTCCAAGGACGACTTCTTCTTCAACGAGGAGGAGTATTAGTTCAGAGTCGGAGGCCCCGGTCCCGAAACTTGTCTCGAAAACTGAAATGCGACCCGCGGGGTCGCATTTTTTTTCGAACCCTGCCGCCGCCCCCTCCCAAACCTTTAACCATTCGAAACCATGTGGAAATACTATGCCCTGCTCTCGGCCCTGTTCGCCGCTCTGACGGCCATCTTTGCCAAAGTCGGCGTCAGGGAGATCAATTCGGATCTTGCCACAGCTATTCGCACCTCCATCATCCTGATACTGACGTGGGGTATCGTGATTTTCCGGCATCAGGCCGCTGCCATCCGCGAGATCGAAACCCACACGTGGCTCTTCCTCGTCCTCTCGGGAATCGCCACGGGACTCTCCTGACTATTCTACTTCAAGGCCCTCCAGACGGGGGATGTGTCGCGCGTCGCCCCCATTGACAAACTGAGCGTGGTCATCACCATCGTCCTGTCGATGCTCTTCCTCAAAGAACCCGCATCGCCCCGCGTAGTGGCCGGAGCCCTGCTGATCACCTGCGGAAGCATCATCATGCTGATCAAGTAACCGGCGGAAACTCGGGCTGAGACTCCGGCGGAAACAAAAAACCGGCATCCGTGGAATGCCGGTTTATAAAGAAAAGTCCTGCGAAGCGGGTCAGGGGATCCACAGCGTCTCCTCAACGCCGAAATGGACCGTCAGCATCCGCCCCAGCACGTAGAAGTAATCCGACAGCCGGTTCAACCACACCAGCGCCGTCGGGTCAGCCCCGTATTTTGCATCGGCACGCAGCGCCGCCCGCTCCGCCCGGCGGCACACCGTCCGGCAGACGTGACTCCACGACACGGCCGGATGACCCCCCGGAATCGTGAACTTGTCGATCGCCGGAAGTTGGGTCTGCATCGCGTCGATCCGCCCCTCAAGCCATGCAACCGCCTCGCCGGACAGCGGCGAGAGTCTCTTACGCCCCTCGCTGTCAGCCGCCAGCAACGCCTCGACCGTCATCAGCCGCGAAAGGATCCGGTTCAGATCGTCGACCGTCGGGGCCAGTGCGGCATCGCCCCGCAGTTGGTCGGTCAACAGCGCCGTGAAGGCCGTCAGTTCGTCCACCGTACCGTAGGCCTCGACCCGTTCGTCGCTCTTCGGGACCCGCTCTCCCCCGATCAGCGAGGTCTGGCCCCGGTCGCCCGTCTTCGTATACACTTTCATAGTCGGAAATGTTGTTTCGGTAAATAATTATTGAATACAAGCAGGTAACCCCGGTTGTCGACCGTCGTCGAGCGGTGGCCCGCCACAATCTGCGCGCAGAGCGCCTGCCGCTCGCGTCCGTCGTAGGGCGACATCACCGCCACGGTATGACCCTCCTCCCGCGCCCGGCGCAGAAGGGCCAGCGTCTCGGCCCGCGGAAGATCCCGCGTGACGATGCACAGATCCGCATCCGCACGATTCATGCCGAAGCTCGCATAGCCGCAATGGATCGCCAGATTCTGCAGCTGCACGGCCCGCCGGTGCGGAATGCCGGCCGACAACAGCGTCTCGTAGAGCCGCCGGTCGCCGTCCAGCAGCGTGTGTCGCATGAAAACCTCCCGCACGATATCGTAGACAAAGGGCGAATGGACACCGTGACCCCGGAAATAGCGCGCCCGCGAAAGGCGGTTGCGCAATTCGGCCATCCGTCGCGGAAGGTGCAATGACAAACGGTGTCCGGTAAGTTTCATTCTGTTGCGCCCCCCCCGATTATTTCCTGAGCTGGCCTGCCAGACGCCCCGTCGAAAAGGCAATCTGAAGGTTATAGCCCCCCGTATTGGCATCCAGGTCGAGCACCTCGCCCGCCAGGTAGAGCCCCGGGACCTTCAGCGACTCCATCGTCTGCGGGTTGACCTCGTCGCAGCGGACCCCGCCGGCCGTCGTCACGGCATATTCGAACGGCGCGTAGTCCGAGATCGGAAAGGTCAGCCCCTTCAACGTGCGGATCAGGCGCGTCACCTGTTCGTCCGTAATCTTCGAAACGTAATCCTTCGTGTGGATGTCTATCTCGTGGGCCAGCGGCTGCACCAGCGGCTGCGGAACCAGTTTGCGCAGCAACTCGCCGAAGAACTCCGTCGGGGCCATCTCGGCCCGCTCACGTGCGATGCGGTCGCGCAGCTGCTCTTCGGTCAGCGCCGGCTTGAGGTCGACCACGAGTTTCACCCGATGGCCGTCGATCAGCGCATCAACCGCATCGCGGCTCATCCGCAGCGCCACGGCCCCTTCGATGCCTCGCTCCGAAAAGCCCAGTTCGCCGAACTCCTCGCGGACCGGAGCGTTATCGACGTAAAGCGTCGCCCGCACGTTGCGCAGCAGCAGCTTGTGGAGGTAGCGGACCTGCGGGTGCGACGTCACAAGCGGCGTGAGCGACGGCCGCAACGGTTCGATCGTGTGGCCCAGGTCCGCCGCAAAGGCGTAACCGTCGCCCGTCGACCCCGTGGCCGGATACGAAACACCCCCCGTGGCCAGGATCACCCGCGGAGCCTCCTCCTTGCGCTCAAAGCCCCGCTTGTTGATGTATTTCACCCCGAAGACCCGACCGGCAAGGGTCAGGATCCCCGTCACGCGCGTATCGTAGAGGATCTTCACGCCGTTCTCGACGCAGTAGTCCAGCAGCGCATTGGCGATGTCCCACGCCTTGCCGCTCTTCGGAAAGACCCGTTCGCCGCGTTCAATCTCGAGTTTCACCCCCCGGCGCTCGAAAAAACGGATCGTCGCCCGGTTGTTGAAGGCCGCAAAGGCCGGGGCGAAGAACTCCGCGTTGGTCCGCACCTGCGAGGCAAACTCCTCGGCCGGCCGGGCGTTGGTGACGTTGCAGCGACCCTTGCCCGTTATGCGGACCTTGCGACCCGACTTCTCCATCTTCTCCAGAAGCAGCACCCGATGGCCGTTCTGTGCCGCCGTGCCCGCAGCCATCAGTCCCGCGGCTCCAGCCCCGATGACGATCACGTCGCAGGGTTGTTTTTCTTCATTCTGTTCCATACGCTGCAAAATTAGGAATTTAATGCGAAATTTTTCATTTTTTGCCCCCTTTTCACTACCTTTGCGCCCGAAAAACATCGTTCTATATATGTTGAGCAGAAGATTACTCCGCATCAAGGTCATCAAGGCCCTCTTCGCACACCTCAAATCGGGAGCCGACAACATGATGGCTTCGGAAAAGACCCTGATGGCCTCCGTGGACAAGGCCTACGACCTCTATTTCCAGATCCTCATCCTGCCCGTCGAGGTCGCCCGTTACGCCCAGCAGCGGATCGATATCGCCAAACAGAAGAAACTCCCCACCTACGAGGACCTCAACCCCAATACCAAGTTCGTCGACAACGCCGTCATCCGCATCATCGCCAACAGCGATGCCGTCAACGACCGGATCGCCGCCCGAAAACTCGGCTGGAGCCAATACCCCGAACTCATCCGGACCCTCTACGCGCAGTTCGCCGAAACCCCCGCCTACAAGGAGTACATGCAGCACGACAGCCGCTCGTTCGAGGAGGACAAACAGCTCGTCGAAGAGTTCTTCAAGTCGCTGCAGGAGTCCGACGCCCTCGAAGAGGCCCTCGAGGAGATCTCCCTGCTCTGGAGCGACGACCTGCCCTACATCACCATGATGATCCTGCGCTCGCTCTCAGGCCTGCGCGCCTCCCACTCCGAAATCCGCATCCCGCCCAAATTCAAGAGCCAGGAGGATCCCGAATTCGTCAAGACCCTCTTCGAAAAGGCTCTGGTCAACTACAACTCCTATCAGGACTACATCGAAAAGTTCACCGCAAACTGGGACGTCGACCGAATCGTCTTCATGGACAACCTCATCATCGGTACGGCCATCGCCGAGCTGACCTCCTTCCCCTCGATCCCCGTCAAGGTGACCCTCGACGAGTGGATCGAAATCTCGAAATACTACTCCACGCCCGGCAGCAGCACCTTCATCAACGGCGTGCTCGACAAGATCGTCGCATCGCTCACCGAAGAGGGACGCATCAAAAAGGCCGGACGCGGTCTGATCTAAATCCTCACGGATCATGCATATGCAGCGATTCCTGATCCGAATCCTTGCCGCCGGCACCATCCTGGCGGCTTTGGCCGCTTGTGGCGGCGCGTCCCGCAAAGCCGGGGCTACGGCCGGGGCCGAAACGGGGCAAACGGCGGCGGAAGAGACGGCAGGAACAACGGATGGCGTGACGGCGGATGCAGCAACGGGAACCGGAGCGGCGGCAGGAACAACGGATGGCGCGGCGGCAGGAACAACGGATGGTGCGGCGGCGGGCCACGACGCTCTCCGAGGAAAAGCATCGGCGCAATCCGACGGCAAGAGTCTCGCCCAGCCCGGAAAACGGAAGCCTTTCCGAGGCCGAATCATCGCAATTTCAGACTCGGTGCTTATGCACGGCAGCACGGATACGCTTCGTTTCGGACGCCTCGGATCCGGCGAAATCGCCGTCCTGCGCTTCCAACTCGAAAACACCTCGGCCAAACCTCTGGTCATCCTCTCCACCCAACGCAGCTGCGGCTGCATCTCGCTCGACCATGACGCCCAACCCCTTGCACCCGGCCAGGCCCGAACCCTCGAAATGACATTCGACTCCCGCGGCGAATACGGCTGGCAGCTCAAACGCATGGATCTCATCCTCTCCGGCGCCCAAAAGCCCCTGCGGATCTTCGTCGAGGCCGACATCGAATAAATCCTTGTTTTTTCGACAATATTTTCTATCTTTGTCGCGTTAAGTTTTCCAAACACCCGAAATTTTCACCAAAAAAACCGAATAACCATTATGATTCAATTCCTTCAAACTCCGCCCGTGGAACCGCAGCCCGGATTCATGCAGCAGTACAGTTTCATTATCATGATCGTCCTGATGGTGCTGGTCCTCTGGCTCTTCATGTGGCGACCCGAAGCCAAGCGCCGCAAGCAGATGCAGGCGTTCCGCGACGGCCTCAAAAAGGGTGACAAGATCATCACCGCCGGCGGTATCTACGGTACCGTGAAGGAGATCAAGGAGACGACCCTCCTGATCGAGGTGGACAGCAACGTAACGCTCCGCATCGACAAAAACATGGTCGTTGCCGACAACTCGGATCTCCAGCGTCAGTAATATTCCCGCTCGGATCCCCCGCCAAAGAGGGCCGCAACTCAGAAGTTGCGGCCCTCTTTCCTTTACCCCTCTGACGGAAAGATCCTCGCTCCGGCACCGGGAGTTGCACGAAGCCCTCCGCTTTCGTATATTTGCAGGCGGAAAACCCAAATAACGATTCATTCCATGATCCGACACATAACCCACCCCTGCCAGGGAACCTGCTCGCGGCAGATCGACATCGATATCGAAGACGGAATCGTCCGCAACGTCTCCTTCACGGGCGGTTGTCACGGCAATACGCAGGGGGTTGCCGCCCTGGTCCGCGGCATGAAGGCCGACGAGGTGATCGCCCGCCTCGAGGGTATCGACTGCCACGGCAAAGGAACCTCCTGTCCCGATCAGCTGGCCCGGGCCCTCAAAACCGGGTGCTGAGCCCCGCTCCGACGGCAAAGCGCTGAAAGGAATGGCTCCGTCCGTCGCCCGGATCCGGTTTCGGAACGGATTTTGCTCCCCTGCGATGCGTAATCAAAAAACGCATCGACCCATGTATTTTATCTGGTATCTTCTGATCGGTCTGGCGGCCGGATGGATCGCCAACCTCATTGTCAAGGGCAGCGGCTCGGGATTATTTGTCAATCTGCTCGTCGGACTCATCGGCGGCATGCTCGGCGGTTGGGTCCTCTCCTGGATCGGGCTCGTTCCCGTCGGAACTCTCGGCAGTCTCGTAACGGCCGTCATCGGCGCCATCCTGCTCTTGTGGATCGCCGCACTGATCTCTCACCGCAAAAAAACAAACCGCAAATAGTCCTCGAACGGACAAGCGCATGAAACAATCCACGCACGACACCTCACGTCCTTCGAACGAAAACGCGAATTCCGCAGAAACGGACCCGGACAATCTCGAAACCATGGCACTCTTCTCCTCCCGCATCGACAGCCGCACCCGCTGCTCCCGAGAAAATCCCGCCGAGGGGTCTCAAACGCAGGAGTGCGACCAGGAGTCCCGGCCGGAAGCGCACAAGCACCGACAATAACCGGCTCCGGCACTCCGGCAGGGGAAGGATTTCGGCAGGAAGAGGGCGATGTGCGGTTCCGGCACCGGGCTCCGGCGTCGGACATTGGCCCGGGCTTTGACACGGGGGGGGGTCCGCAGGTTCGCTCCAAGGCTCCGGGAAACTCCGGAAAACTCCGGAAAACTTTCGGATGGGTTCCGACAGAGGCTCCTTCCGGACAAAAAGGAGTTCTCACCGCCCCTCCCGAAAGTGGGCCTCCCCTGCCCTCACTCCATTCTCACCCCCCCACCTCATCCCTCTTCATCCAAAAAAAGGTGGCCCACTCCTTGCGGATGGCCACCTTTCTCAGGTTGAGCTGCCGGGATTCGAACCCAGAACGACAGAACCAAAATCTGCTGTGTTACCATTACACCACAGCTCAATCTCTTGCTCGAAAGCGGGACAAAGATACGAAATTTTTTCCAATTCCAAAGCCCGGTTTCAAAAAAAGCCCGGTTTCAAAATCTGTAACCTCTGGCCCGCTCCTCCGGACCCCAAACCTTCACCACCACGACAGCATGATCACCTCCATGGCTCTGCTCTTCGCGATCGGATATCTCCTGATCGCTCTCGAGCACAAAACACATATCGACAAATCAGCCATCGCCCTGCTGATGGCCGGCGGAATCTGGACCCTGCTCAGCCTCGCCGGAAACGACCCCTCGATCCAGCAGCAACTCGTCGAACAACTGGGCGACACGTGCGAAATCCTCGTCTTCCTGATCGGAGCCATGACCATCGTCAACCTCATCGACTCCTACGGCGGATTTGTCGTCATCACCGACCACATCTCCACCCGAAACCATCGCAAACTCCTCCTCATCGTCGCCGCAGTCGCCTTCCTGCTCTCGGCCGCACTCGACAACATGACCACCACGATCATTCTGGTGATGCTCGCCAGGCGGCTGATCGCCGATCCGCGCGAACGCTGGATCTTCGCCTCGGTGATCGTCATCGCCGCAAACAGCGGCGGAGCATGGTCGCCCATCGGTGACGTGACGACCATCATGCTCTGGATGCGGGGAAATGTCACCGCCGCCCGGCTCGTCGCGGCACTGCTGCTGCCCTGTCTGGTCTCGGTCGCCCTCCCCACGCTGCTCGCCATGCGTTTCATCACCCCGGGCAGCACCCCCGCTCCGCAACCTCTCCCGAACGTCTGTCCTCCCTATATCGGCCCTCGGCTGCGGCGCTTCATGCTCCTCGCCGGTGTCCTCAGCCTGCTCTTCGTCCCGCTCTTCAAAAGCCTCACCGGACTGCCTCCCTACATGGGCATGATGATCTCGCTGGGCGCCATGTGGATTCTCTCCGAGGTGATCTACTACCGAAAACGCGCGCTGCGAAATCTCGAGGAGTCGATCCAACCCCGCGTGGCCAAGGTCCTCAAGCACATCGACATGCCGACCATCCTCTTCTTCCTCGGAATCCTTATGGCCGTCGGTGCCCTCGAATCGGCCGGAATGCTCGCGTCGGCTGCCCGCTGGCTCGACCTGCACGTACACGCCGCCTTCCCGATCGCTTCGGTCATCGGCCTGCTCTCGTCGGTGGTCGACAATGTCCCGCTGGTGGCCGCCTGCATGGGCATGTATCCCGTGGCCGATGCCGCCGCGGTGGCCGCGGCGGCCGATCCCGCCTTTGCCCGGGCATTCCTCCCCGACGGCCTCTTCTGGCATCTGCTGACCTACTGCGCCGGCGTCGGCGGCAGTCTGCTCATCATCGGTTCGGCCGCCGGTGTCGTCGCCATGGGACTCGAAAGAATCTCCTTCGGATGGTATGCCCGTCATATCTCGCTCCTGGCTCTGGCCGGATATGCCGCCGGAATCGGCGTCATCTGGATCGAACACCTCTGGTTCGGATTCGGCGGATAACCACCCCCGGAAAACAGACAGGGTGACCGCCCCGAGAACAGACAAGGCAACCCCCGAGAGCAGACAGGGTGACCGCCCCAAGGGGCAGCCACCCTGTTTGCCGTACGGCACGGGCCGGCGTCGTTCACCGACCGCTGAATCAGCCCAGTTTTTCCAAGAAGCGGCGGCGGTCCACCACGTAGCGGACGTGCGTCCCCTCGCCGATCAGTCCGACCTCGTCGCGCGCTCCGACGTTGAAGGTCAGTTTGCGCCCCTCAACCGCCGTCAAAACCGCCGTGGCGGTGATCTCGGCCCCCAGTTTCGAAGGCTTCACGTGCGTCGTGTTCATCTCCGAGCCCACGGTCGTCGACCCCTCGGGCAACTCCCCGGCCACGGCCTCCATCGCCGCATGCTCCATCAATGCCACCATCGCCGGCGTGGCAAATACCGCAAGGTCGCCCGATCCCATCGCGGCGGCCGTATTCTCAGCCGTCACCGTCGTGGTGCTGCGGCCCGAAAGTCCTGCTTCAAGCATCTCCTTTTCCTGTTTTGGTTCGTTTTTCTTCATTCGCACACCACTCGCTCCCGACATCCGGATCCGTTCCGCACCCCCAGGATTTGCTTCTCCCGCGAAGTTGTCGTATATTTGCGCAGGTGTGACGCCGGCAAAGATAAGCAAATCGGGCGCAAAAAACGACCTTTCGACGCAATTTTAACCCCGGGCCGCCCGTTTTTCCATCGACTGAACCCCCATTGCCGATCATGAAAAAGTGGTTCCTGCTCCTCTTCCTGATCACGGCCGCACTCCCCGAAGTGATGGCCCAGGGCGGTCGCGGATTCTGGCATCAGGAGTGGGAAGTCCAGAAAAACGGCGACTCCATCGCGCTGGTCCATATCCTGCCCGTCTACGTCTTCAGCCGACCGGTCGACCTGCGACGTTACCGCCGGCTGGTCGATGCCGTGCGAAAGGTATACCCCATCGCCAAGATCGCACGCGCCAAAATGGCCGAAATGGAGGACGAACTCTGCCGCCTCCCAACCAAAAAAGCCCAGAAAGCCTATATCAAGGAGGTGTACAACCAGATCAAGGAGGAGTACACCCCCGTACTGAAACACATGACACGAACCCAGGGCCGCGTCCTGCTCAAACTCATCGACCGCGAAACCGAATACACCGCCTACCAGGTCCTCAAGGAGTTCCGCGGTGGATTCATCGCCGGATTCTGGCAAGGCGTCTCGAAGGTCTTCGGACAGGACCTCAAATCGCAATACGACCGCGAGGGCGAAGACAAGATGATCGAACAAATCATCATCTACTACGAAGCCGGTCTGATCCGCTGACCCGGCCCGGTCCGCAACCCCTCCCCATCGGACAATCCGGACAGTCACCCCCCCGCTCCGGACAAAACCCATCGGGAGTGCTGTCAATATCCGGAAAATATACATTTACAGGACTTTGCGCGTCAAAACGGGATCCAGCCGAATCGGATCGCCCCGCCCCCCAAATCCAACAATAAGCAGATCCGATCATATAAACGAAAATGGCCGAAATAGTTTTCCGGAAACAACGCTCGTAAAATCCGGTTACCAATCGCATCAAAATTTCGTATCAAAAGCATTTTGGCCATTTTTGATTACAATCTGTTACTTTACCCCCCCCCACCACATAAACGATCGACACAACGGGTCATTCAAGAGTTGAGGAAGCCAATCCCCGTTCCTTGCCAAAATTGGCAATCAATCCAAAAAACCGCCCTACAAGGGCATATAAGGCTACTTTTAGTACATTACGTCCCCTCGGCAACCTTCAAGAATCAACCTGTCTCCGCTCCGGGAACTCCTCCTTGTTTTCTGCCAAATTCCCCCTTTTCCGCCCCATTTTCCGAGTTTTGAAAAAAATTTTTTTATATTTTTTTCGCCTTTTAGATTACAAACTGTTATTTCACATTAAAAGACTGTAAAACAAGATATTAAATTATTTCAATAATAGGCGGCAATACACTTTGCCGACAGAAAGATTACATTTCGGTCCATTCACCGGTTTGTTTAAATCATTTATATTATTCACATTTGTGGCGACAGAAAGTAATTTCACTATGCAACAATCAAAAATTCTACTACTGAAATTCGCTTTCCTTTTGTGTTCATTACCCGCCCTGGCCCAGGGGGGGGGAAGTATCACGGTTAGCGGTGTCGTCACATCGGCCGAAGACAAGGCTCCTCTGGTCGGTGTCCACGTACTTTCCGGCAGCACCAGCGGTGTCAGCACCCTCGGCGACGGATCCTACTCCATCGTCGTCACTCCCGGAACAGTTCTCTCCTATCACTACATCGGCTTCAAGGTCGCCGAATTCACCGTCCCCGAGGGAACTGCCAAACTCACTCACGACGTCGAGCTCCAGCCCGAAGCTCAGGCCCTCGACGATGTCGTGGTCATCGCTTACGGTGTCCGCAAAAAGGGAACAATCACCGGTTCGGTCTCAACCGTCAAGGCCGAAAAGGTCGAATCAACTCCTACGGCCGCCTTCGACCAGGCCCTCCAGGGACAGGTCCCCGGTCTGACCGTCATGTCCAGCACCGGTGAACCCAGCGTCGCCGCTACGTTCACCATCCGCGGTACAAACTCCATCAACTCCGGTACCGCCCCCCTGTACATCCTCGACGGTATTCCCATCTCAAGCTCCGACTTCAACGCCATCAACCCCTCCGACATCGAGTCGATCTCCGTCCTCAAGGACGCCTCGTCGACCTCGATCTACGGTTCGCGTGCCTCGAACGGCGTCGTCGTCATCACCACCAAACGCGGTCGAATGGCCGAAAAGCCCATCATCTCCTACCGCATGCAGCTCGGTTTCTCCCAGATCGCCAAGGGCAACTGGGACCTGATGAACACCGAGGAGCGCATCCAGTATGAAAAGGAGATCGGACTGACCGACGGAAAGGACTACAACCTCCTCAGCCAAACCGACGTTTGCTGGCTCGACGAAGTCTACAACAACGCCGCCATGCTCCAGAACTACGAACTCTCCGTGTCGGGCGCCAACGAGAAGACAAACTACTACGTCTCGGGCGGATACTACAGCCAGGAGGGTATCGCCCTGGGCTCGAACTTCGACCGGTACTCCATCCGTGCCAATATCGAACAGCGCGCCGCCAAGTGGCTCAAGATCGGGACCAACACCATGCTCAACTACCAGGATATCGAACAGGCCGACGATGGCGAATACACCCTCGTGACCCCGATCTCCGCCGCCCGATTCATGCTCCCCTACTGGAACCCCTACAACCCCGACGGATCGCTCGCTTCGGTCAACGACGGATCGTGGAAGGGTGACGGACAGAACCCCCTGGAGTGGATCAAGAACAACCAGCGCTCCTACAAGAAATACAAACTCGTGTCGAGCATCTTCGCCGAGGCTACCATCATCGAGGGGCTGACCTTCAAGTCGCAGTTCAACGTCGACTTCTCACACATGACCGGTCTGAGCACCTCGGCCCCGAGCTATGCCCCGAATCTCGGTCAGGGCAACGCCCAGCGCCTCTCGAGCGATGCGTTGACCCTCTCGGTCACCAACACGCTCAACTATCAGTTCCAGAAGGACAAGCACTCGTTCAACTTCCTGCTCGGTCAGGAGGGCGTCAACTACCACTACGAGGGATTCACGCTGCGGGCCGAAGGTCAGAACAACGACAAACTGGTCAACATCACCTCCGGTACGCGCGTCACCTCGTGGAGCGACACGACCGATGACGACTACTCCTACATGTCGGTCTTCGGCCGCGGCGAATACAACTACGACCAGCGTTACTACGCCGACATTGCGCTGCGTACCGACGCCTCGTCGCGTTTCGGTACCGGACACCGCTGGGGCGGTTTCTGGAGCGTCGGCCTGATGTGGAACCTCCGCAACGAAGCTTTCATGGAGAACGTCAGCCGCTGGCTCTCGAACGCACAGATCTCCTTCAGCACCGGTACCTCGGGCAACTCCTCCATCCCCAACTACGAACACCTCGCCCTGGTGAGCGGAGGCCTGAATTACTACGGCGATGCCGGTATGGCCCCCAGCCAGCCCGGTAACGAGGACCTCGGTTGGGAGAAGACCTGGACCACAAACCTCGGTTTCCACTTCGGTTTCTGGAACCGCCTGAACGTCGACTTCGAACTCTACAACAAGCGCACCTCCGACATGCTCATGCAGGTCCCCCAGTCCTACGCCGACAAAGGATACGGCTACTACTGGGACAACATCGGCGTGATGGTCAACCGCGGCGCCGAGGTCAACCTCTCCGGTACGGTCGTCGCCACGAAAGACTTCGCATGGTCGCTCAACGCAAACTTCTCCTACAACAAAAACAAGATCCTCGAACTCTACAACGGCGTGCAGGAGTATGAAATGTCCGCTACGTCGATGAAGCTCGTCGTCGGTCACGACAGCGGCGAATTCTACGTCAACCGCTTCGCCGGCGTCAACCCCGCAAACGGAGACGCCCTCTGGTACACCAAGGACGGCGAAATCACTACCGAAATGCGCGACGAAGACAAGGTGCTCGTCGGCAAGAGCATGAACGCCCCCTGGGCCGGCGGTTTCGGCACGAACCTCTCCTGGAAGGGAATCTCGCTCTCGGCCCAGTTCTCGTGGGTGGCCGACCGCTGGATGATCAACAACGACCGATACTTCGACGAGTCGAACGGCCGCTACAGCGCCTACAACCAGTCGCGCAAGCTGCTCGACCGCTGGAAGAAGCCCGGTGACATCACCGACATCCCGCGTCACGGCGTCTACACCGAGTTTGACGACCGTCTGCTGGAGGATGCCTCGTTCCTGCGTCTGAAAAACCTCATGCTCAGCTACTCGTTCCCCCAGGAACTGCTGCGCAAAACCCGGTTCATCAACGGAATACGAATCTACGCCCAGGCGCAGAACCTCTTCACGTTCACCAAATTCTCGGGCCTCGATCCCGAAGGTATCGGAAACATGTATCAGGCGCAATATCCCATGTCCCGCCAATTCACGTTCGGTCTCGACCTCACGTTCTAATCGACAGCCAATGAATATGTTACGAAATATCAAGTCACTCATCGCCGCGATTCTTCTGGTAGCCGGCACCTCGTCGTGTCTGGACAAACTGCCCGAATCGTCCATCCGTGAAGACGAGGCCATGCAGACCTTCGACGATGCCGAACAGATCGTCACGGGCATCTACGCAGGTCTGATGAGCAGCTCGCTCTTCAGCGGGACCCTTACCGTCATGCCCGACATTCAAGCCGACCTGGCTTACGCCGTCGAAAACTTTTCGAACGTCTACGGCCCCGCATGGCTCTGGAACCTCCTCTCGACCGATCAGGATGTCGAATCGGTCTATGCCGCTCTCTACGGCGTCATCAGCCGCTGCAACTTCTTCCTCGAGCGCGTCGACGCCGTCAAGCAGCAGGAGACCAATTACGAAAACATCGATGCCCTGGACACCTACGCCGGCGAGGTCTACACCATCCGCGCACTCTGCTACTCAAAACTCATCGAGTGCTTCTGCAAGGCATACGACCCCGCAACGGCCGAAAACGAACTCGGCGTCGTCCTGCGTTCGAAGTACTCCACGCCCGAACCCATGAAGCGCGCCTCGCTCAAGGCTTCCTACCAGTTCGTCATCGACGACCTGAACCGTGCCGAAGAGTTGCTGGACAACGACAACGACCAGTACAACACCATCTACGCCACGGCCGCTGCCGCACAGGCCCTCCATGCCCGCGTGGCCCTCTACATGCAGGACTATCAGACGGCCGTCGACTACGCCTCGAAGGTCATCGACAACGAGATGTTCAAGCTGGCCGACGCCAACGAGCAGTACTCATCCACGGATACCTATCTGACCTACATGTGGAACTACGACTCGAGCTTCGAGATCATCTGGAAGGTCGGATTCACGACCACCTCCTACGGCGGCGCCCTGGGTCAGGTGTTCTTCAACGCCAACCGCGACTACACGTACACCTATCCCGACTACGTGCCCGCACAGTGGGTGCTCGACGCCTATGCCGATACGGACCTGCGTTACGACGCCTACTTCAAGGAGTACACCACCGGCTATGCCAACGGACTGACGTGGCCCCTGCTGTACAAGTACTTCGGCAACCAGTCGTTCATCGCCTCGGTAAACCTCTACATGGTCTCGATGCCCAAGCTCTTCCGTCTGGCCGAGCAGTATCTGATCCGTGCCGAGGCCTACTGCAACCTCCCGACGCCCAACTACTCGGCAGCCGGCAAGGATCTCACCACGCTGCGTCAGAAACGTTACTCGGGCGGCGCCGGAGCCATCACCGTCAGCGCCAACAACTGGCTCGAAACCATCTCCGCCGAGCGCGTCCGCGAACTCTACATGGAGGGCTTCCGTCTGAACGACCTCAAACGCTGGCACATGGGATTCGAACGTAAACCCCAGTCGTGCTCGCTCGCCGAAGGCAGCTCGCTCAAGATCGAGGCCGACGACCCGCGTTTCGTTTGGCCCATCCCGCGCCACGAACTCGAATCGCCCGGCGCCGAAATCGAGCCCAACGAGAGCAACAACTAACGCATTCACCGTTTACTAAGACCTTTCAAACATGAGACGAATTACTGTCATACTGTGCACGGCCGCCCTGGGCGGACTCCTCGCCACAGGATGCAACGCGGATAAAAAGACCTACTCCGATGCCGAATACATCATGTTCGCCGACACGATGTCGACCTACAGGGTTTTCCCGGACGAGGCCAGCTTCTCCGTCCCGGTAACCTCGACCGTCGCCTGCGACTACGACCGCACGTTCGCCGTCGAGGCCATCGATCAGGGCAGCAACGCCATCGACGGCTACCACTACCGGATCCTATCCAATACCATTACCATCAAGGCCGGTGAACGTACCGCCAATGTCGAAATCGCCGGGTGCTACGATCATATTCAGGATACCGACTCGCTGGGATTCAAACTCCATCTGGTGATGCCCGACCAGCTCCGCTGGACGAGCCTCTATCCCGAGAGCGACTACACGAAGGTTGTCCTCTACAAGGGCTGCAACTATGATCTGGATACGTTCAGCGGCTGGTGCGTCGTCACGTCGCTGCTGCTCTACGACTACCCCAGCGCACTGGACACCAACTACCAGCGGCTCATCTACACCGAAAAGCACCCCACGGAACCCAACACCATCATCCTGCACGACTTCCTCTACAACGGATACGATGTCACGATGCGTCTGACGAACGACGATCCCAACAATCCGATCATTGAGATGGATGAAGACCAGGTCCTCAGCGACGAGCAGACCGTCTTCGGACAGATCAACGGCGATGACAAGATCCTCGGTACCGTCAGCCCCTACTACGACTCGTATTACAATACGTGCCAGAAATCCATCTCCGCCTGGCTCTACGTATATATAAAGAACGTCGGAACCATGGTGGGTGCGGTCGGACACTACTACAACACCCTGGAGTGGGTATCGCTCGAGGAGGCCGTCCGGCTCAAAACCGAAGAGAACATGTCAGGGGCACGCGATCCGCGCGAGGATCCGAACTACCCCGGGAATGCCCAAGAATGAGAAACCCGAAAATTCCATCCAAATTCTCATTCTCCAATTATAGTACCACTAAACGCAATGTCTTATGAAAAACACGATTTTATATTGGACATCGGTTCTGTTGGCGAGTTCAGCCCTGATACTCTCCGGCTGCAAGTCGGAGGACGACAGCGTTGATACACCGATCACTCCCGCGTTCCCGGAGCTGCTGCAGGCGACCATTCCCGCCGGTGAGAACTCCTGCGCCGTGACCTTCACCCCCAACATGGACTGGAGCGCGTCGATCCCCACCGACGAGGTAACTTCACGCTGGTTCACACTCCGCTACGACCCCTTCGAAGGCGTATCCGTATCCGGAAAAGCCAGCACGGAGCCCGTCACCCTATATGTCGAATCCATCTCCACGGGAACCTTCGACGAAAACCCCGTCTGCGAGGTCTCGCTCACGATGAACGGCCAAACCAAGGTTATCGCCCAGATCACCCGCGGCAACAAGGCCCGCGAATTCGAACTCTACGCCTCGGAGTACAACAAGACGGATGATTCCACAAAGGATGATTTCACCATCCCCTATGTCTACCCGGAGACCGCTCTGAAGAAATACTCCGGTCCAGATCAGGACTCCGGAGATATCGTAGAGCTGAAATGGCCCTTCCGCGTAAGCAGTTTCATGTATGTCTTCAAGGCCAAGGGCAACTTCAACTGGCTGATCTCGAAACCCGAGGGGCTGGAGATCTCCTCAATGGCCATTGCGGATGATCCCGGCAGCTACCAGATCACCGTCACCGGTGACTTCTCCGCAACCAATCTGGACACCCACACGGCCGTAATCGACTTCTACGACAAGTCCATCAACCGCGATGAGGATCCCGGAAACAACGCCCACAACCGATATTGTCTGCGCATCCCCGGATTCCGCGACATCGTCCGCCATCCGTTGGCCAACACCAACGCCACCTTCACCTTCAACAACGAAGGCAAGTATATCAGCAACTCACTGGGGAACGAAACCATCTCGGAAAATCTCTCCACGACGGTTTCCAGTACGGAAGGGCTGGCCTTCTACGTGGCCGAGGAGACTGAGTATGGATATGTATTCAAACAGGGCCCGGCACAATGGGTGACCATCGCCGACACATGGAACTCCGAACTCGAAGACGTTTTTCAGGAGCACCAGTACACCGTGACGGTAGCTCCCAACGAAACCGGAGCCGCCCGTACGGCCAAGCTGATCGCCCTGCCCAAGAGTCTGGCCGATGAACTGCAGGATGATGATCCATTTAACATGCTGGAGGGGACGGACTTCAAGGCGGAGTACAAGCCCTACGTCTATGCTACCATCGAACAGAGCGACGCTTCGTCCAGCGGCGATACCGACGATTTCATCACCATCAACCCGGAGGTACAAGACCGCTTCGAGGGTTCAGATGCCATTGCAACCCTTACCAAGCTCGATCCGGACAAGGAGGACGACTTCCAGTTCTTCATGGATCACATGGACGATAGCCACATCGTCAACTATGCCGAAGGCTGGATGAACAAAAATTACCCGGTCTATCTACTGACCTGCAAGGCCAATCCGATGCAGTCGAACGACCCCGATCGCGGTATCGGCATTCTCTTCGCAGAGGCCACTTACAATCAGATCAAGATAGATCCCGAAGGAACCACATGGTTGGCATGCGAACCGATGGAGGCTGTCAATGGGAAGACCGAGCTTTTCATCAGCACGGAGGGAATGAGTGGTACGGATACGGCCCAGAAAGGAGATACGGCAACCATCGTGTTCCAGGAACTCGCTCCCGAAGGTTGGGTAAAAGGTACGCTCGGTGTTATTATCGTCGTCCATGACTACGGTTCTGAACCTGCACAAGGTGAAGGCACAGGCGGCGAGTCTTCGGCAACTGACGCTTTCTGACACTGCAAAAACAGGGGCCCCGTTGAATGGGCCGGGGTCCCTGTTTTCAAAATACGATGATTAAAGAGTTTACAAGACACAAGTTTTCCATGAAACTTTTCAATATCAAATCCTTATTCGCCTTCGTCGTCTCCTGCGCCGCGCTCTGCTCCGCAGCCTGCTCCGACGACGACGGTATCGACAACCGCGAGCTCGAATACGGCTATGTCCAGTTCAAGCTCTACAAGGAGGCCTCCTATCCGCAAACACAGGATGCCCAGCGCCTCTCGCGTGCCGACCAGACCGACCACATGGTCGATCAGCTCGACTACCTCTCCCAGGCCTGCAAGCTCCGGATCAGACTCCTGTCCGGATCGACGACCATCTCGCAGACCCTTACCCTCTCGGCCACCAGCAGCGAAGCTGCCGAGTTCGGCCTGCGCAGCGACAAACTCGAACTCATGGCCGGTGACTATCAGATCATCTCGTTCATCCTCTACGATATCACCGATACCCCGATCTACAGCGGTACGGTCTCCGACAACCGGCTTTCGGTCGTCGCCGGCGGCCTGACCATCCATGACCTTACGGCAAACGTCGCCCCCCGCGGAAAGGTCCGTTTCAACCTCGTAAAGGATATCTCGGAACTCACCGGGAAATGGAACGCTACACGAAGCTCATCCCGCAACCGCGAATATACCTTCGACGAAATCGCCTACTTCGACGTCTCCGTCCACAAGATCGACTCCGACGAAGAGGAAATCACCTTCACAAACCTGAAGGCGAACTTCGACGTTCACTTCGACGAAGAGAATGCCGAAAGCGACAAATTCGGATACCAGACCTCGTCGATCACCTGTGACTCGCTCCTTTTCCTCCCCGCAGGAAACTACGAAATCACCGGCCTGGTCACCTACGACACCAACAAACTCCTGCTCGAAACCATCTCCGGCGGAATCCCCGAGAAGTACAACTTTACGGTCTCGGACAACGAGACGATCGATGCCAAAGCCCCCGTCACCATGCAGGAGGCCGATGAGTACATTCAGGACGGATACGCCCTGAAGGCCATCTGGGAGGCCCTCGACGGCCCGAACTGGTACTACGGCGGTGAGGACTACAACAAGGGCTGCAACTGGGACTTCAACAAGTCGCCCGACCTGTGGATCGATCAGCCCGGTGTCGAGGTCCACTCGAACGGCCGTGTGGCCAAGCTCGTGCTCAGCGAGTTCGGAATCAGCGGCGACATGCCCGCCGCTATCGGTCAGCTCACCGAGCTCGTCGAACTCTACCTCGGTTCGCACAGCGATACCAACACCGGCACCTACGACCCGATGCTCGACCAGTCGAAGTCGCTCGAAGACCGCAATCGAAACCGGCTCGCCTACAACAAGCAGTATCTGGCAGCCACGCACATCCAGCCCCAGATGTCCTATCCCTGCGCCCTGGCCCTCAAAGAGCACAACCTCACCAGCCCGGCCATCTATCTCTATGAGCAGGGCTACACCGAGAACCAGATCTTTGACCGCAAGAGCGGCCGCCAGATAGAAATCCAACCCAAGGATGTCATCGCCGGACGTTTCTGCAACAACCTCAAGAGCCTGCCCGACGAAATCGGCAACCTGACCAAGCTCGAGTATCTCTACATCGCCAACAGCCCCATCTCGAATATCCCCACGACGATCGCCAAACTCGCGTCGTGCACGCTGCTCGAGATCTACAACTGCCCCAACCTCCACGGCCTGCCCAAAGAGGTCGGCGACATGCCCGCCCTGGTACAGGTCAACATCTCCTGCAACCAGGGTACCGCCCAGCATCCCGGTTGGACGGCCGACGAGATCTCCCAGTCGATCGGATACCTGGCCAATGGCAAGTCGCAGGATCTGATCCAGATGTTCTATGCCCGCGACAACAACCTCGAGAAGTTCCCCGAGGATGTCAAGCAGATGGAGCGCCTCAGCCTGCTCGATCTGGCCAACAACAAGATCAAGGGCGTGATTCCCGCGTTAGGCAACAACTTCATGCCCTCGGAGCTCTACTTCGAGAACAATGAAATCACCGGTTTCGGAACCGAAACGGTCAACGGCCGCCGCATCTTCTGCAACACCGACAACCTGGAGACCTTCTCCGCTTCGTACAACAAGCTTAAGAAGGTCCCCGACATCTTCACCAGCGACACCCCCTACTACGTGTCGAGCGTTTCGCTGGGCTACAACGAGATCGACGGTTTCGAAAACCAGGACAACGGCTATCAGGGTATCAACGTCACGACCTTCACCCTCTCGGGCAACCGGATCAAGACCTATCCCGCCTGCATGGCCAAGAGCCAGTCGCGGATCAGCTACATCCTGCTGGCCGGAAACGGTCTGGAGGGTTTCGAGAAGGACTGCTTCACCTCCCCCAAACCCGAAAACCAGGCTAACCTGATCTCCATCGACCTGACCTACAACCGGATCAAGGAGCTTCCGGATGATTTCCATGCCGGAAACATGCCTTACCTCTACGGTGTGGACCTCTCCTACAACGCCTTCTCGAAGTTCCCCTGGGAACCGACCGACGCCCTCACGCTGACGGTCTATGCCGTCCGCGGCCAGCGCGACGACAACGGCAACCGCTGTCTGAAGGAGTGGCCCACGGGCATCTACAAGCACACCGGTCTGCGCGGTCTCTATCTGGGGTCGAACGACCTGCGCAAAGTCGACGACACGATCTCCTATCTGATCTACAACCTCGATATCAGCGACAACCCCAACATCACGTTCGACGCTACGGACATCTGCTACTACTGGCAAGCCGGAGCGTATACCCTGACCTACGACAAAACGCAGAATATCATCAACTGTCCTGAAATGCTCGAATAACCATGAAAGTACGCAATCATATCTTACTCGCGCTGCTTGCCGTCGCCTTCATGGCCTCCTGCTCCGAGGCCGACAAGACGATCGAGTTCGGGGTCGACAACAATTCGATCGACATCGAAGCCGTCGGCGGCACCCGTAAAGTCAACGTATCGGCCGGCGAAAACTGGGTCGCTACCTCCTCCGCACCCTGGATCACCGTATTGCCCGCAAACGGCAGCGGTTCGAAAGAGTGCAGCCTGATTATCGACTCCGCCATCACCACCTCGCCTCGCGACGGTTATGTCCTCTTTATCAATACCGACAACAACACCGAATACAAGCGTGTCGACGTATCGCAGAAGGGTTTCGACTATGCCATCACCCTTGATGAGCCATCGGTAAACATCGAAAACTATGCAACGCTCGACAAACGCTACTTCGACGTGAAGGTGAAAACCAATGTCGCCTTCAATGTCAAGGTCGTCGACGAAGAGACCGGAGCCGAACCCAGTTGGATCGATGTCGGTCAGTTCAACGTCAACCTCGACCACGGCCGTCGCCCCCGCGAAGTCTCCCTGCGCATCACCTGGGGGATCAACTCCACCCCGATGCAGCGCAATGCCCGCCTCTCGTTCACGCCTGCCGAAACGGATGTCAAACTCGACCGGAACGACGAACTGACCATCAACCAAGATGCCGCTGAACGCATCGTCACAGGACGCGGCGGTGACTCCATAGCCCTGCTCGGCATTGCCCGGTCGCTCGAAGTCTGGGCCTCCGATTGGGAAAGCTCCGGCGAAAGAATGGACAACTGGGACGGCGTAGTTCTCTGGGAAGAGGGCATGACCGGATACGTCGATTCGCTGAAGGGCCGTGTCAAGTCGGCCGAGTTCACCTCGTTCTCCACCAAGGAGGGCATCCCCTACGAGGTGCAGTATCTGACCGCTGCCGAAGAACTCAGGTTCTACAGCAACGTGAATACCTTCCAGCTCAACCTCGGCACGGGTCCCTACATCTGTGAACTCACGCAGCTCAAACGGCTGACGATCGGTGCATACGGTCTGACCGAACTCGACGAAAACTTCACCAAACTGAAGAACCTCGAGTACCTCGATCTGAGCAGCAACAATTTCGAACAGGTGCCTGCCGTCATCAACCCGGAGAACTTCCCGAAGCTCCATGCACTGCGAATGGCCAACAACCAGCGACTGCTCATCTATGACCTGAGCAACAGCATCTCGACCAACTTCGGCGGTCTCTATCAGCATACCAAGTACGATTCGGCCCAGGAGACCTTCGGCGAATTCCCCACGTGGCTGCTCAAGTGGGAGCCCGACGCGGCAAAGGGAATCGCGGGTCTCGACACGCTGAACCTCTCGGTAAACTACCTCCAGGGTTCAATCCCCGATTTCAAGGATGACGCCACGATCGGTTATTACGACGATGAAGATTTCATCCGGCCCGACACCATCCCGGCCATACATGTCAAACGCGTCATGCCCCAGTTGAAGATGTTCGCCCTGAACCTCAACCGTCTGACCGGAGAGCTGCCCGAATGGATCCTCTACCACCCGGCTCTCGACTGGTGGGACCCCTACACCCTGCTTTTCACTCAGGAAGGCAAGGACGAAAAGGGTAACCTGGCAGGTTTCTCCAATACGCCCGTAAACCTGAACTATTACTACGAAAAGTACACCAAGAAGGAGATGGCCGGCAGTTCCAGCGACCAGGAGACGGGAACCGACTCCGGATCCCAGACCGGCAGCCGTTAACACCATGATCTGACAGACAATATGAAAATGAACAAATATCTTGTATCGGCCCTCAGCGTCGTGGCGCTGTTCGCCTTCCATGCCTGCTCGACCGAAGATCTCGTCGAACCCTCCGCCTCCAACACTCAGTCGGAGCCCACGGAGATGAGCGGTGAGGTCATCGTGAAGTTCGACCCCGCGGTCAGCGATCTGCTCGATGAACGCGGCCTGGCTCAGACCCGCAGCGACGCCGCTGCAACCCGAAGCGGTATCTACTCCGTGGACGAGGTGCTCGACATGCTCGGCGAGTGCCAGCTCGAACGCGTATTCCCGGTCGACGCCCTCCACGAAGAACAGACCCGTCAGGCCGGTCTCCATCTGTGGTATGTCGTCCGCTTCAGCGACAAGTACAGCGTCGAGGAGGTCGTCGACCGCCTCTCGACGCTCGGCGAGGTCCAGACCGCCACGCCCAACCGCACCATCAAACGGGCCTATCGCACCGACCGGAAGCCTATCCCCTTCCCCAAGGAGCTGCTCAATGCCCCCGCAACCCGTGCCGAGGGTGAGAACGGATACGTTTACAACGACCAGCTCCTCAAATGGGAGTGGCACATGATCAACCGCGGCTATCAGGACCACTTCACCATCGATGCCGAGGAGGATGCCGAGGTAGCCAAAGCCAAGTTCCAGATCGGTGCCGACGTCCACTGCGAAAAGGCCTGGGAGCGTACGACGGGTGATCCGTCGATCATCGTGGCCGTGCTCGACGAGGGCATCTACTTCCGCCACCCCGACCTGCAGTACAACATGTGGGAGAACGAGGGAGAAACCTACGGCTCACACAAGGACAACGACGGCAACGGATATGTCGGCGACTACTACGGATACGACTTCATCAACAATACGGGAATCATCTCCTGCGACAAGTCGGCCGATACGGGCCACGGAACCCACGTGGCCGGTGTGATCGCCGCCCGAAACAACAACGGAATCGGCATCACCTCGATCGCCGGCGGCACGGAGGAGAATCCCGGCGTGAAGATCATGTCCTGCCAGATCTTCTCCGGAGACGTCTCGAGCAATACGGTCAGCCTGGCCCGCGCCATCAAGTACGCGGCCGATAACGGGGCCGTCATCCTGCAGTGCAGCTGGGGCTACACCTCCGGTACGGCCAACGGCTATGAAAACACCCCGGGATTCGCCACCCAGGAGGAGTGGGAGACCAACTGCCCGCTGGAGAAGGCTTCGCTCGACTACTTCGTCCACAACGCCGGTTCGCCCAACGGACCCATCGAAGGCGGTATTCCCGTCTTTGCGTCGGGTAACGAGTATGCCCCCTCGGCCGGATTCCCCGGCGCCGCGGACTATTGTGTCTCGGTGAATGCCATCGCCGCCGACTACACCATCTCGACCTTCTCGAACTACGGCCCCGGTTCGAACATCTCCGCTCCCGGCGGCGATCAGGACTACTACTTCGACTATGTCAATGTGGCCGATGACAACCAGAATCCCGCCTACACGGCAGCACGCGGCGCCGTCGGATGCGTCCTCTCGACGCTGCCGCCGCAGGTCAGCGACCAAACCGAATACGGCTACATGGAGGGTACCTCGATGGCCTGCCCCCACGTATCGGGTGTCGCCGCCCTGGGCCTCTCCTACGCCGTCAAGCTGCGCAAGCACTTCACCGCCGCCGAGTTCCGCAAACTGCTCGTCGAAAGCGTTACCCCGATCGACGACTACCAGACCGGGAACAAGAAGTATTACCACTATGTGAGCGATATGGGCAAGAACTATCCCAAGATCATCCAGTTGTCGCAGTATGTCGGCAAGACCGGCGGTCTGGTCAATGCCGACAAGCTCCTGGCCGCCATCGAGGGCGAAGAGGCCGGTACGGCCGTCACCTTCCCGAACATCTACCTCGGAATCGGGGCGGAGAATGCCGTCAAGGAGGATCCCGCCCGCTACTTCGTCAACGGAGAAAGCCTCTCCTACACGCTCAAGATCGACAATACCTCGGTCGCAACGGGCGAAATCAAGGAGGGCAAAGCCGTCTTCACCGGCCTGAAGGAGGGGGTAACGACCGCCTCGATCGAAGCCAACGGCACGGTACAGAAATTCAACATCACCGTCCGCAAGACGGCCAACGGTAACGGCTGGCTCTAATTCGGAGAAGGAAGGCTTATGCCCGGAAGATCGCTCATAACGAAGATTCTGGTCCCGATGGGGATGGCGGCGGCACTCGGCGCCGCCTCCCCCGTCCGGGGACAGTTTCACATCGTTCCCCGTCAGCGGCTCGACAGCATGGCCAACCCCGCACTGGCCAACGGCGCTCAGGCAATGCGGTTCGTCGCCAAACGGATCGAAACCGGTCCGATCGGCGAAGACGACGGCCCGAAAAACTACCGCTTCGAGTGGCAGAACGTCGGCGACAAACCCCTGGTCATCACCCGCATCACGACCACGTGCGGCTGCGCCGCCCCGTCGTGGGACCGCCAGCCGGTCAAACCCGGAGAGAAGGCGACGGTTACCGTCACCTACCACCCCAAAGGCCATCCCGGCAGCTTCACGCGGAAGATCTTCCTCTTCACGCAACTCGCCGCGAATGCGCCGACGGCCATCCTCGAACTCTCCGGCGAGGTGATCCCCTCGGCCCGTCCGACCTACGCCTACCCCCATGCCCGCGGGAATCTGCTCCTCAAGCAGGAGGCGATCCACCTCGACCCGCAGCTGAAGGCCGTCGAACGAATCGAGTGCCTCAACGGCGGAAACGACACCCTGCGCATCGGCGTCGATACGCGGATCCTGCCCCCCTGCATCCGGGCCGGATTCAAGCCCGAGGTGCTCCGGCCGGGAGAGATCGGCGAGCTGATCGTGCAGTTCGATCCGACGGCCGGCCGTGCCCCCCAGCGGGTGCCGCTCTTCCTGCGCGGTGTGGGGCTCCCGCCCTCGCAAAGCGCCGTGACGGTCTACTTCGACCCTGCCACCAACGAATCCAAATCTGTGAACAACAACTAACGAAATATGAAAAATCTGCTCAAAATCTCGCTCCTGATGCTCTTCGCATTCGGCCTGACCGCCTGCGATGACGACAAAAGCTACGACGACCCCGGACTCGAAGTCTCGCTCTACAACCTCTCCGGTACGTGGAAACTCGACTCCTGGAACAACGGCGAAGCCCTGGCCGACGGCAGCTACGTCTACATCGAGCTCTCCTACCGCGACGGAAACGAGTTCACCATCTACCAGAATCTCGACAGCTTCGGTCCCCGCCGGATCACCGGTGTCTACAACCTCTCGACCGACGAATCCCTCGGCTCGGTCATCCGCGGCATGTACGACTACGAGAACGGAGACTGGAACCATCGCTACATCATCCGCGACCTCTTCTCCGACCGCATGACCTGGATCGCCACCGACGACGCCCGGAATGTCTCCGTCTACAAGCGTTGCCCGGGCGTGCCGCAGGAGATCCTCGATGCCTACAAGGACGAAATCGAGGCCGAAGAGAGCGAAAAATAGACCGAACCGAACACCCCTGCGGCAGATGCGCCCCGCGGCGCACCCCGCACAGGCCATCCCGAGACGGGGAGCGACATGCATGCACGTCGCTCCCCGTTTTTTCGCGGCCGACCGATCGCGCTCACGGGACAATTTTCCCGGCCCCGGATTGCGCTTTCTGAATTTCTTATTAACTTTGCGCTTTGGAAACCAAAACGCTCGAAATCCTTTTTAAGAAATATGTTCGAAAACCTTACCGATAAACTCGAACGGTCGTTCAAAATCCTCAAGGGCGAAGGCCGCATCACGGAAATCAACGTCGCCGAAACCCTCAAGGAGATCCGTCGCGCCCTGATCGACGCCGACGTCAACTACAAGGTCGCCAAGTCGTTCACCGACGAGGTCAAGCAGAAGGCTCTGGGACAGAACGTCCTCACGGCCGTCAAGCCCGGGCAGATGCTCACGAAGATCGTCCGCGACGAACTCGCCGCCCTGATGGGTGGTACGGCTACGGATATCCGGCTGGAGGGTACGCCCGCCGTCGTGCTGATCGCCGGTCTGCAGGGTTCCGGTAAGACGACCTTCTCCGGAAAGCTCGCCGCCATGCTCAAAAGCAAGAAGGGACGTCAGGTGCTGCTGGTGGCCGGCGACGTCTACCGTCCCGCGGCCATCGACCAGCTGAAGGTCCTCGGTGAGCAGATCGGCGTCGAGGTCTACACCGAAGAGGGAAACAAAAACCCCGTGGAGATCGCCCGGCACGCCATTCAGTATGCCCGGCAGAAGAACTGCAACGTCGTGATCGTCGATACGGCCGGCCGTCTGGCCGTCGACGAAGCCATGATGCAGGAGATCACGGCCATCAAGGCCGCCATAAAACCCTCCGAGACGTTGTTCGTCGTCGATGCCATGACCGGTCAGGACGCCGTAAACACGGCCAAGGAGTTCAACGACCGGTTGGATTTCGACGGCGTCGTACTGACCAAGCTCGACGGTGATACGCGCGGCGGTGCCGCCATCTCGATCCGTTCGGTGGTCAACAAGCCCCTGAAATTCATCTCCAGCGGCGAGAAAATGGATGCCCTGCAGGTCTTCCACCCGGAGCGCATGGCCGATCGAATCCTCGGCATGGGTGATGTCGTCTCGCTCGTCGAGCGCGCCCAGGAGCAGTTCGACGAGGAGGAGGCCCGCAAACTCAAAAAGAAACTCGTCAAGGATCAGTTCAACTTCAACGACTTCATCGCACAGATCCAGCAGATCAAGAAGATGGGCAACCTGAAGGATCTGGCCTCGATGCTTCCGGGCATGGGCAAGCTGCTCAAGAATGTCGACATTCCGGACGACGTCTTCAAGCAGACCGAGGCGATCATCTCCTCGATGACCCCCGCCGAGCGCGAACACCCCGAGATCATCAACGCCCGGCGCCGCGAACGCATCGCAAAGGGCTCGGGAACGACCGTGGCCGACGTCAACCGCCTGATGAAGCAGTTCGACGACACGCGCAAGATGATGAAAGCCGTAGCCGGCGGCGGCATGAAGATGCCCAAAATGCCCGGCATGATGCGGCGGCGGTAATAATCTGTCGGACAAAAATAGAAAGCCTCTGTCTCTTACAAAAGACAGAGGCTTTAATATAACAAATTACATTAAAAAAGTTTGCTTACTTTTCTCCAAGAGTGCGTTCCTCCACAAGGGCACTTTCCATAAAGAGGTGTCATAGGACTAATCGCCTGAGTGCCGCATTTTGAGCACTGCCATTGCCAAACTGCAATCATAACATTCATTCATTATTATAATTCTGCCCTTCAAATATGTGCATATAAAAAACGTGGGACAGAACTTTTGCTTGCCTTTCGAGGTTCTGGAATAACCGTGCACAACAAACAGAGTAAAGCCCACGCAGTACGTGAGCGTTTACACCTTACGCTTGTTGTGCTTGAAATTTTCCAGATTTCGAAAGACAAGTGTAAAGCTAACGCTTTTTATATGTTCGTGCCGGCGCTTTTCGTGCGGGGACGGCACATAATAAGTTTCGTAAAACTGAATTTCAATCCTTTATTGTTTCATAGGCAAGTGTTTTATGTTTGTCCTGCACAAAAATACTAAAAAAATCGTACCTTTGGACCATTAAATAGAAATTTATCCCGCAACATGCATAAATCGGGCTTCGTCAATATCATCGGAAATCCCAACGTCGGAAAATCAACGCTCATGAACGCCCTGGTCGGCGAACGGCTCTCGATCATCACCTCCAAGGCCCAGACTACCCGTCACCGAATCATGGGTATCGTATCGGGCGACGACTTCCAGATCGTCTACTCCGATACCCCGGGGATCCTCAAACCCGCCTACAAACTCCAGGAGTCGATGATGAAATTCGTCAACGGCGCCCTGACGGATGCCGACGTCATCCTCTACGTCACCGACACCGTCGAACAGAGCGACCGCTCGGCCCAGATCCTCGAGAACATCCGCCACAGCGGGATTCCCGCCATCGTCGTTATCAACAAGATCGACCTCTCGAACCCCGCGGCTCTCGACACCCTGGTCGAAAAGTGGCACCAGATCCTCCCCGAAGCCCGGATCGTCCCCGTCTCGGCCAAGGAGCAGTTCAACCTCGAGGGGCTCTTCAAGACCATCCTCGAACTGCTGCCCGAAGGCCCCGCCTTCTACCCCAAGGATACACTCACGGACAAAACCCTGCGATTCTTCGCCTCGGAGATCATTCGCGAAAAGATCCTCCGCTTCTACGACAAGGAGATCCCCTACTGCTGCGAAATCGAAATCGAAAGCTACAAGGAGGAACCCACGATCGACCGCATCTCGGCCACGATCTTCGTCTCGCGCGAATCGCAGAAGGGGATCATCATCGGACACAAGGGCGAAAAACTCAAACGCGTCGGGCAGGCCGCACGCGAAGACATGGAGCAGTTCCTCGGCAAGAAGGTCTTCCTGCAGCTCTTCGTCAAGGTCAGCGACGACTGGCGGAACAACGATCGGCAGCTCCGCCGCTTCGGATACGAAACCGAATAGCCGACCGCCCGGCCCGGGGCAACACTCCCGGGGCCCGTCCCGCACTCGCGCGTAAAGGCCGGCGGGAAGGTAAGGGGACGGGAAGGGTCGCGTGAGACCCGGGCCACAATCGCGCGTGAAGGCTTGGGAAGGGGCTCCGGACCGCAGTCACGCAAGAAGTCCCGGGGCAAGGCCCCAAAACCAACGGATCCCGGCACCCACAAGAGGCCCGAACCGTAACAAAACAATAAAGTCCCTCAAAAGGACGTTACAACAAAAACTCGAAAAATGCGGAAATTCATCATCGCCCTGCTGGCCGGTATCGCCCTGCTGGGGTCTCACGCGGCTCACGCCCAATACAACCGGGAGTACTTCTTCTGGATGGGCCGCACCTGCATGATGAACAACAACTACCAGGAGGCCATCCGCACGCTGAACATCCTGCTGCGATTCGACGAGGACGCCTTCGAGGGATACTTCCTGCGCGGTATCGCCAAATACAACCTCGACGACCTGCTCGGCGCCGAGGAGGACTTCTCGACGGCCATCCGCCTCAATCCCGTCTACACCCAGGCATATACCTATCGCGCCATCACCCGCTCGCGCCTCGGAAACTACGACGACGCCCTGCAGGACTTCCGTGAAGCCATCGAACTGCGCCCCGATCTGCCCGGCCCCTACTACAGCCGCGGGGTCACCCGTCTGCTTAACCAACAGTTCAAGGAGGCTATCTCCGACTTCGACAAGTTCATCCGCCAGGAAAACAAGGTCGCCGATGCCTACATCTGCCGCGGACTGAGCTATCTCCACCTCAAGGACACGGTGAAGGCCTACGAGAACTTCAACACCGCCATCCGCACCAATCGCGAAGATCCCAACGGGTACAACCGCCGCGGAGGCCTCTATCTCGAACAGAAACATTACAAGGAGGCCGAGGCCGACTTCAACAAGGCCATCTCGTGCGATTCAACCTACCTGCTCTCGTTCTTCAACCGCGCACTGGTCTACAACGCCACCAACCGCCCGATGCAGGCGCTGGCCGATTTCGACCGCGTCATCCAGCTCGACTCGACCAACTCGCTCACCTACTTCAACCGCGCCATGCTCCGCACCCAGATCGGCGACTACAACCGCGCGCTGGAGGATTACGACCGCGTGGCCCTCTATTCGCCCAATAACGTGCTGGTCTACTACAACCGCGCCGGCGTACATGCCCAGCTGGGCGAAATCGAAGAGGCCGTCAAGGACTACACCCAGGCCATCAAACTCTATCCCGACTTCGCGAACGCATACATCTACCGCGGACAGCTGCGCGAACTGCTGCGTGACCCCAAGGGCGCCCGCAGCGACCGCGAAACCGCCCAGCGCAAAATCGCCGAATACCGTTCGAGGCTGAGCGACAGCACCTACTCGATCTTCGCCGATACCACACAGCGTTTCGACCGTCTGCTGTCGTTCGACAGCAAACTGGCCGGGACCGGTTTCGAAAGCATCACCGGACACAACGGCGGACACGAGGAGATGCGTCTGCTGCCGCTCTTCAAGTTCACGCTCATGCGCCCCGACTCGATGCCCGAACCCTATTGCCTGCAGCGCATCGAGGACTTCAAACGCCGTATCGGCAACGAATACCTCACCCTCTCGTGCCGCGAAAGCAACATCGCTCCCGATACGCTCGTGATGCTCGACAAGGAGTATGTCCAAAGGCTCAAGAGCGGCGAAACCAACTGGGCGCTGCTCTTCCAACGCGGCGTCTCGCAGTCGCTCATCAAACAGTACACCAACTCGGTCAACACCTTCTCGACGGCCATCGAGCAGAACCCCTCGAACCCGTTCCTCTATCTGAACCGTTCGACGACCCGCGCCGAAATGATCGACTTCATCTCCTCGATCGACAACTCCTATCAGCGGATATCAATCGACTCGGATCCGGCCAACCGGCTGAACAACAACTCGAAACGAACGTACAGCTACGACGAGGCCGTGGCCGACCTGAACAAGGCCATCAAGCTCTTCCCCGCGTTCGCCGAGGCTTACTACAACCGCGCAAACCTCCGGGCCCTCTCCGGAAGCCTGCCCGAAGCCTACGAGGACTACTCGAAAGCCATCGAACTGAACCCCGCGTTCGCCGAGGCTTACTACAACCGCGGCGTCATCCAGATCTTCATGAAGGATACCCGAAAAGGCTGTCTCGACCTCTCGAAGGCCGGCGAACTCGGAATCACCGAGGCTTACAACATCCTCAAGCGTTACGCTCAACTCGACGACTAATCCAAACCCAATAAAACATGACAGCAACTATCCAACGCAAACTCAACGATTCGCCCGCGGCGCGGTGGACAGCCCTGGTCCTCATCGCTCTGATGATGTTCTTCGGCTACATGTTCGTGGACGTGATGTCCCCGCTCAAATCTCTGATCGAGTCCTCCCGCGGCTGGGACAGCGGTACTTTCGGAACCTATGCCGCCTCGGAATACTTCCTCAACGTATTCTTCTTCTTCCTGATCTTCGCCGGCATCATCCTCGACAAGATGGGAATCCGCTTCACCGGTCTGCTCTCCGCATCGCTGATGGTCATCGGCGCCTCAATCAAGTTCGTCGGTATCTCCGACTGGTTCCAGACCACGGCCTTCAACGAGTGGCTCAACAGCTGGTGGGTCTCCTTCCCCGGCAGCGCCAAGATGGCTTCGCTCGGATTCATGATCTTCGGCTGCGGCTGCGAAATGGCCGGTACGACCGTCTCCAAGGCCATCGCCAAGTGGTTCGACGGAAAGGAGATGGCTCTGGCTATGGGCCTCGAAATGGCTATCGCACGGTTGGGTGTCTTCGCTGTCATGTGGCTCGCCCCGATGATCTCGAACCGATTCGACCACTCGGTCGTCGCTCCGGTCGCCTTCTGCACCGTGCTGCTCATCATCGGACTGCTGTGCTACACGGTTTTCGTCTACATGGACCGCAAACTGGACCGACAGCTCATCGCGGCCGGTGAGATGAAGGAGCAGAAATCCTCCGACGAAGAGTTCCATGTCAAGGACCTCGGCCTGATCTTCCGCAGCAAGATGTTCTGGCTCGTCGCACTGCTCTGCGTGCTCTACTACTCGGCCATCTTCCCCTTCCAGCGCTACGCCCCCAACTTCCTCGAGGTGACGCTTCAGATCGACGCCGAATCCGCCGCTCGTCTCTTCAGTTGCTTCCCGATTCTGGCCATGATCCTCACGCCGTTCCTCGGCGCCATGCTCGACTTCCGCGGCAAGGGGGCCACGATGCTTATGGTCGGAGCCGTGATCATGATCGCCTGCCATCTGAGCTTCGCCTTCCTGCTCCCGGCATTCCCCTCGAAATGGTTCGCCCTGCTGCTCGTTGTCGTCCTCGGCGTCTCGTTCTCCCTGGTGCCGGCCGCTCTCTGGCCTTCGGTACCGAAGATCATCGATGCGAAGATCCTCGGCTCGGCCTACTGTCTGATCTTCTGGATCCAGAACGTCGGTCTCTGCCTCGTGCCGCTGCTCATCGGCAAGGTCCTCGATGCCACGGGCGGATACACCGTCCCGATGATGATCTTCTCGACATTCGGCGTGCTGGCCTTCATCTTCAGCTTCTACCTCAAGATCGAAGACCGAAAGAAGGGTTACGGCCTCGAACTGCCCAACATCAAGAAATAGCCCGAACTCCGAACGATACATGGAGAAGCCCCCTGCCTGCGGTTTATCCCGGGCAGGGGATTTTCGTGGGTGGGGAGGGATGAGGTCGGCCGACAGCAGCGGCTTGAGCGGCAACGACGTAAGGAAAGGACGGCAAGGATTCGGTTGGAACCGCGACGGGGCGGATTGGGACCATAGCAAAAGCCGGGGTCGGCCAAGGCAAGTGTCGGGACCGGACCAAGGCAAGTGTCGGGGTGGGACCGAGCCGGAATCAGACTGAATCTATGAAAGACCGGGGTTGAGCTGCGACATGGGCGAGTCGGGACTGCGGCGGGAACTGCGGCGAGGGCAAGCGGGGCCTCGGACGAGGACAGGCGGGGACTGCGGTGAGGGCAAGCGGGGCCTCGGACGAGGACAGGCGGGGACAGGCGGGGACTGCAGCGGAGCAGGCTGGGACTCGAGCGGGGACAGAGGCAGGAGGGGACTCGGCGGAGGCAGAGGCAGGCAGGGGACTCGGCGGAGGCAGAGGCAGGCAGGGGACTCGGCGGAGGCAGAGGCAGGAGGCAGGAGGCAGGAGGGACCTCGGACGAGGACAAACTGGGACTGCAACGGAGGCAGGCAGAGACTCGGCAGGAACAGACGGGAACCGCGATGAGGGCAAGCTCACCCCCTCCCCTTCAGGAAATCACTTCCCGGCAACCAGTTCGTAGAGCTCCGTGATGCGGTTGCACATCTCCTCCCAGGAAAAACGCCGACGTACCTCGACGCAGTTTTCCCGAAAACGGGTGAGATGATCCCCTTCATACATCCGTTCAATGGCAGCCGCGACCCCTTCCGCAGTCGGCTCGCAGACGTAGCCTACCCGACCGTCGGGAACAATCTCAGCCAGCCCCCCGACGTCGGTCACCACCATCGGCACACAGAACTGATAGGCAATCTGCGTCACACCGCTCTGCGTGGCCGTCTTGTAGGGCTGCACGACGAAATCAACCGCCGAAAAGTAGTATTTCACCTCCTCGTCCGGAACGAAATGGTCGTGAAGCAGCACTTCGTCCTGCAGCCCGCTGTCGGCTATCTGCCGCAGGTAGGGCTCCTTCGAGGTGTAGAACTCTCCGGCCACGATCAGCCGCCGGCCGGCAGTCTTGCCCTGACACCGCAGAAGCGACCACGCGTCGAGCAGGATATCAAGCCCCTTGTAGTCGCGGACCAGCCCGAAAAAAAGCACATAACGCAGGTCGGGATTCAACCCCAGCCGCACGCAGGCCTCCGAACGTTCGACCCGCTCACCGAAATTCTCGAACAGCGGATGAGGCGAAAAGAGCGCCGGAACCGACGTATAGGCACCGAGTTCGCCGTGAACCTGTTCGGACATGTAGATGAAGCCGTCGACCGATGACAGGAAATAACGGTTGAAGGGACGGTCGATCAGGTGATGTTCGTGCGGCTCGACATTGTCGATCTGGCAAAGGACCTTCGTATGGCCGTTGCGCCGTGCCAGACGCGCGATCGTACCGAAGCAGGGCGCCATGAAGGGCGTCCAGTACTTCATCAGCACAAAATCGGGCCGATCCCGGCCGATCGCACGCCCGATGCGCAGCCAGTTCAGCGGATTGACCGTATTGACGCACCGTGTGATGTGCAGATCCGCCGGCGCCGGGGTATCTACCGTCTGGCTCTCGCCGGGAAAGAGCAGCGAGGGGTATTGCAGCGTGAAGGTCCGGATGCGGACCTCGGCCCCCCGGCGCTGGAATGTCCGCGCCAGAATCTCCAGAATGGAGGCCAATCCGCCCCGATACGGGTGGGCGGGGCCCACGATCGTGATTTTCATGGAATCGGTTTTACGAAATTTTCGAACGGATCACGTCCCGTCCGCTGGCGATTGTTGACATGCGGCCCGGCGTACCGCAGAGGACGCCGCAGCACGCCGGTCATTTGTCGGTCAGTTGCCGGTGTACAGCCGATACCGCGCAACCGATCGGCTCGGCACCTCGACTCGGCACCTCGGCTCGGCAGCTCAACTCGGCACCTCGACTCGGCACCTCGACTCGGCAGGTCGGCTCGGCAGGTCGGCTCGGCGTTACGCGCGCCACTCCAACGAAGCCCGTACGGCCGCCGTCGCTCCGTCGCCCGTGATCTCGAACAGCACCGACTGCTCCCGCTCCTCGCACCCTACCGTCAGCGTCTGTCCGTAACGGCACTCCTTCAGGAAGTGGATATCCAGCCGGACAGGAACCTCCAGCGTCAGCCGCTCGAGAGGCAGCATGTCGAGCATCATCTCGATATAGCGCATCGTATTGACATGGCGGTTGAAGTCGATATCGCTGTAGACCACCCGGTGTTCGGTGCTGCGTGTGGGCTTCACCTCGCGGATCTTGCGCGGCTTCTCGGCCGGAGGCGGAACCGCCACCACCGCATCGTTGTGCTCGCGGCCCACCCACGAAAGATCCACCGCCGAGCGTGTCGTCAGATCGATCATCGCCCATTGCGTCACCGAACGCCCGAATTCATGTCCCGCAGCGTCAGTCAGCGTGAAGTTACGCGTCGACAGCACCCGACCGTAGTCGCTGATCCACGTGGCTATCGTATAGTCGGTATACTGTTCAGGCCGACGGTCAATCTCGATGGCCATGCGCGAAAGAACCCACGAATGGTTCCCGGCATTGAGCACATCCACTCCAAAACCCTTGCCGTAGGCATCCACACCCGCCGTATTGAGAATCGAACCCCCGAGCGATGCCAGCGTCGCCCGCAGCGTGAAATCCACATCCTGAGGCTCAATCCGATAGTGATAAAGCGATTTTTCTGCCATATCCGTCATTTGTTGCAACAAAGATAGGAAATTTTCGTATATTTGTCAAACGGCATCGGTGGTTTGCCCGTGACTCCCGGGATTTTTTTTACCCGCTACCGGCTCCGGTTTCGAAACCCGACATTCCATTAACCCTATTCTTTAACCCCTAAAATTCAAAACCATGGAGACGAAAAAACTCGACTTCTCGGAAACGCTCAAGGATGCAATCACCATCGGCGTGAAAAATGCCCCCTCGATCATCGCTGCCGTTGCCCTCTGGCTCATCACCATCTGGATCCCCTATCTCAACATCGGAACCACGATCGCAATCACCCTGCTCCCCACCCAGCTCGCCAAAGGTGAAATCATCAACCCGCTGGGAATCTTCGACGCAAAATATCGCCGTTACATGGGTGAATTCTTCATCACCATGGGACTGATGGTCTTTCCGATCCTGATCGGCGCCATCTTCATGTTCGCTCCGGCCGTCGTCCTGGCCATCTCCTGGTCGCTGGCATACTACTTCCTCATCGAAAAGGGCAAGAACCCCATTCAGGCCATCAAGGCCTCGAACGACGCTACCTATGGCAGCAAATGGATCATGTTCTTCGTATCGCTGGTTATCGGTATCGTCGTCGGAATCGTCTTCTCCCTCTTCCAGGCCCTCTGCAACGCCATCAACGTCAGCATCATCACCACCATCGTGATGTTCATCCTCTACGTGCTGGCCATCTCGATCAACATGGCCGTCAACGCATCTTTCTGGAAACAGCTCAAGGACAACGTCGAATAATCCATACCCCGCGGAAGCTTCGCACGGTCTCCCGAGTCATTGGGAGACCGTTTTTTCGCTATTCCAAAAAAATTTATCGAAAAACGATAAATATTATTTGTTTTTCGAAATTTTCGCTATCTTTGTTTCCGTAACAGACAACCGTACGTGTCATGCAGAACAAAAAATCGCTCCTCAAAAGGCTCCTGTTCATCTACATCGCCTTCTTCCTGGTCATCGTCGCGGGAATCATCCACAACGTCCTGGGCGACTTCGGCCGCGGCGCCGAAACCGGCATGAAGATGGGCGAAGAGATCGCGGCACGGCTCCAGTCGGGTGACCCCCGCATGATCTATCTCCTCGGAAACATCCACATCATCGCGCAACCCGAACTCGACATCCAATCGTCCGACAAGCAGATCAACCTCAAGGCCCGAATCTCCCAACTCGAACTCTTCGTCGACGAACCCGCCGAAAACTCTTCGCCCATTCACCTCGCACTGCATTCCGTCGGCGGCAGCATCGGACTCTATCTGCTCACCCTGCTGGTCCCCCTGCTCTTTATCGCCATCATCGTCCTGATGGTGCTCATCATCCACTCGCTCCGACGCTCGATCCGTCAGGAAAAGACCCTCGACCGCCGGAACGTACGATGCCTGCGTGCAATCGGCGTGCTGACCATCCTCTCCGAACTGGTCAATGCCCTGGCCGACCGGATCATGAACCTCCATGCTGCCAGACTCCTCGATGGTAGCGGCTTTACGGTCGATACCGGATTCCAACTCTCCTACACCATGATCATCATGGGTATCCTGATCCTCTTCTCGGCCGAAGTCTTCGCCATCGGTCAGAACCTCAGCGAGGAACAAAAACTCACCATCTGACAAACCTCCCCCGCTGACATGCCCATTATCATCAATATCGACGTCATGATGGCCCGACGCAAGATCTCCCTCGGAGAACTCGCCGAAAGGATCGACATCACCCCGGCAAACCTCTCGATCCTCAAGAACGGAAAGGCCCGCGCCATCCGATTCTCAACCCTCGAGGCCATCTGCCGCGAACTCGACTGCCAACCCGGCGACATCATCGAATATCGTCCCGAAAATACTCAAAACCAATAAACTCCTTTAATTTCAAAATCGTATGAAGAGATTGATTTTGATGGCCCTGGCGGCGTTCACCGTCTATGGAGCCACCGCGCAGATGCAGCCGATCCCTGTCGACCCCGAACTACGCACGGGGAAACTCGAAAACGGGATGACCTACTACATCCGCCACAACGACAAACCCAAAGGGCAGGCCGACTTCTACATCATCCACAACGTCGGCGCCATCCAGGAAAACGATGCCCAGCAGGGCCTCGCCCACTTCCTCGAACACATGGCTTTCAACGGTACGAAAAACCTCCCCGGAAAGCAACTCACCCAATACCTCGAATCCGTCGGCGTGAAGTTCGGCGCAAACCTCAACGCCGCAACCAGCTGGGACCAGACCGTATACAACATCAAGGATGTCCCCACCTCGCGCGAGGGAATCATCGACTCCGCCCTGCTGATCCTCCACGACTGGTCGCACTTCATCGCCCTGCAGCCCGAGGAGATCGACTCCGAACGCGGCGTCATCATGGAGGAGCTCCGCACACGTGACGGCGCTTCGTGGCGATCCTCGATGAAGCTCATCCAGGCGCTCGGCCGCGGTTCGAAATACGAACACCGAAACCTGATCGGCTATCTCGACGGGCTGAAGAACTTCAAGCACCAGGAGCTCGTCGACTTCTACCACCAGTGGTATCGCCCCGACTATCAGGCCGTCATCATCGTCGGTGACATCGATGCCGAAGCCGTCGAGGCCAAGGTCCGCAAACTCATGGCCGATATCCCGGCTCCGGGAGCCGATGCCTCCCAAAAGGAGGTGATCACCGTCCCCGACAACGAGGAACCCATCGTCAGCATCTACACCGACCCCGAAATGCAGGGTTCCAAGGTGCAGATCTTCATCAAACGCGCCGCATTCCCCCAGCAGCTGGCCAACACCGTGGCCGGTGAGACACTCAACATCATCCAGGCGTACGTCTCCTCGATGGAGAACGGCCGTCTGCAGGAGATCGCCATGCAGCCCGATGCCCCGTTCCTCAGCGCCGGAATGGCCACGGGTGACGTCGTCGGAATCATCCCCACGCTCAACGCCACGGCTTTCGTTGTCTCTACGCAGGATGGAAAAATCAACCGCGGTTTCGAGGCGATCTACACCGAAATGGAACGCCTGCGCCGCCACGGATTCACCCAGAGCGAATTCGAACGCACCCAGAAAAACCTGCTGCGCAGCGTCGAACGATCCTACACCAACCGAAACGACCGCTACAACGGTTCGTTCGTCCAGACCTATCTGAGCAACTTCCAGAAAAACACACCCATGCCCGACGCCCAGACCGAATGGCAGCTCGACAGCATGCTCATCTGCTCGATCAACGTCGACATGGTCAACGACTTCGCCAGCAAAACCCTCACCGAAAACAATCAGGTCATTGCGGTTACCGCCCCCGAAAAGGAGGGCCTCGCAAACCCCTCGGCCGAAGAACTGCTCGCCATCCGCGACAAGGTGATCGCTTCGGAGATCGATCCCTATGAGGACAACGTCGTCAAGGAGCCGCTCATCCCCGAAGGCACCCAGCTCAAGGGTTCGCGCGTGAAGAAAACACACGTCGACAAGCTCTTCGGAACCACGGAGTGGACCCTCGCCAACGGCGTGAAGATCGTCGTCAAGCCCACCACCTTCAAGGCCGACGAGGTGCTGATGAGCGCCGTGGCAAAGGGCGGTCTCTCGCTCCTCTCCAACGAGGACTACTACATGGGAAGCATCATGCCCGCCATCAACCTCATGTCCGGCGTCGGCAAGTTCTCCGCAACCGAACTCCGCAAACAACTCTCGGGCAAGGCCGCCAGCGTCGCACCCTCTGTCAGCAACTACAACAGTTCGATGAGCGGCTCGGCTTCGCCCAAGGATCTCGAAACCATGCTCCAGCTGCTCTATCTCCACTTCACGCAGCCCCGTTTCGACCGGACCGACTACGACAAACTCATGACGATGTTCCGAGCCAGTCTCGCCAACTCGGAGTCGGACCCCGATTTCCAGCTGCAGACGCATATCCTGAAGGCCGTCTACGGAGACAATCCGCGCCGACAGAACATCACGCCCGAACTCCTCGACACGTTTGACTTCGAGCGGCTGCCCGCCATCTACTCGAAACTCTACAACGGCGCCAACAGCTTCGTGTTCACCTTTGTCGGAAACGTCGATCCGGAGACCCTGAAGCCCCTGGTCGAGAAGTACATCGGTTCGCTCCCCACGACCAAGAAGCCCATGAACTGGATCGACGACAAGACCCAGCCCGTCCAGGGGGAGATCACCGACGACTTCCGCATCGAAATGCAGCAGCCCAAAGTCTCGGTTTACTACTATTTCTCGGGTAAAATGCCCTACGAGTTCAAGGAGAAGCTCGCGCTGACGTTCCTCACCCAGGCTCTGAACTCGCGCTACCTCGAGTCGATCCGCGAGGAGAAGGGTGGAACTTACGGCGTCAGTGTCAAGGGTTCGACCGACTACATTCCCGACGAAAGCTACGACATGACCATCTCGTTCGACACCAACGAGGAGATGGCCGACGAACTCTGCGAGATCATCATGCAGGAGATCCGCCAGATCGCCGAAAACGGACCCAAGAGCGAGGATATCGAGAAGACCCGGGAATACCTGCTCAAGAGCCTGAAGAACAGTCTGGAGATCAACAGCGGTTGGCTCGGGTACATTCAGGCCAAGTATGGTTCGGGCCTCAACTTCGTTCAGGATTACGAGCCGGCTCTGCGTGCCCTGACCGCAGCCGATGTGCAGGCCATGGCCCGGAAGGTCCTCGCCGAGGGCAATCTCGTAAAGGTGGTTATGCGTCCCGAAAAGGCTGCTGACGCCGGCGAAGAGGCAAAATAACCCCATACGACGGCAATCGCCGATACGTTAAGGGTCGGGACCTGACAGGTCCCGACCCTTTCTATTTGTAGCCGAAACAGGCTGATTCCGCCCCTCTCTCCCGGGCAGTTCCGGTTCCGCTCCCGGAACAGCGGATGGATCGGGTTCCGGCCGGAACCCGATCCGGTCCTCCCGGGATGGAAGGGTCCCGGCCAACGAACGCACCGCAAAAGCCGGTGGACGCACCGCAAAAGCCGGTGGACGCACGGCAAAAAGGCGGCCCGGGGGATTCCCGGGCCGCCTTCCTTATCGGTCTCTTGGATGGAGGTTATTCACCCCCCTCCATACCTCCCATCGGGTCGTACTTCACGGGAGGATCGAACGGATCGTAGTTGGAATATCCACTATCATAGGCCCAACGGGCCAGCGCATCGGCCTCCGTCTCCGTCAGCAGATCCTCCGTCTTGAAATTGAGGTCCTCAAGCCGGCTTACCGAGATCTGGTACTGTGCATAATCGCGGCTGCCGCCCGTAAAGGTGCTCTGTTTCGAGTAGATGGCGTAGATGCCCAGCACCGTACCCACGGCGCCGTCCTTCGGAATCGGATTCATCGCAAACTGCGAGTAACCGCTCGTACGCACCGAATAGACGCCCGGATCCGACGTATAGACCGGCGACTCGGACGTACTGTTGCAGATGGCGTCGTACTGGTAGGTGATCAGTACCGACGTATAGAGACGGATGTTGTCGATGTTATAGGCCCAATAGTACCACGGAGCATTCTGCGGCGTACCCGAGTCGGTGACGATCCACGTCGGGAAGAGGCTCTCGTAGGTACCGTTCTTCAGCGCCGGATGAACCTGGTGGTCCTGGTTCGGAACTCCGGCATAGCAGACCGTCACATCCTTGAAACGGACCAGACGGCCGAACTGATCGGGACCCAGCGCCGTGGTGTAGTTCGACGCGTCGACCTCCACGATGTTCGACGCATCGAGCGTCGTCCGCTCGCCCGGCAGCACATACTGCCTGGCAATGTTCGGATTGTCGAGGTTCGAGTTCGCATAGTACTTGTGCTTGCCCGCGGTGTTGTTCGAATCCGACGGCGCATCGCCGATCGAGAGCATCATGCGGTAGTTGCCCAGGAAGAGCCCGTCCAGACGGACGTAGACCCACTGGCTCTCCATCGTATTCAGATTCAGGTAATAGTCCAGGTAGAGGCCGTTATAGAGCTTCAGCTCAATGCCGGCCGTACCGTCGTCGATGAACAGCGACTTGTAGAGGTTACCCTGGCGGTCGCTGCTGATCACCTTGCCCTTGATGTACTTGTTCGAGGCGTCGGGCCAACCCTTCATCCCCTCGAATTTCGTCTCCTCGGGCGCCAGATCGCCAAATTTCAGCGTATTGGTCGTCTCCCAGTTGTCGTTGGTTCCCGTCCCCGAGATCGAACCGAAGGCCGACTCGAACCATCCCTTGACCTCCTTGATCGACACCTGCTCCAGACCAAGCGTCTCCATATCCGAATCGGTATAGATTTTCCGGGGCGCCGGCGTGTCGAAATCGTTGTAGCAGCCCGCAGCCAATGCGCCGACAAGAACCGCTATTGCTATTTTAAGACTTTTCATAATGTGTGCTCTTCTCGGTTGTTAGAATCGTAAATAGACATTCAGAAAATAGGTCGTACCCAGCATGTAGAAGTACTTCGACGGGAAGCGTCCGAAGACATAATCGCCCGTATTGGCCGCACGGACCTTGCTCATGCGCATCTGCTCGTAACCGCCCGTGCGGATATCCTGATCGTTGAGAATGTTCTTCACCTCGAGGCTCATGCCCAGCATGTAGCGCCCGATATACCAGTTCTTGCCCACGTTGGCGCTCAGCGTGAAGTAACCGCCGAACTCCTCCTGAGCCCGCAACTTGTTGATCGAACTCAGGGCTCCGTCAATCGTCGTCATGTTGGGTTCCGGCATCGAAAGCTCCGACAGAATCAGATTCGTGAAGTACTCCGAAGCCGTGTTCGTCCGGTAGAAGGGGTTCATCGACAGGTAAAGGCGATCGTAGTAGTTCAGATTCACGCCGGCAAACCAGTTGCGGGCTCCGCGGTAGTCCAAACCCACGTTGATGGCCGTCTGCGGCGAGCTCTCGACGTGCATTCCCTTCCAGTTGACTTTGTCGCGCAGCACGATGCGGTCGACGTTGTCCACCGTCTGGACAAAGTCGGCGTTCGATGTGTAGGTATAGTCACCCCAGCTGACGGCTCCCACGACCGAAATGCCGTTCCACACCGGAATCGAGAGTCCCAGCTCCACGCCGTAGTGGCGCTTGTCGATGCCGCTCATGGCAAAGTTCGTGAACGAACTGCGCGTATCGTCGTAGAACGAGATCACCTTGGCCTGGTCCGCGATCGTCGTGTAGTAACCCGACAGACGCGCCTTGATGTAGGGCAGATTGAGGTTGTAGGTCAGATCCACGCCGAAGACCTTCTCGGCCTTCAGACCCGGCGTCACGTTGTTGCGCGTACGCGGCGAAACGAAGGCCGTGTTGAACTTCGGAGCCTGCTGCAGAATCACCGCGTTGGCCTCCAGCGAGTGGGCGCCCGAGAACTTGTAGCCCAGCGAGAGCTTGCCCTCATAGGTCAGGTAGTCGAGTTTCTTCGAATCGCCCTTCGAGTTGTCGGGGAAGAGGCCCTTGCGCCACATACCCTCGCGGTACATCTGCGAATAGCCGACCGATCCGGCCACACCCAGCGAGAATCCGCCAACGGCCCACGAGTAGTTGGCCCAGGCCTCCGATTCGAGCAGGTGGGCCCGGTAATAGTAGCCGTACATGTCACCCTCGCGGGCAATACGTGCGTGACCCGTCGACCAGTAGTAGTCCAGATCGTTCTGGTAGGCCGTCTCGCTGGCCATGTCCCGCTCGGCAAACTTGTCGATGTCGTACCAGTAGTCGCCGCCCAGCAGATCCTTCACCTGCGAATAGTAGTTCGTCCGGTTCACCCGCAGGTTCGCACCGCCGACGATCTTCATGTTGTTGCGCATGTTGTGCTGCACGTTCACGGCCAGGTTGTAGTCCAGCTGGTCCGTGTGACGCTCCTCGATCATGTAGTTCGAACGGCGGCTGTCGCCCATCAGATCCGTCAGCTCCGTATCGACATACTGGTTCATGTGGTAGAAGTCATCGAACTTCAGCATGCCGTCCCAGACCTGGGCCCCCTGAACGGCGCTCTGCAGATAGTAGTAGTAGGTCTGGTCAGTCGTCGTGCCCGGAACATACTGCGTCATGTCCGACAACGGCATGTAACGGTAGTAGTCGCCGCGCGGATCCGAACCGCCGTTCCACGTCAGCGCCGAGTAGCCGTTCTTGCCGAAGCGAAGCGACGTGGCCGCATTCAGACGCGTATTCTCCGAGATGTCCCACGTGTAGTTCAACATGGCGATCGGTTCGTGCGTGTTACGCACGCGCGAATTGCGCAGCTTGCCGGCCTGGTAACCCACGTTGGGATTGTAGTAGTTGTTGCCGAACAGGGCGTAGGCCTCGTCGGTCGAAGCCTGCTGCGCGCCGCGCTCCGTGGGCGAGGCCAGGAAGGTCAGCGCCAGACGGTGGTTGTCGCCGAAGAGCTTCTCCACCGAGGCAAAATAGGCATACGAATTGTAGTAGACACCGTCGACATAGCCGTTGCCGCCCTGACGCGTGCTCAGCGAGATGGCGTACGACCAGCCGTTGTCCAGCTGTCCCGAACCGTAGGAGATCATCGCCCGGAAACGGTACATCTGGTTGGCGTTCGAGACGCTCACCCGGAAGCCCTTGCGGAACTGCGAAGCCCGGGCGTTGATGTTCGTCAGACCACCGATGCCGCCGATGCCGAAGTCGGCCATTTCCAGCCCCGTGTGGTTCTCCTGGTTGCGCGTGGCGTCGTTCAGACCGCTCCACAGCGACCACGGGCCGTAGCCCGTCAGGGCGTCGTTGAAGCGGATGCCGTTCAGGTAGATGTCCGAAAACTGCGAATCATAGCCGCGGACGTTGAACCGCATCTCGCTGAAACGGTACGAGGCAATGTTGTTGAACAGATCCTTCGAGGCCGAAAGCGACGAAGGAAGCGCCTGCGAGTCCGACGACGAGGAGTCGCTGTCGAACTCCGCAAAGACCGCATCGTCGAGGAACCCTCCGTACGAGGGGTTGCCCGGAACCAGAATCACCTGCTTGAGATCCTGCACATGGTCCGTACCGACGCGCACGAGCAACTCCAGCGGTTCGAAATCCGGGGTCGTGAACTGCACCCGGTAGCTGCCGGCCGGAAGACTCTCGAACTGGAACCGGCCGTCGTTGTCGGTCGTGGCCGTCAGGCCCAGCGATTCGATCTTCACCTCGACGTTGCTCAGCGCCACGCGCCCGTTGCGCGATACCACCGTGCCCCGGACCCCGCCCTGCTGGGCGTAGGAGACGAAGCTCACGGCGGCGAGCATCAGAAAAAGTAGAGCTTTCAGTTTCATACAATTATTGTTAGCTGGTTATTTGCCAATGTAGATATAGACGGGGAAGTGGTCGCTGAAGCCCCCCTGGAAGTCGTTGCCCACAAACGTACGCAGCGGATAGCCCTTGTACTGACCCTCCTTCTGCAGCATGTAGGGACGGCGGAAGATGCCTCCGTAGAATTTCGAGTGGCCGACGGGCAGAATCTTCAGCTTGCCGGTCGATCCCGTGGCCAGATTCTCCGATACGATGATGTTGTCGAACAGGTTCCACTCGTCGCGATAGGCCAGCGTGCCGTATCCGGCCTTCAGCAGCGCGATGAACGGATTGAACATCTCGCCCTTGTGGACCTCCTTGATCTTGCCCCTGGCCTGCAGGCACTCCACGACGCTGCGGTCCGTGGCGTCGTCGTTCAGGTCACCCATCACCACCACCTTCGTGGCCGGATTCCGCGCCATGACCGAATCGACGATGTGCTTCACCTGGCGGGCGGCCTCCTCACGCTTGGGCGACGAGGCCTCCTTGCCGCCCAGACGCGACGGCCAGTGGTTCACCACGAAGAAGAACGGCTCGCCCTCGATCGTACCCCACATCGTCACGAAATCACGTGTCCGGAAATCGGGCATCCCCGGCATCACGAAGCGGTGCGGGGCGCTTCCCTCCAGCTTGAAGACATCCGGACGGTAGAAGAATCCCACATCCACGCCGCGCGCATCGGGCGAATCATAATGTACGATGCGGTAGTTGCCGTGTGCGAGTTTGGGCTGCGCGATGACATCCTCCATCACCGAACGGTTCTCGATCTCCGAAACGCCGATCACCACCGGGAAATCCCTGTCCTCGGCCGCAATGTCGAACAACACGCGTTCGAGATTGCCCAGTTTCTTCTCATACTTGACCGTGTTCCACCGCTTGGGACCGTCGGGCGTAAACTCCTCGTCCTTCACTCCGGGATCGTTGATCGTGTCGAAGAGGTTCTCGAAGTTGTAGAAGACCACTTTATAGGGCTTCTGCGCAAAGCACGCCACCGCCACCAATACGGCGATCAGTCCTGTCAAAAGGTTTTTCTTCATAAGGTTGTGCAGTTAAGTAAACATATGTCTGTCAGTTAATTGCCAGTCCGGGCCATTGCGTCGCATCGGGTTCGCGGCTCTTCACCTCGGCGGCCACCGCCGGATCGAGGTTCCGGAAGAAGGTGAAGCCCGTCCGCTGCTCGACCTCCTCAACCGTACAGGCCGCATCGAGCAGTTTGGTCTGGCCGCCCGCCCGGTCATTCGTGAAGATGAAGCCCACGGCCTGCAGTTCGTCGGCCGAGAACTCCCAGATTTGCCGGTTTTCGTTCTGTCCGCGCTTCTGCTTGAGCAACACCTTCCAGCACTTGTCGGGATAACCGACCCGCTTGCCGCTGCGGTCCGTAATGGTCCGCCCCGAAAGGTGTGCGCCCGTGACGACGAACAGCGTATCGTAACGCATCTCGGTGACCGACGTCGGCGCCCAGTTGCGGATCAGAGTCTCGAGCCGCACCCAGCTGCCGCTGTTGAACTGTGAATTCTGAGGCATGATGTTCGTGGCGTAGAAGGTCATCTCGTTGGTGGCCGCCGTATTGTAGCGGTCGGCCGAGGGGCACTGGTGACCGCGGGCATCGCCCGTGCCGTACGACTGGACGATATTGGCCTGCTGCGACTGCTCGATCACGGGCAGCTGCGCATTGGGATCATAGGCCCAAACGTCCGTACGTCCCGTATTGGGCGAGGTGTAGCACCCGTGCAGCGGGTAGGCTACCCACAGCGATATGCGGTTCGCAGCATCGAAGCAGATCGAATAGTTGCGTCGTACGCCCCCCATGAGGTACTTGCTCGTCGTGAGGAGCGTCGTATGATAGGTTTTGTAGATATAATCGCTACCCTGACGATAGGCGGGCTGCTCGCCCCAGGAGCGCTGGTAGTCGGCCGCATCCGTTGAGGAGGCTGCGGGCATCTGCCACATCTGCAGCAGGGTTGAATAACCGTTGGCAAAGGTTACGGTGATTTCGGCCGTGCGGTACTGGTCGGAGGTATTCACCTCCAGCACGAGGGGCAGATCCTGCCCCACAACCCCGGCTGCCACCGTGGTATTGGATTCGAACGAGCACCACTTCTCCCCTCCGTCGAAAGCGAGGGTTGCGGCATAGGCCATGCCGGCCGGGCCGAGGGTGATGATCCGGTTCGATGTAGCGTTACAATTCACGGTTGTAGCGGCGAGCGACGCGGAAGAGGCCGCAGTGTCCTCGTCCTTGCTGCATCCCGAGAAAAGGACAAGCATTGCGAGCATCACGCCGGTCAAGCCTGTCTTGTGGAAAAGGTCAGAAAACATCAAAAACAGCGGTGGGAAATAGAAAATTGTGAGATTGGTTTTTAGAAAACCAAACTCTTGACGGGGCATCTTGCAATACCCCGCCAAGAGTGGTTGGTTTATAAGTCGGTTTCCTCGACTGAGAAACTATTCTTCCGGATTAATGGCAATCGACTTGATATACATTGCTTTCGTCGTATTCGTCAGTTCGATCGAGATATCACCCGAAACCGGCGATAACGCCGTAAACGTATAGTCAGTAGACTCAAGAACCAAAGTCTGGGTCTCTCCAATCTGAGTTCCACCAACTTTTACGGTCAACTTACCATCTCCACCCGATGCAATGGCTGCGTTGACTACAATCTTAACTACCGAGCCCGTATAATCGGAGGTCGTCAAAGTATATGATCCCGCCGGTTTCTTGCTAGATCCAATCTGAACACCCTTGCCATTCTGTGTATCCCATCCGATATAAGTAGCGTCAGGATAATTCCAGTTCATTGCAGGAGTACCGCAATTTTCGGCAACACCGGCTGTAGTCTCGAATACTCCAGTAGCCAGCGTCCAAGTATAGGCAACGCCCTCATCGCCAGTGGCTTTTGCCGACTGCTTCAGCGTTACCGATGCCTCGGCAACGGCCGCGCCGTTCTCCGATGCGGCTACATAGATCGTCAGCTTGGCCTCGCGTGCCTCACCCGAGTTGGCTTCAGCCGTAACCTTGACCGGGCTGGTCACCTCACCCGAGGGTACCGAGAAGCCGGTGCCCTCGATCTTGGCGTACGTCTTGTTGCTGCCGGCATTGGCCACCGTGAAGGCGATGTCCTGCGTGGCGCCATCTGCCGAGAAGGTCGTCGGGGTCGTCGTAATCGTAACTGCGGCCGTCGAGGTGTTCTTTGCGATCTCCGTGAGCATGATGTTCAACTTCGAGCTGCTCGAATCATAACCCAGCGCAAAGCCCGTAGCGTCAACCACGTCACCGTCGCTTACACCCGAGAACATGTCATCCAGGCCGTAGGCGAACGTGATATTCTGAACCGAAGAGCCGGCTACGGTGATCGTGTAGGTATTGTAGCTGGAGCCCTTCTCGATGTGGAGAACACCCGAAAGCTTCACATATTTGTAGGCGGGAGCCTTCGTGTAGGCCTCAATGGCGGTTGCATCGAAGGTCTCGGGAGTCGGAAGCTTGAGCGACGAATCGCTGCCGGTCGTCACCTCGAAGGTCGAGAACTGATACAGTCCGTAACGATCCTCGCTCGTACCCTCCACGTCGGCCAGTTTGCCAACGGAATTGATATAGGGATTCGAGGTCTGGGTCGTCCAACCGTTGTTGAAGCCCAGCACATAGTATACGGTGCCCGATACCTCCTGGGCAAACATGACACCCTTCTGGTGAACACCTACAATCGTAACATCGGAAAGTTTATAAGAGCCTTCGGCTATATCCTTAATCGTCGTCTCCGATGCCTCAATATCAAAGAGAGACTCCGTCATACCCGTCAGGTCGTCGGCATTGCGCGGCGAGAGCGTCGGGGTCTGATAGTTGAACGATACGCAACCCTTGATATAACCGGCATTCGACGGAATCGTCACATCCTTGGCCCACGACGACGTGAAGCTCATGAACGACAGAGCAAACGTCGATCCATTCTTGGTCTGGAACGTCTGGTTGGCATAGCCCGAACTTACATTGTAATACTTTTCACCACGAATCGATTCAATCGGCTGCGAATAAAGCTGAACATACTGCGACTGATAGTTGACCAGATCAGCCACATCATTCACCGTAATAGGTGCCGGGGTATTATCGCCCGCATCCTTAATCGTGATATCAGGATCCTTCGTAGCAGAGGTAAAATCTACCTGATACTGGATATCGTTATAACGTTGAGCAATACCGCCCTGCAGATCAAGCGAGATGAGCATTCCCTTCGTCAGGTTGTAATCCGTATCCTTGCTGCCAACATAACCCTTGAAACGAATCAGCATACCGGCTCCAGCCTCCGTCGAATTATCGGCAATCATGATCTGGTGGTTGTTGATGTTGTTGCCCACGTAATCCGAAACAACAATACCCGTTATAACCGTGGATGCACTCACTGCACTGCCATCAAAAGACAATGCATCGCGAACCTGCTTCACGTTGGTCTGCAACTCGGTCGTACCGTCGCTGTTCTGAAGAATCGTGATCGTCACGCTGGCGGGAACCGGCACGCTCAGACCGGCAATCGTTCCGTAGGTTACCACCTTGGCCGTGATCGTACGCTCGGCCGAGCGCGAACCCAGCTCGAAATAGACCGACGTCGAGCCCTTGCCGCCCGTTGCCGGTACGGCCACGCAGTCGTCGGTATCCGAGCCCTCGAACGTAATCGTCCAGTCGCCCGACGACTCGATCGTAACGGCTTCGGTCTTGCCGCCGTCGAGCCCGACGGCAACACGTGCCGACTCCGCTCCGTTCACAGTGATCGACGGCATCCCGCCGCCATCATCCGGATCATCGTCCGAACATCCCGTAAAGGCCGCTACAGCCAATGCCGAGAGGAACAATGTCTTCCAAAGATTGACTTTTTTCATAAAAGTGAGTGTTAGTTAAAAATAAAAACAGTAGTCTATCTTATTTATTTATATTTTAAAATATAGTATACATAATATGAATATTACGCCCCAAAGTTAAAATTATTTCCCGGCTTTACAAAGTTTTGTAACATTCTTTTAATATAAATCGGAATATTCGGGACATTTCCTTGCTTTCAGCGAATACGATCCGTGCTCCGAACCAGCAGCTCATCCCGGAATATGGCCCGCACCGACAACCACGCAAACAACAGTCCTACAACCGGTAAAACAATCGTGGCCTGCATCCCGTGGGCCGACTGAGACAGCTCCGCGACGACACGGCACCCCAGGTAATAATAGATCCCCTCCATCAGCGCACTGCCCACCAGAAGCACCATCTCAACCACACACAGCCGGATCTGAAGCATCCGCTTGCGATACAGAAATACAGTCACCAGAGGCAGAACCGCCGCCAATACCAGCAGAATGCCCAGATAAACCGCCGAATAAAGCTCCTCGCCGTCGGCACTCTTCAAGGCAAAGGCATAGAGCGAAAACTCCTCGCCTGCACCGCCGAACCAGGCCAGACGGGTGAACAGCGTGACCGTGACAAGCGCCGTTACGATCAACAGATAAAGTGTTTGAATGCGTTGTATCATCGTTTACAGGGTTTTATCAATCAGATAGGTATTGCGATCCGTCGAATTGCGGTTGATCAGCTCGCCGAGGAAGCCCGCCAGAAAGAGCTGTACGCCCAGAATCACCGCCAGAATCGCCAGATAGAACAACGGCTGGTCCGTTACGGCCCGCAGCGGAAGCCCTTGGGACTGTTTCCAGAGTTTCTCGCCGATCAGCCAGCAGGTCGTACCCCCGCCCAGAAGGAACATCAGCGTCCCGAGACTCCCGAAAAAGTACATCGGAGATCGACCGAAATGGGTCATGAACATCACCGATATCAGGTCGAGATACCCCTTCACCGTGCGCTCCAGACCGAATTTCGAGTGCCCGTACTTGCGGGCGTGGTGCTCGACAACCTTCTCGCCGATGCGCCGGAAACCCGCCTGCTTGGCCAGGATCGGAATGAAGCGGTGCATCTCGCCGTAGACCTCGATCGACTTGACCACCTTGCGGCGGTAGGCCTTCAGACCGCAGTTGAAGTCGTGGAGACGGATGCCCGAGGCCCGGCGGGCCGTCCAGTTGAAGAATTTGCTCGGCCAGCGCTTGCCGATCGGATCGTAGCGCTTCTTCTTCCACCCCGAGACCAGGTCGTAACCCTCCTCGAGGATCATCCGACGCAGGGCCGGAATCTCGTCGGGCGAATCCTGCAGGTCGGCATCCATCGTGAAGACCACCTCCCCCTCGGCAGCCGCAAAACCACAGTACAGCGCGGCCGACTTGCCGTAGTTGCGGCCGAAGCTGATGCCCCGGATGGCCGGATAGCGCTGCTTGAGCTCCTCGACCACCCGCCACGAATGGTCCGACGATCCGTCGTCGACGAAGATCAGTTCGTAGGTGAGGTGGTTTTCGCGTGCCACGCGGTCGATCCACGCCGCCAGCTCGGGCAGCGACTCCTCCTCGTTGTAAAGCGGAACGACGACCGAAATATCCAGTTTGTCCATTACGCGTTCTTGGTAGTGTCGGTGTCGGTGTCGGTGTCGGTGTCGGAATCCCCCTCCCCGCTCCGCGAATCGTTCGCCGGAGCGAAGACCGGCGCTTCACGACGTGCATAGGCCGAGATGAACAGGCCGAAGAAGCCCCCCTTGACGAGCGCCCCGACGATGGCCGAGAAGATCAGCGCCAGCGGCGAGTAGAGCATGCGGGACACCAGCAGGATCTGGTCGTCGGTGTAGAAGCCCGTCGACTCCAGCAATTCGATCTGCGGAGCCATCATCGCCTCGTACTTCGAGGCGAAGAGCCAGTTGGCTGCCACGCTCATGTAGGCGCCGTCGAGGAATCCCGCACAGAGCATCACCGCCAGAATAAACCGCAGGCACTGCCCATAGCTGTAACCGTTGGCTCCGTAGCGGGCCACACGCTGCTTCGTGAAGAAGGTCAGCAGACCCAGAAAGAGAAGCAGGGACACCAGGGATATGATCGCATGCCGGGTATAGAAGTTCAACGTATCGAACACAAAGGCGACCAACGCCATGATTACGCCGTAGAAGGCGGCATCTTTCCAGAAATTCGTCTTTTCCATCTACTTTTTATATTGCTCTTTTCCTAAACGTCTCCTCGGCCCTCGCTCTTGGCACCCGGCGGCTTACTGCAGGTCGCCCCGGCCTCTTCTCTCTGCCGGGGAGGGAGGCTTCTCTCTGCCGGGGAGGGTCTCTCAGCCGCGGCCTCTTCTCTCTGCCGGGGGCTTCTCTCTGCCGGGGAGGAGTCTCTCAGCCGCGGCCGCCGTCGCATCTCGCCCGATCCCGGTCTCTCGCCCCTCGCCCCCCTCGCTCTTGGCCCCGGGGGCTGTCTCTCGGCACCCGGCGGCTTACTGCAGGTCGCCCCGGCCTTCGCGCAGGATCTCCGGCTCGTCGCCCGTCAGGTCAACCACCGTCGTGGGGACATTGTCGCCGATCCCGCCGTCGATGACCAGCGATACCTCGCGGCCGTAACGCTCCTCGATCAGTTCGGGATCGGTCGTGTACTCCACCACCTCGTCGTCGTCCTTGACCGACGCGGTGATCATCGGGCTCCCCAGCGCCTCGACCACCGCCCGCGCCACAGGGTGCGACGGAATGCGGATCCCGATCGTGCGGCGCCGTTCCAGCGCCTTGTCCGGAACCCGCGACGAGGCCGGCAGGATGAAGGTGAACGGTCCCGGAAGATTGCGCTTCAGAATCCGGAACGCCGCGTTGTCCACCCTGCAGTATTCGGCCACCTGGGCAATGTCGCAAAAAACGACGCTCAACGAATCCTCGCTGCGCCCGCGCAACCGGCGAAGCCGCTCGATGGCCCGCGCCGAACGCAGCGAACACCCGAAGGCATAGACACTGTCGGTGGGATAAATCACCACCCCGTCGTGCTCCAGGGCCTCCACAACCCGTTTCAACTCCTTTTCCGAAGGATTCTGTCCGTAGATCTTCACCAACATGGGACCGCAAATATAGTGAAATTATTTAATCTTTCGCCGATTAAGTTCGGCACTGTAGGCCCGGGCGTTGCGATTGTGCTCGGAGAGGGTGCGCGCAAAGTTGTGGTAGCCGTCAAAAGTCGGCCGGGCGCAGAAATAAAGATAATCGTGCTCCTCGAAGTGAAGCACCGCTTCGATGGCACTCTTGCCCGGCATGCAGATCGGAGAAGGCGGAAGACCCCGGTTTACATAGGTATTGTAGGGCGACGGCGTCTTCAGATGCCGGTGGAGAATGCGGCGCAGCGTGAAATCCTGCAGGGCGTATTTCACCGTGGGATCGGCCTGCAGGGGCATGCCGCAGCGCAGGCGGTTGACGTAGACCCCGGCGATGCGGGGCATCTCGTCGCTCTTCGAGGTCTCCTCGTAGACGATCGAGGCCAGGGTCATCACCCCGAGCCGGCTCAGACCGCTGCGCTGGCGCAGGGCATCCCGTTCGGGCGTCCAGAAACGGTCGTACTCGCGTTTCATGCGCAGCACGAAGTCCCGCGGCGAAACCGTCCAGTAGAATTCATAGGTGTCGGGAATGAACATCGAGAAGAGCGTCACGCTGTCGAAACCCACCTCGGCGGCCATCTGCGGCGAGGTCAGCACATCCATCAGCGCCGCCGAGTCGGCATCGAGCTGCCGCGAGAGGCGCCGGGCCAGCTGGGCCGGCGTGCGCACGTTCTGGACCGTCACCCGAACGGGAGTCTGCATGCCGAGTTTGAGCATGCGGACGATCTCGATGACGCTCATGCCGGGACGCAGCACGTAGTGGCCCGGTTTGAAGCTGTCGGCCAGGCGAAGCCGCCGGGCATAGGCCCGGAAGGCGGCATGGCGACGGATCGACGGCAGCAGTGAATCGGTCAGCTGATCGTACGTGGCCGTGCGGCTGACGAAGAGTTCGCGCTGCGCCGGAACCGCACTGCCCCGGAACTCGATAAACAGAAGGACAGCCCCCACGACCACGACAACTGCAACCCCCGCAAGGATGCGCAACAAGGTTTTTTTCTGCATTTCGCCTGATTTTTTTGCAAAGATAGGAAAATATTCCTACTTTTGCATCCCGGGTGAGTCTTACACGACCAGCTCCTGCAGAATCCCCCAGGCGAGGAATCGAGCAAGGGTATGTGGTTGTAGCGGTGCGATGCAAGTAGCTCACCCTTTTTTTGTGCCCTGCGGCGTCCGGCTTCCCGGACGCCGCTTTTTTTTAAAGGCCCGGAAATCAGAGGAATGGACGGGCGGCCCGGCGTACACGCTCTTCCGCCTCTCGCCGGCGAAGCGGCGAAAGATGCCGCCGGAGGTGACGCCATACCGTGCGCAGCAGGTCCGCAGGCAGGGAGTCGCCGTAGGCCATCCGCCGCATCCAGCGGAACCGCCGCCAGCGCCGCCATCGGAAGTAAATCCCACGCCAGAGCCCCTCGGGAATGGCCGCCGGAAAATCCGCTCCCACATCGCGGCATCGGGAGCCTCCACCCCTGACGCCGGGGATTCCCCCCCCCGCCGCAAAAACCGCGCCCGGCGAAAACACCCGATGTAAATGAAGCAAATATTTTTCCTTTCGACAGGAAAAAACTATCTTTGTCCATCTGAAACCGTATTTGCGCCATGAAAGGTATCGTCCTGGCCGGAGGCTCCGGCACCCGCCTCTACCCGATCACAAAGGGAGTCAGCAAACAGATGCTCCCGATCTTCGACAAACCGATGATCTACTACCCCATCTCGGTGCTGATGCTGGCCGGAATCCGCGAGATCCTGATCATCTCCACACCCGTCGACCTGCCCGGATTCAAACGCCTGCTGGGTGACGGCTCCGATTTCGGCGTGCGCTTCGAATATGCCGAACAGCCCTCGCCCGACGGCCTGGCCCAGGCCTTCCTGATCGGCGAACGGTTCATCGGCCCGGAGAGCGTCTGTCTGGTGCTGGGCGACAACATCTTCCACGGATCCGGCTTCACGGGCATGCTCCGCCAGGCGGTCCGCGCCGCCGAAGAGGAGGGCCGCGCCACGATCTTCGGATACCGCGTCGAGGACCCCGAGCGCTACGGCGTGGCCGAGTTCGACGCCGCGGGCAACTGCCTCTCGATCGAGGAGAAACCCGCCCGCCCGAAGTCCAACTACGCCGTCGTCGGACTCTACTTCTACCCCAACAAGGTGGTGGAGGTCGCCAAGGGCATCAGGCCCTCGGCCCGCGGCGAGCTCGAGATCACGTCCGTGAACCAGACCTTCCTCCAGGCCGGCGAACTGCGCGTCCAGACCCTGCAGCGCGGGTTCGCCTGGCTCGACACCGGAACCCACGACTCGCTGGCCGAAGCCTCGATCTTCGTCGAGGTGATCGAAAAACGCCAGGGACTGAAGATCGCCTGTCTGGAGTCCATCGCCTTCCGCATGGGCTGGATCTCGGCCGACAAATTGCGCGAACTGGCCCGGCCGATGTCGAAAAACCAGTACGGACAATACCTGCTGAAGGTGGCCGACGAGACGGAGGCCGGCGACCCGCAACTCCTTGCAGAATGACTTCACATTCCTGTATGCCATGGAGGTAATCAAAACCGATATCGACGGGGTGGTCATCATCGAACCCCGCCTCTTCCGCGACGAACGCGGTTATTTCTTCGAATCGTTCTCGCAGCGTGATTTTCAGGAAAAGGTCTGCAACACGCGCTTCGTCCAGGACAACGAGAGCATGTCGACTTACGGCGTGCTCCGCGGACTGCACTTCCAGAAGCCGCCCCATGCGCAGTCGAAACTCGTACGGGTCATCCGGGGTGCCGTGCTGGACGTGGCGGTCGACATCCGCCGCGGCTCGCCGACCTTCGGGCGCCACGTCGCCGTCGAACTCTCGGGCGAAAACCACCGCCAGCTCTTCATCCCGCGCGGATTCGCCCACGGATTCAGCGTCCTGACCGACGAGGTGATCTTCCAGTACAAGTGCGACAACTTCTATGCCCCGCAGTCGGAGGGGGCCCTGGCCTGGGACGACCCCGATCTGGGGATCGACTGGCGGATCCCGGCCGAACGGATCCTCCTCTCGGAGAAGGACCGTCACCACGACCGTCTGCGCGACGCCGGGTGGCTCTTTGACTACCACGAAAAACTCTATTGAGCGATGAATATACTCGTAACGGGCGCCAACGGCCAGTTGGGACGCGAAATGCAGCGTCTGGGAGCCGTTTCGCCCAACAACTACCTCTTTACGGATGTCGCCGAACTCGACATCACGGACCCGGAGGCCGTCCGCCGCTGTGTGACCGGAAACCGCATCGGGGCCATCGTCAACTGCGCCGCCTACACCAACGTCGAACGCGCCGAGGAGGACGAGGCTACGGCCGACCGGCTGAACCGCGCCGCCGTCGGGAATCTGGCCCGGGCGGCCGCCGAAGCCGATGCGCTGCTCGTCCACGTGTCGACGGACTACGTCTTCGACGGCTGCGCCTCGCTCCCCTACACCGAGGAGGACCCAACGGCCCCCCGCAGCGCCTACGGCCGCACGAAACTCGCCGGCGAAGAGGCCGTCCGGGCCTCGGGATGCCGCCATCTGATCCTGCGCACCGCCTGGCTCTACTCCGAATACGGAAACAACTTCCTGAAGACGATGCTCCGTCTGACGGCCGAACGCGAAACGCTCAACGTCGTCTTCGACCAGGTCGGGACGCCGACCTATGCCGGCGATCTGGCACTGGCCATCTTCTCGATCCTCGAGGGCGGCCTGGACCGCGGCCACGAGGGAACGTATCACTTCTCGGACGAGGGCGTCTGCTCGTGGTACGACTTCGCCGTGGAGATTGCCCGCGCTGCGGGCCACGACCGCTGCCGCATCTCGCCCTGCCGCACGGCCGACTACCCCACCAAGGCCGTACGCCCCGCCTTCTCGGTGCTCGACAAGGGCAAGCTCAAACGCACGTTCGGCATCGAGATCCCCCACTGGCGGGAGTCGATGTTCTACTGTCTGAAACGTCTGCAGGCCATGCAGAACCAACCCTCGGAACAATCATGAAACGAAACATCCTCGTTACGGGCGGCGCCGGATTCATCGGCTCGCACGTCGTCCGGCTGCTGGTCACGAAATACCCCGACTACCGCATCATCAACCTCGACAAGCTGACCTATGCCGGCAATCTGGCCAATCTGCGGGACATCGAACAGCGGCCGAACTACACCTTCGTCCGCGGCGACATCTGCGACTTCGAGGCTGTCAGCGAGCTGATGCGCCGCTGCGAGGTCGACGGAATCATCCATCTGGCCGCCGAAAGCCATGTCGACCGTTCGATCCGCGACCCGTTCACCTTTGCACGGACCAACGTCCTGGGAACCCTCTCGCTGCTCGAGGCGGCCCGCCGCTGGTGGGAGTCGCGTCCCGAGCGATTCGAGGGCAAACTCTTCTACCACATCTCCACGGACGAGGTCTACGGGGCGCTGGAGCTGACCCACCCCGAGGGGATTGAACCGCCGTTCTCAACCACGGCCTCCTCCTCGGAGCACCACCTGGCCTACGGCGAGGAGTTCTTCCGCGAGACGACGAAGTACAACCCGCACAGCCCCTATTCAGCCTCCAAAGCCTCGAGCGACCACTTCGTCCGGGCCTATCACGACACCTACGGCATGCCGACCCTGGTGACCAACTGCTCGAACAACTACGGCCCCTATCAGTTTCCCGAAAAGCTGATTCCGCTCTTCATCAACAACATCCGTCACCGCCGGCCGCTGCCCGTCTACGGACGGGGCGAAAACGTCCGCGACTGGTTGTACGTCGAGGACCACGCCCGCGCCATCGACCTGATCTTCCATCGCGGACGCGTGGCCGAGACATACAACATCGGCGGTTTCAACGAGTGGAAGAATATCGACCTGATCCGGGTCGTCATCCGGACGGTCGATCGTCTGCTGGGCCGCCGCGAAGACGAGGACATGGATCTGATCACCTTCGTAACGGACCGTCCCGGCCACGACATGCGCTATGCGATCGATTCGTCGAAGCTGCAGCGCGAACTGGGCTGGGAACCCTCGCTGCAGTTCGAGGAGGGAATCGAGAAGACCGTGCGCTGGTATCTGGACAACCAGGCCTGGATGGACAACATCACCTCGGGCGAGTACGAGAAGTATTACGACGAGATGTACCGGAACCGATAGTTTTTCCCGACCAATATCCGCAAGCATGAAATTCCGCTCCGTGCACGAGATCCATCAACTGATCCGGGACAAAAGGCGTCACCAGGGCCATATTCGGGCCGAGATTTCCAACCAATACTACCAAGCCTCGGACAGACCGCTCGATCTGCACCGGAGGATGGTCATCCTGATGATCGACGGCCGCACGCTGCATGGCGGAATGGCCGACCGCATCCGCGGCTGTCTGGGTATCTACGCCCTGTGCCAAAAACGAGACATCCCGTTTCGCATCAACTGGTGCTATCCGTTCGACCTGCAGCTGTTTCTGGAGCCCGCCCGCTACGACTGGCGGATCGATCCCCGGCAGATTGTCTACGAAACCCCCTATTCACAGCCCGTGGCTCGCTATACGTTCGATCTCCCCGGCGAGGAGATCTGGGACAGATGCGCAGTCGCCCGGCAGCTGCGCTCTGACTCCCACACGCAGTATCACCTCTACACCAACACGATGCTCTGCCGCAAGGCGTGGAGCCGATCTTTCGGTGAACTCTTCAAACCCTCGCCGCTGCTGCAGCAGGCCATCGACGAGAATCGCCGACAGCTGAACGGCCCCTACGTCTCCTTCACGCTCCGGTTCCAACAGCTGCTGGGCGACTTCAGGGAGGGGCCCTTCCCGGTGCTGGAGGAACCCGAACGGGAGAGACTCATCGAAAAGTGTCTGGACAAACTCGCGGAACTGATCGGCTGCGTGCCCCAATCCCGCCGCATTCTGGTGACCTCCGACAGCATCACGTTCCTCAACCGCGTCCGGCAGCTGCCCCGGACCTACGTCATCCCCGGGGAGGTAGCCCACATGAATTATCCGGGCGAGAGTCAGGTCTTCCTGAAATCGTTCCTCGATTTCTACCTGATCATGGGGGCCGAAGAGGTTCATCTGCTGCAGACCGGACAGATGTACCGAAGCGGATTCCCGCAGTTCGCCGCCGAAATCGGCCGCAAGCCCTTCATCGTGCACACCTTCTGAGCCCATTCGGGCAGGCGGGCGGGAGGACTCCCCTCCCGTTCGGTGCTCCGCAACAAAGACGCGGGCCCCGCAAATCCGATCGGATTGCGGGGCCCGCTGTTTCTGCGGCCAAAAGCCGCAAAGGGTTACTCGAGCGTAAACTCCACCTGGCCGCGGATATCATCCGAGGCTGCCCCCACATAGGCCGTGAAGCGTCCCGGTTCAGCCACCCACTGTCCCTTCGTGTCGTCGTAGTAACGCAGCGCCTCGGGGGCAATTTCAAACGTAACGGTCCGCGTCTCGCCCGGGGCCAGCTGCACCTTCTCGAAGCCCTTCAGCTCCTTCACGGGGCGCGACAGCGACGACTCCTCGTCTCCGATATAGAGCTGGACCACCTCGGCGCCCGCCCGATCGCCCGTATTGGTCACATCGGCCGTCACGTGCAACACGCCCTTCGGCGTCAGCGTCGTACGGTCGGCCTTCACGTTGCCGATCTCGAAGGTCGTATAGCTCAGGCCGTGGCCGAAGGCAAACAGCGGACGGATCGCCTTCGTATCGTGCCAGCGGTAACCGACCAGAATGCTCTCGTTGTAGCGGACCGAATCGCCGCCCGGGAATTCGCCCATGGCATGCGCCGCATTGTCCTCCAGCCGGACGGGGAAGGTGAAGGGAAGCTTGCCCGACGGATTCACCCGTCCGAAGAGCACGTCGGTCAGCGCATGTCCCGTTTCCGAACCCGAGAACCAGGCCTCCAGAACCGCCGGGACCCGATCCAGCCACGGCATGGCCACGGCATTGCCCGAAACCAGCACGACGGTCAGATGGGGATTGGCCGCCGCAAGGGCCTCAATCACCCGATCCTGCGCGTAGGGCAGCCCGTACTGCCGACGGTCGGTGCCCTCGCAGTCCTGATAGGCGCTCTTGTTCAGTCCGCCCACGAAGATCACCGCATCGGCCCGCTTTGCCGCCTCAACGGCATCGGCAATCAACTGCTCCTCGCTGCGCGTTTCGGAGAGGTCCTGGCCCGTCTCGACGCCGTTGTAGGAGCCCGTCGGATCACCCACGTATCCGCGTTCGAAGGTCACCTCACAGCGATCGCCCACCGCCTCGAGGATCCCCTCCATCGGCGTATATTCGTGGCGCACCTTCAGCGACGAGGAGCCCCCGCCGACGGTCATCATCTTCACGGCGTTCTCCCCGACGACCAGCAACCGCTTCACCGCCACGGAATCCAGCGGAAGCTCCCCGCCGTCGTTCTTCAACAGCACCATGCCCTCGCCGGCAATCCGCCGGGCCGCGGCCAGATGCTCCGGAGAGTTCAACGACCCGAAGGGCTTGTGCGTATTCATCGCCGTGCGGAAGTTCAGCCGCAGCACCCGGCGCACCTTGTCATCCAGCGTCGCCAGATCGGCCTCGCCCCGGCGCAGCATCTCCAGGTAAGGGAATGCCAGATGGTAGTTGTCGTAGGCGTTGCGCGTTCCGGCCCGCAGTCCGTCGGTTCCGGTGCCGAACTCGAGGTCCAGTCCGTTCTCGGCCGACTGTTTCGTGTCGTGGGCTCCGCCCCAGTCGGAGATCACCGCTCCGTCGAAGCCCCACTCACCTTTCAGAATGTCGTTGAGCAGGTACCGGTTGTGGCAGCAGTGCTCCCCCCGGTATTTGTTATAGGCACCCATCACCGACCAGGCTCCGCCCTGCCTGACGGCCGCCTCAAAGGCCGGAAGGTAGATCTCGCGAAGCGCCCGGTCGTCCACAACCACATTCACCGAGTGGCGGCGCGTCTCCTGATTGTTGAGCGCAAAGTGTTTCACGCAGGCCGCCACGCCGTTCTTCTGCACCTCGCGGACATAGGGAACCACCATCCGCGAGGCCAGGTAGGGATCTTCGCCCATATACTCGAAATTACGTCCATTCAAGGGGGTGCGGTAGATATTCACGCCGGGACCCAGCAGCACATCCTTTTCGCGGTAGCGGGCCTCCTCTCCGATCGAACGGCCGTAGAGGGCCGCCATGCGGGGATTCCACGTCGCGGCCAGGCACGTCAGGGCCGGAAATGCCGTACAGGAGTCATTCGTCCAGCGGGCCTGGTTCCATTCGTCCCACAGCACCTCGGGGCGGATTCCGTGGGGGCCGTCCGTACACCAGAGTTCCGGAATGCCGAGTCGCGGCACTCCCGCCGACGAGAATTTCGACTGCGCGTGCAGCACGGCCACCTTCTCTTCGAGGGTCATGCGGGAAAGAGCGTCTTCGATCCGCTCTTCCAGCGGGAGGTTCTCATTCAGGTAGGAGGCTACCGTGGTCGAAGAGCCCCCGTTTCCGGCGCAACCTGCAAAAAGCAGCAACACCGGGATCGTTTTCAAAAAGTTCAGGTTCATCAGGATTATGATTTGAGCAATAATTAAGTACAAAGATAATAAATAGCGCGGCAATGCCTACACGAAAAATCGGTATTTATCGGATTATTCGAACAAAAAAAGATCGCGGTTTTCACCACGATCTTTTCAGGTTTTCCTTTCGGGATTTCAGGTCCCGGTTCTTCAGGATTTCAGGTCCTCGGTTTTTCAGGGTTTCAGTCCCCCTTTTTTTTCCCTCCCCCGGTTTTTCAGGGTTTCAGGTCCCGTTCGTACACAATTCTTAATCGGAGGTTCTCGATTCGGCGTTCATTCCTCTCCCCCCGTCGGCCCGGACTACTTGGAAGGCTGGGCGGCAGGCGTCTCGGCAGGCGTCTCCGTCGTCGACCCGGCGGCCGGGATCTCGGCCTGCGGCATTGCGGCCGGAGCCTCCGTCTCAAGCATCCGCTCCTGAAGAGCCTTGGCATCCTTGGCAATCTCCGAGTTGCTCTCGGCAACCTTCGTGCTGTCCATGGCCAGCGTGGCTACCAGACTCAGCACCACAATGGCAATGGCCATCGCCCAGGTGAACTTCTCCAGGAAGTGCGTCGTCTCACGGACACCCATCACCTGGTTCGAGGCTCCGAAGTTGGCGGCCATACCGCTCTTGGGGTTCTGCACCAATACCGCGAGGATAACCAGAACACTCGCAATGAGGATCAGCGCAATGCAAATCGTGTATAACATATCATCAAATTTTAATTATTGTTCTGCGTTTTGCGAATTAACTCGGCAAAGTAAACACTTTTTTCGGGATTTAGCAAACTTAATTTGCGATAAATCGCTGCGGCCCGCTCCCGAAGCCCCTGCGAAAGATAAATTTCGGCAAGTTCCTCGCTGACAACCTCGTCGTCATCGTCCAGATCGGGCTGCAGACGCACCTCCACCTCGGGTTCGTCGTCTCGCGCCACGATACGCAGGTCCCGCTCCTGAAGGAACGTGTCGATGATCTCCTCCGAGGTGCGTCGGAGCAACGCCCCGGCATCCACCCACTCGCCGCACAGCGAACTCTCCGCACGCCACGGCGCCATCAGCTCCACCCGCGGGTCCATCCCGCCCCGCTCCGCAACGCGCAGCACCCGCAGCGGCATGAACCACGGCACGGCCGCCACGGCGGCATCCAGTCCGCCCTGCGCCGCGGCCGCTTCGATGAGATATTGCTTCAGATCCGCCATCCCGGTTACCAGTTGGAGGCCGAAGCCTGGAAGATGTCGGTTACGATCTTGTCGACAATCTCGGGAATGAGCGTTCCCTCGACCTCGGTCAGCAGCTGCGTCGATTCGTAATCCTCGTAGGCCGAGAAGGTGCGGTTCCACGACGCCTTCTCGTCAAGGGCATTCGTGAAGCGCACCTTGACGGTGATCGTCAGGCGGTTCAACAGCGCGTAGTCGTCGCTCGAGACCGACGAGGTGGTCGAGGTATAGTTCGTGATCTCACCCTCGAAGGCAAAGTCACCCCCCTCGTCGACCTGCATGAGCCGCGTCCGCCGCGAGAACATGTCGACCAGCGCGTCGGTGAGCGTCGAGCTCAGGATCGGCGAGACCATCGTGGCGTTGTTCGGGAAGTAGGCCACCGAGAAGGTCTTCGCATCGGGCGGAATCGAGGCGCCCGACAACGAATATTTGATCGACACGCCGCACGCCGTCAGCAGGCACACGCCCGCGGTCGCCAGGAAGAGTTTCAGATTTCTGTGTTTCAGTTTCATTTCGCGGTATTTGGCGGTCAGACATCCTCGATGCCCAACTCCTTGATTTTACGATACAGCGTCCGTTCGGACATGAACAACTCCGCAGCGGCTTCGCGACGGCGTCCGTTGTTGTGCTTCAGGGCGCGGATGATCTGCTCGCGCTGCATGTCGGCCTTGGTCTTCTCGCGGGGCGGTTCGTCGGTCACCTCCTCGCTCTCGGCATAGATCGGCGCCGAAGGCTGCACGTCGGCCGTCCCCACCGTCGGTCCGCAGGGCTGGCCCGTCGAGGGGCCGCAGGGCTGGCCTGCCGTGGGTCCGTAGCCCGGCGCCACCTGATGGCCGTAGGCTCCCGGGGTCTGCACCGCCGGAACGTAACGCCCCGGGGTCGTGGTCGGGAGCAGCGCCCGGATATCGCGGACCGGTTCCGAAGCCGCCACTCCGCCGTTGCGGAGCAGTTCGGCCATCATGCGCTTCAGGTCGTTGATGTCGGCCCGCAGATCAAAGAGCACCTTGTAGAGCAGTTCGCGTTCGGTGGACATCGTCTGATCGTCCATGCGCGGGGCGCCGGCCGCCGCCATGGTCGAGGTCCCCTCCTGCGGCGGCAGGTATTTGGCCAGCACCTCGGGGGTGATGACCCGCACCTGTTCGATGGCCGAAATCTGCTCGGCGACGTTCTTCAGCTGGCGGATATTGCCCCGCCAGTAGTAGCTCTTCAGCATATCGCGTGCCGCATCGTCGAGCGTCACGGCCGGCATGCGGTACTGCACGGCCACGTCGGCCGCAAACTTGCGGAACAGCAGCGGAATGTCGTCCGGACGTTCGCGCAGCGCCGGAACCGTGATGGGAACCGTCGCCAGGCGGTAGTAGAGGTCCTCGCGGAAGCGTCCCGCGGAGATGGCCTCCGGAAGGTTGACATTCGTGGCCGCCACCACCCGCACGTTGGTCTTCTGAACCTTCGACGACCCCACGCGGATGAATTCGCCCGTCTGCAGCACGCGCAGCAGACGCGCCTGGGTCGAGTGCGGAAGTTCGGCCACCTCGTCCAGGAAAATCGTCCCGCCGTCGGCCTCCTCGAAGTACCCCTTACGCGCCTCGACGGCCCCGGTGAAGGCCCCCTTTTCATGCCCGAAGAGCTCGGAGTCGATCGTCCCTTCGGGGATGGCCGCGCAGTTGACGGCGATATATTTATTGTGTTTGCGCGCAGAGTAGGCGTGGATCACCTGCGGAAAGAACTCCTTGCCCACGCCGCTCTCTCCGGTGACCAGAACCGTCAGGTCGGTCGGCGCAACACGCAGCGCCACCTCCAGCGCCCTGTCCAGCAGGGGCGAGGTGCCAATGATGCCGAAGCGTTGTTTTACGGTGGTTATTTCTGTCATTTTTCAGTCTGTTCGGGCTATTCAATCTGTCAAAAACATCCGAATCAAGTCGGATTTCCCCCCCCCCCGACTCGGGTTTATTCGGTCCCGGCAGCGGCTTCACGCCCGCAGCACGTTATTCGGCACCTGGCGCCCCCCGCACGGAGTTTATTCAGCCCCGGCAGCGGCCTGCGGCGCCTCGTCGGTCGAGACGACCGGCAGTTCGATCACTTCGGTCTCCGCCTGCTTCTCGCGCGCATCGTTCCAAAGCCCGAAGGCAATGGCCCCCAACGCCAATACCGCCACAACGACCCCGATCCAGATGAACCAGTCGGCCCGCCGACGCGGCGGCCGGTCGACATAGGTGTAGGCATCGGTATTCTTCGGCGGCTTGCCGTAGCGCAGACCCCGCACCGACGGATCGGGATTCATCTTCGCCGAACGCGACACATGCGGTTCGGTAAAGGCCGTGCGCACCGCCTCGGCCACCCGTTCGGGATGGACATGCGCAGCATGAGGCGTCTTGCGTCCGTCAGCCGGGATTTCACGCTCCGAAGCCTCGGACGCCGATCCGGCAGGCTCCGCTCCGGCCGCAGCCGGTGTCAAACCTGCCGCCGGTGATTCGGCAGGGCGCGGCTCGTAATGGAAGGCGATCGTTCCGTTGGGACCGGGCTTCAGGGTTCCGAACCCCTCGAGCCGGTACTCCTCGCCATGCTCCACGGCGTGGCGAACCTCGAAAACCAGCCGGTCGATCTCCCCGGCAGCCTCCAGATCACCCATTCCCTGCTCGCGCAGCAGGCCCCGCAGCACACCGTCGTCCCGCTTGAGCAGCTCCGAAAACAGGATGCTTTGCCCCGGCTCCTTGACGATGAACGCCCCGAGCTGAGGTATGACGAGCCGCTTGTGCGACTCCAGATATTGTGTGAGAACAGCTATCAACACGATCGAATGCAGCTTTGAATCCGGCTCCAAAAATACCCTTTTTCAGAGAAAAAAGCAAAATATGACCCGGTTTTTCAAAATATTCGGACAAAGTGTTGGTTAAAAGAAAAATATTCACCTACTTTGCATCCCGAAATTTTGGAAAATCCAATCGAGCTACTTCCGCCATATTTTCGCCATGTAGCCGAGCCGGATTGTCGAAAAGCCCCTGAACCGACCATGAAAGACAAGTACATCGACCTGATCGAACAGTCGTTCGATTTCCCGCAGGATGAGTTCTCCGTCGAGGACAACGAGCTCAATTTCCACGACATCCCCCTCATGGAGATCATCAAACAGTACGGAACCCCGCTCAAGATCACCTACCTGCCGAAGATCTCCCAGCAGATCAACCGCGCCAAACGCATGTTCAACGTGGCCATGGCAAAGGTCGACTACAAGGGCTCCTACAACTACTGCTACTGCACCAAGTCGAGCCACTTCTCCTTCGTGCTCGAAGAGGCCATGAAGAACGACATCCACCTGGAAACCTCCTCGGCATACGACATCCACATCATCAACGCCCTCTACGACAGTGGAATCATCGACAAGGACCGCTACATCATCTGCAACGGCTTCAAACGCCCGCAGTATGTCGAAAACATTGCCCAGCTGGTCAACGACGGATTCACGAACACCATCCCCGTGCTGGACAACAAGGAGGAGCTCGACCTCTTCGAGGATGCCTTCACCAAAAAATGCAAGGTCGGCATCCGCATCGCCTGCGAGGAGGAGCCCAAGTTCGACTTCTACACCTCGCGACTCGGTATCCGATACAACGACATCGTCGCGTTCTACAAGTCGAAACTCAAGAACAGCAAGAAATTCCAGCTCAAGATGCTCCACTTCTTCATCAATACGGGCATCAAGGACACGGCCTACTACTGGAACGAGCTGTCGAAGTGCATGAACGTCTACTGCGAACTGAAGACCATCTGCCCCGAACTGGACAGTCTGAACATCGGCGGAGGTTTCCCGATCAAGAACTCGCTCAACTTCGAATACGACTACGAATACCTCACCGAGGAGATCGTCGCCCAGATCAAGAACATCTGCCAGCGAAACGGAATCGAGGAGCCGAACATCTTCACCGAATTCGGATCCTTCACCGTCGGCGAAAGCGGCGCCGCCCTCTACTCGATCGTCAACCAGAAACAGCAGAACGACCGTGAAAACTGGTACATGATCGACTCGTCGTTCATCACCACGCTGCCCGACACCTGGGGTATCAACCAGCGCTATATCATGCTGGCCATCAACAACTGGGACAAGGAGTACCAGCGCGTGCTCCTCGGCGGTCTGACCTGCGACAGCGAGGACTTCTACAACTCCGAGTGCCACTCGAACGCCATCTTCCTCCCGAAACTCGAACCCGGCAACACCCAATACATCGGCTTCTTCCATACGGGAGCCTACCAGGAGTCGCTCGGCGGTTTCGGCGGCATCCAGCACTGCCTGATCCCCGCCCCGAAGCACATCGTCATCGACCGCGACAAGTCCAACAACGAGTACTACACGCGTCTGTTCGCCAAGGAGCAGTCCTACCGTTCGATGCTCCGCATCCTGGGCTACTGACCCGGGGCCCGCAAGAGGTGGGCCTGAGGGGGGGGGAGGGCTGCGGGGGCCAGGCAAGAGAGAGCCGGGAGAGGCCACGGGAAAGAGCCGGAGAGGCCACGGGAAAGAGCCGGAGAGGCCACGGGAGAGAGACCGCAACCGAAGGAGATCAAAAGAGACCGAAGGAGCCTCCAAGTCTCCCGAAAGCAACAAACCAGCCGTTCCAACCCTTGGGAAAAATCCCGGATGCGGAACGGGGAAAAGGCCAAGTGCCTCCCCGGAAGACAAACCGGCCGCCCCAACCCTTGGGAAAAATCCCGGACGCGGAACGGGGAAAAGGCCAAGCGCCTCCCTGGAAGACAAACCGGCCGTCCCAGCCCTCGGGAAAAGCCCCGGACACACAAAACGCAAAAAACCAAGGCCCTGCTTTCAATCGGAAACAGGGTCTTTTTCATTTTTACATTCCCCGCAGAGCCGGAATGGAGAAAAAATTCGTATCTTCGACGACAAAAAACGCATCCGACCTGCCATGAACCGATCCCTCCGACGCCGAATCCTGTTGCTCCTGACCGGAGTGATCGCATGCGGTGCGGGCTTCGCCCGGGGACAAAATCCCGGCACGGAGTGCGATTCTCTCAAGGGATGCCAAAACGCCTACGAAGCAGGATATCAAGCCGGTTATGAGGCCGGATACCGGGCCGGCCGGGCCGAAGGCGGCAGCACCGCTCCGAACGGACAAACCGGACTCCGGACCGGCAACCAAACCGGCAAAAACAGCCCGCTGCGCTTCGGGAACACCTCGACAAACCGTTTCGGTGCGGAGCGTCGGAACCTCGGTCAAAAGGCTTTTGCCGATGACAACACCTCCGGACGCCGTTTCATGCACCGTCTCGGAGCCGAATTCCGCCCCGAGTACATCTTCCCGACCAATCCCTTCCTGCGGGGTGAAAACAACACCGGACTCCCCATTGACCTCGCCCTCTCGGGACACCTCCGCTATGCGTTCCAGTTCCGCCCCGGGTCGACCCCCGACCGCATCTACGGCGGCGCCTATCAGGGTCTCGGCGTGGCCTACTACGACTTCCAGCGCCCCGATGAACTGGGCAATCCCGTGGCCCTGTACCTCTTCCAGGGGGCCCGCATCGCACGGCTGGCTCCGCGGCTGACCTTCGACTACGAGTGGAACTTCGGTCTCTCGTTCGGCTGGCAGCCCTACGATCTCAACACGAACCCCAACAACAAGATGATGGGGTCGAAGATCAACGCCTACCTCAACGTCGATCTGCTGCTCCGCTGGCGCATCCTGCGCGAGGTGGACCTCACGGCCGGCGTGGCCCTCACCCACTTCTCCAACGGAAACACCAAATACCCGAACGCCGGGCTGAATTCGCTCGGCGGACGCATCGGACTGACCTGTAATTTCGGACGCCTCTCGCCAGAAACCACTCCCCGGACACTCGGTCCCGCCTTCCCGCGCCACGTGAGCTATGATCTGGTCCTCTTCGGGTCGTGGCGCCGCAAGGGAATCGAGGTCGGCGACAAGCAATATGCCGCCCCGGATGCCTACACAGTCGTGGGATTCAACTTTGCGCCGATGTACAACTTCGGCTACAAGTTCCGCGCCGGCGTCTCGCTGGACGGCGTCTATGACGGCAGCGCCAACGTCATCGCGGCCTCCTCGATCGAACAGCTCGGTTCGACGGCCGAGATCGAAACCGTCAATCCGGGATTCGACCGCCAGATCGCCCTCGGGATTTCGGCCCGCGGCGAGTTTGTCATGCCCTATTTCAACATCGGCATCGGATTGGGTGTCAACGTCCTGCACAAGGGCGGCGACCTCAGGTCGTTCTACCAGATGCTGACCCTCAAGGTTGCCGTCACCCACAGTTCGTTCGTCCACATCGGCTACAGCCTGCGCGACTTCCACATGCCCAACTTCCTGATGCTGGGCGTCGGATACCGCTTCAACAACAAGTACCCGCGCCACCGCTGACGCCGGCGGGGCGAGAGACGGAGAACGGCAGCCGGGAGACGGAGAACGGCGGCCGGGAGACGGAGAACGGCGGTCTGAACCGATGCCCCGGCAAATGCCTGCTCACGAAGGGTTCGCGACCCGAAATTTGGTGATCCCCGTGACAAACACTATCTTTGCCGAAAAAACCGGACCGATGCAAATCTCGAAAGCCGAATTCAAATGCTCCTCCGAGCGGATCTCCCAGGTCCCCAAGGACAATCTGCCGGACATCGCCTTCATCGGACGCAGCAACGTCGGCAAATCGTCGCTGATCAACCTGCTGACCGGCCGTCAGGGGCTGGCCAAAGTCTCCGGAACACCCGGCAAAACACGTCTGATCAACCACTTCCGGATCAACGACTCGTGGTATCTGGTCGATCTTCCGGGATACGGTTACGCCCGCACGTCGAAGCTCCAGCGCGGCGAATTCTCGCGTATCATCACCGATTACGTCCTGCGCTGCGAAAAACTGCACTACCTCTTCGTGCTGGTCGACATCCGGCTCGAACCCCAGCGCATCGACCTGCGCTTCATCGAGATGCTCGGCCAGAACGGCGTCCCCTTCGGCATCATCTTCACCAAGGCCGACAAACTCTCCAAAACCCAGCGCGAAAAGAGCATCGAACGTTTCCGAAAGGCCCTCGCCGAACAGTGGGAAGAGCTGCCTCCGATGCTGGTCAGCTCCTCCGAACAGGGGCTCGGACGCGACGAAATTCTCGATTTCATCGACTCCTGTCTGAAAGTTTAACATTTGTTGAAAAATAGCGCCCCCCGCGGCGCATTTTTTCATCCTATTATCCTATCTTTGCATCGTCAAAATCCTCGTAACCTATGGCTATCCACAAAATCAAAATCTTTTCCGGCCGCGGTTCGGAGTATCTCGCCAAGAAAATCGCCGCCAGCTTCGGCACGACTCTCGGTCAGGTCGAAGTCCTGCGCTTCAGCGACGGCGAATTCCAGCCCTGCTACAACGAATCGATCCGTGGCTGCACGGTATTCATCATCCAGTCGACCTTCCCGCCCTCGGACAACCTCATGGAACTGCTCATGATGATCGATGCCGCACGCCGCGCCTCGGCCTACAAGGTCGTTGCCGTGATGCCCTACTTCGGCTGGGCCCGTCAGGACCGCAAGGACCGTCCCCGCGTGCCGATCGGAGCCAAACTGGTAGCCAACCTCCTGATGGCCGCCGGCGTCGACCGCGTCATGACGATGGATCTCCACGCCGATCAGATCCAGGGATTCTTCGACGTCCCCGTGGATGCCCTCTACGCCAGCGGTATCTTCGTCCCCTACATCAAGAGCCTCAACATCGAGGACCTCTCGATCGCCGCGCCCGACATGGGCGGCGCCAAACGGGCCAACACCTATGCCAAACACCTCGGTACGCCGATCATCATCTCCCACAAGGAGCGCGCAAAGGCCAACGTCGTGGGCAAGATGACCGCCATCGGTGAGGTCGAGGGCCGCAACATCCTGATCGTCGACGACATGATCGACACAGCCGGTACGATCTGCATGGCCGCCGACATGCTCATGTCGCGCGGTGCGAAGAGCGTGCGCGCAGCCATCACCCACCCCGTGCTGTCGGGTCCCGCCTACGAGCGCATCAACGACAGCGCCCTGGAGGAGGTGATCGTCACGGATACCATTCCGCTCAACCCCGACAAGGATCTGCACAAGTTTACGGTGCTGTCGGTGGCCGACATCTTTGCCGACGTCATCGAACGCGTCCACAACTACAAGGAGATCTCCTCGATCTTCTTCAAATAGGCCGCCCCGAAAGGCTCCGGCCCGAAAACGAAAAGCCCCCGGCGACAGACTGTCGCCGGGGGCTTTTTTAACGCAGATCCCATCCGACTGGAATTACTCTGCCGACCCCGGGCAAGCCGCGGACCGAAAAGTTATTTCTCCCGGTTTTCGCGGCTCTCCTGCCCGGAGCGGCCGGTTTCACGCCCGTCGCGTCCATCACGTCCGTCGCGGCTCTCCTTGTCCCGATCGCCGCGCGTGCGGGCCCGAACATACTCCGTCGGCAGACACCCGACATGCTTCTTGAAACTCGTGGCAAAATACGACGGCGAATTGAAGCCCACCATCGAACTGATCTCCGCAATCGAATATTTACGCTCCAGCAGCAGCTGGCAGGCCCGGTTGAACCGAATCTTGCGAATGAATTTCGTGGCCGACTCGCCCGTAATGGACTTCATCTTCAGGTGAAGGTTCGAACGACTCATACACAGGGCCTTGCTGAAATCGTTCGACGAAAACTCCTCGTTGTCCAGATTCTCCTCGACGATGCGGATCGCCTTCTTGAGAAACTCCCCGTCCATCGAATTGGAGGTAATCTTGTCGGGATCGATCTCCGCATCGTCCGAATAGTGGTGCCGCATCCGGTAACGGGCCTTCAGCAGGTTCTGGACCTTGGCCGCCAACAGCGTGATCGACAGCGGCATCGGCAGGTAACTGTCCGCTCCGGCCTCGATACCCGTGATCTGCTCCTCGAGGCCCCCATCGGGAGCCAGCATCACCACCGGGATATGGCACGTGCGGATGTTCTGCTTCACCGTCTGACAAAGCTTCAGTCCGTCGACCCCCGGCAGCATCCGGTCGGCAATGATCAGATCGGGCTCAAGACTCTTCAGCTGCTCCAGCGCCTCGTTTCCGTCCGATACCGTAACGACCCGATAGTGCTGGCGGAAATAATCCGCCACGTAACGCGCCACCTCGGCATCCGCTTCGGCAACGAGAATCGTCCCGCGCGTCTGGGCATCGGACTCCTCCGCCGGAAGCGGACTCCCGTCGACACCCAGCCACGCCTCGGGCAGCGACTTCCCCGCATCACGGATGATCGATCCCCGAATGTCGTTCTCCCGGGCCCGCTTCTCGGCCGGATAACTCTCCAGATCGTCCGACAGCGTAATGGTGAACTCCGTGAAACGGCCGGGTTCGCTGCTCAGCGTGACGCTTCCCTGGTGGAGTTCAACGATCCGGTGGACGATCGAAAGGCCGATCCCCGAACCCGACGAGGATTCGTCGCCCTGATAGAAACGCTCGAAGACGTGTGCCTGCTGCTCGCGCGTGATGCCGATACCGTTGTCGCGCACCTGGATGCGGAAACACCCCTCGCCGCGTTGCAGCGTCACACGGATGATCCCGCCGTCGGGCGTGAACTTGAAGGCGTTCGAGAGCAGATTCGTCAGCATCATCTCGAGGAACATCCGGTCGACGGGCAGCGCCTCGCCCTTGAGGTCCGAACTGAGAATATAATCCATGTCCCGGTTCTGGGCCGCCTCCTCGAACAGCGAGAAGACCTCCGCCACGATGGCATCCACGTCCTGAAGCGCCACCCGCATGCGGAAAACGCCGAGTTCGGCCTTGCGGTAATCCAGCATCTGGTTGACGATGTGCAGGAGTTTCAGGCTGTTGCGGCGGATATAGTCCAGACGCGAGACGACGTATTTGTCCGACGTGCCGTGGTCGCGGATCTCCTGCAGCGGCGAGAGGATCAGCGTCAGCGGCGTGCGCAGTTCGTGCGAAAGGTTGATGTAGAAGCGGATCTTCTCCTGGCTCAGCTCCTCGATGGACTCCTTTTCGAGGCGCTCCATCTGCAGCTGCACCTTCATCCGCATACGCCCGGCAATGGCGGCAATCACCCCGCCGACGGCGCCCAGCGCCAGCAGCACCCACAGCAGCCGGGCCGCCAGCGTCTGCCACCACATCGGCAGCACGCGGATGGCAACCGTTGCCACCTCGTCGCTCCAGCGGCCGTCGTTGTTGGCCGCACGCACCCGGAAAAGGTAGTGTCCGGGCTTGAGGTTCGAGTAGTTGGCCTCCAGATGCGAGGTCTCGTACCACCGCGTATTGAATCCCTCGAGTTTGTAGGCGAAGGTATTGCGCCCGCCGGCCAGCGGATTGACCGCCACGAACTGGATGGTGAAGATGTTGCGGATCGACGGAAAGGCCGCCCGCACAACCTGACCCACCGAATCGCGTTCGATCCGCACGCGGCGGTCTCCCTCGGCATCGGTCACCACGACATCCGTGATCCGGGCCACGGGGGCAAAGGGGTTGTCGACCAGTTCGTGAGGCCGGAACCAGGTGATGCCGCCCAGTCCCCCGAACCAGAAGGCCCCGTCACGGCTGCGGCAATAGGCATAGGGGGTGAACTGGTTGTTGGCCAGGCCGTCGCGCAGCGTGTAGTTGCGGAACGTCTCCTTCTGAATGTCGAAACAGGCCAGTCCGGCGTTGGTCGAGATCCAGAGACGCGAAAGTTCGTCCTCCAGAATACCGTAAACGACGTCGTTGGGAAGTCCGTCGGCCACCGCATAGCGTCTGAATCCGGGCATCTTCGACCGAAAGCGGTAGAGCCCCTGCCGGGTACCGATCCAGATATCGTGGTGCGAATCCTCCGTAACGCTCATGATTACGACCTCCTGCAGTCGGGGGGGGGTAAATTCAGCCTCCGCGGTGGTCAGATCGCAGGCGATGACCCGTCGCTGATCCGGTTCCCAGCGATAAAGTCCCGCCTGGGTGCCGATCCATACGCGCTGCTGCGAATCGCGGAAGAGCGTCGTGACGGGCAGCATCCCCAGCCGGGGTTCGAGGTCCGCGCAGGGATGGGGCCGGAAGCGTCCCGTTGCCGGATCGAACAGCAGCAGGCCGTTGAGCGTCCCGACCCACAGCATCCCGTCGTCGTCCTTGAGCAGGGCGTAGCAGCTGTTGTTGATCGGGATCGAGGCGTTGACCGGATAGTGGTGCGTGCGCCGGGTCGACGTCTCCATGCGGGTGAGTCCGCCGGCATGGGTCCCGATCCAGAGGCGGTCGGGGCCGTCGGGCAGGATGCACTTGACGTTGTTCGAGAGCAGCGAACCCGAGGCCACGTTGAACTCCTCGAAGCGGCCCGTACGGCGGTCATACCGGTTCACGCCGTCGTCGTTGGTGCCGATCCAGAGGCTCTCGGCCGAAGGATCCTCGACGATGCAGCTCACCGTATTGTCACCCAGCGAATTGCGCGCCGGATCGTGGCTCAGCACCCCGAAGCGCCGGGCCAGCGGATGGTAGTAGCTCACACCGCCGTAATAGGTGCCGAGCCACACGCCGCGCTGGCTGTCGATGAAGATCGCCCGGATGGAGTTGTGGCTCAACGATCCGGGGCGGGAGGTGTAGACATACTTGTCGAAACGCCCCGTACGGGGATCGAGAATCGAAAGTCCGTCGAAGGTGCCGATCCAGAGACGCCCCTCGGAGTCGCGGCGCAGCACGCGGATATAGTCCGAAACAAGTCCCGGATTCCGTGCCGCCGAATAGCGTTCGACCACCTGCAGATGGGTGTCCAGCCGGTAGAGGCCGTTGCCGTGGGTGGCGACCCAGTAGCCGCCGTCGGCGGCCACGATGCTGGCCACGTCGAAGCGTGCCATCTGCGGAAGGACGCGGATGGCATTGCCGTAGGTCGACGAGTAGGTGTAGACGCCGTCGGAGGTGCCGACCAGAAAGCCGTCGGGCGAGGGGCAGATCGTATGGGCGCTGATTCCCTTCAGGTAGGTACGAATCTCGAGCCGACGGCTCCGGCGGTCGAAAAGCACGATGCCCAGATCGGTGGCCAGCAGCAGATTGCCGTCCCCCTGCCGGGCAATGTCGGAGACCTGCATGCGGTAGCCCTCGAGGCGGAAATTCTCGAAACGCTGCGTCGAGGCGTCGTAACACGAAAGCCCCGAAGAGGTGCCGATCCAGAGATAGCGGCCTTCGCTGAGCAGGGCGCTGATCGCATTGTCGTCGAGGCTCTGCGGATCCTCCTCGACATGACGGTAGACGCGGAAGGTGTAGCCGTCGTAACAGTTCAGACCGTCCTGCGTTCCCATCCAGATGCGGCCCAGCGGATCCTGAGTGATGGCCAGTACGGTCGACTGCGAGAGGCCGTCGTTGACCGAGAGGGTTCGGAATTCAATGGCTCCGAAGAGCGGGAAGGTCACCAGAAGCAGGAACAGCGTGAAGAACGTATGTCGAAATCCAACCATGGGCGTAGTAGCGTAACCGAATTTGCAGGAGATAAAGATACGATTTTTTTCGCAAACGCCGTCGGCCGGATGGCTATTTTCGGCGTGCAGGCACCGGCTTTCCGCTTCCGGGGCTGTTGTCCGGCCGTACCGGCCGGGCAACAAAAAGGCCGACCGACGCAGCGGCGGAGCCGATCGGCCTTTCGGAAATCGGGACGGGACGGAAAGCTGACCCTCCTTCGGATTGTACCGGAGAGCAGAGCAGCGACGCCCCTTCTCCACGCACACGGGCAGCCAGCGCATCGAAGCCGGCACCGTATCGACCAGTTCGCGAGCGGTCAGCGCATCGAAGCCGGCACCGTATCGACCAGTTCGCGGGCGGTCAGCGCACCGAGGCCGGCACCGTATCGACCACTTCGCGGGCGGTCAGCGCACCGAAGCCGGCACCGTATCGACCACTTCGCGGGCGGTCAGCGCACCGAAGCCGGCACCGTATCGACCAGTTCGCGAGCCGGAACCCCCGGGCGGAGAATCAGCGTACTGCCGGCAACGGTCGATGCCCCGGTATTGTAGCGCACGCCGTTTCCGCGGCGGTCGGTCACCTCGAGGCGGGGCTGCCGGCTGCCGTCCAGTTCGGCCCGGACGGTCCACTCCCCGACGCGGATCGTTCCGTCGGCACGCTGCGTGAGCTTCAGCGGCCGGGCCCCCTCGGGCGTGATGCGGAAGATGGCCAGGAAACGCTGCGTGCGGCTCCGCCCCTCGGGGGTGAACTCCGAATGCCACTGCCGTGCATACTCCAGCACGCGGCCGTCGGGGCCCGTGCGGCATTTCCAGTTGATGGCCGGCGAGAAGAATTCGTCGGTGATGCGCAACTGCAGCGGTCCTGCCGTAAAGAGGTCCATCCGTCCTGTAGCCCGGCCGTTCGTCGTCTCGACGGCCGCAGCACCGCAGCGCGTCAGGCGGTTGTTGCCGTGCAGCAGCCAGGTCCACGTGACGGGTTGGCGGGCCGCCAGATCATCGTAGATGACAATCACGTCGGGGCGCAGGAAGAGGAAGTGACGCCGGAAACGGGTCACACCCGGGTCACCGAGACCGTTCGCCCGTGTATACTCGACGCCGGATTTCTCCATGCGGTCGATCCAGAACGGCGTGCGGATCGAGTCGTAGGCGTGCGAGGCGTCGCCCAGCGTGTAGGTCAGCGCCTCGGTGTCGGCAAAGCGCGCCAGCCATCCGTAGCCGTTCTCGCCGATGACCTGCGCCAGGCTGTCGATGAGCAGCGTATTGTGGCCCCGCGTGCGGTAGTGCAGCAGCGTGTGGCGGTCGTTGAAGTTCGAGTAGTAGCCCGTACCGCCGAAGAGCGGCCGGCCGCCGTAGTTGATCGTGAAGCCGTTGTGGGCGGCGTGGGCGTGGCCCGTCGAGCCGAACGGAAGGGCGAAGAAGGCCGCCATCAGATCGTCCCCGGCATCGGCCGGATCGGTATGCATGAGCGAGAAGCCCGCATCGGGGAAGAAGCGCGACGTATTGCGTACGGGAGGCTCCGGCGCCACGCAATCACGCGGTTTGTCCGTCAGGATGCGGTAGAGCATGAAGCCCTTCGAGCGGTAGAGGTTCGCCGGATCCGCACCGATCAGCTGGTCGGCATACCAGCGTGCCAGCGGGCTGTGCGTCTCGCGGGCCAGCGCATCGGCAAAACCCATGTAGAGCTGTGTCGGCGAGGTCATCTTCTCGTAGTCGTCACCGAACCCCGTGGCGTAGGAGTCCTTCGGGAAGGAGTAGGCCAGGAACGAAGGCAGGTTGCGGTACCACGGCAGCGCGAAGAAGTCGCTCCCCGTGAGCCGCGAAAGGACGAACGGCACGTAGATGAACGTCACCAGATTGGCCTGCATGTAGCTGCTGCCGTCGTGCCAGCCGCCGTCGTCGCCCCCCAGGATCGGGAAGCGGCCGCACCACACCTCGTAGCAGTAGCGCAGCCACTGCTCGGCCTCGGGCAGGTCGCCCAGTGTGGCAAGGGCCGTGAAGAGGAAGTTGCGGAACGTATGCTGCCAGACGTGGTTATCCATCGAGTGGCACTCGAAATCGCGCACATACTGCCGGTAGAAGCGTTCGCCCCGCACGCGGATCGCCTCCAGCACGGCGGCCCGTTCGTCGTCGGTCATCCGTTCGCAGGCCGTGTCGTAGCCGAAGGCCAGTCCGTACATGATGGCCGAGCGGTTGAAATCCTCCGACGTGGCGTCGCTGTCGACCGGCAGCGAGGCCACATAGCGCGCATGGCGCACCACGGCCGTACGCCACGCCTCGTCACCCGTCAGCAGCCACGCCAGCGAGAAGTCGACAATCGGCTGGGTCACCACCTCGCCGAACTTGTGGTACATGAAGTTGATGAGCGAGCGTTTCTGGAAGGGGCTCATGCCCGTCGTGTCGCGCGGCCGCGTCGGGGCCACCGGAACGGGCTCCATGTCGATCCGGCGACGAGCCCGGGTGAGGAACTCCTGCGCCTCGGGATTCGCCGCAGAGCGGCGGCGCAGCGCCCCGATGCCGTCCGCCGTCACGTAGAGGCGCGGATGCGACTGCGCGGCAAGGCGCTGTATGAGTTCGTCGCCCGTCGGGGTGGCGAAGCGTCGCGCGGAGTCCGCGACGACAAATTCGCACGCTGCGGAGCGTTGCGGTGCCCCCTTCCGGGTGAAGGTCGTCACCCGCCACCAGTAGCGGCCCGGCGCGAGCGGACGGTGAAGCGCCCAGACGGCCCACGGCTGTTCGCTGGTGAGGGTCTGCGCGGCCGGAAACTCCGGCGACGGGGAGAGTTCGATCCGGTAGCCCGTCACGTCGTCACCGCCCGCGGGCCAGAGCAGCGCCGGCGGGTTCTGCGTCACGGGAACGCCGCCGGCGGGTTGCATCCTCTGCCGGTAGCGGGGCCTCAACGCCTGTTTGTCGAGGTGCTGTTCGGCCGGAAGCCACTCACCATCCGCAGACGGAGATGCGGCGGCGGATTGCTGTTCGGCCGGATGCCGCGTTTCGGCCGGGAGTTGTGTTGGGACGGCCGCGGCGGTCAGCAGCACGGCGGCCAGGATGACGATTCGGTTCATGATCGGTTCTTTTTATGGAAAAGCTCACGCAGCGAGCAGCGTTTGTTGTCGACCAGCGGCCGGGCCCAGAAGGCGATGCCGACGATATAGGCGATCGTCACGCAGACGAACAGCAGCGCCAGGCGCAGCCCCACCAGATCCCCCAGCCAGCCGACAATCAGCGGACCGAGGGCTCCGCCGGCAATACCCGTGCAGAGGATGCCGGCAAACGAACCGTGGTAACGGTCGACGGAGTTCAGCGCCAGCGACATGACGATCGAGAACATCACCGAGATGGAGAATCCCACGGCCGGGAAGGCCACCAGCGCCACCCCGGCACTTCCGAAGAGCGCCGCCAGCAGCGAAGCGATGGCCAGCACGCCGGCCACCTTCAGCACGTCGCGCGCATCCCAGAGTTTCAGGGCAAAGAGCCCCACCAGGCACCCCACGGACATGTAGCCCCAGAAGCGTCCGACGGTCGGGGCGCCGACCGTCTGCGGATCGAGGCCGTGGTACTGCCGCAGGAACTCCGAGATCCAGTTGGCCACGCCCTGTTCCGAGGCCGTATAGCAGAGCATGCCCAGGAAGAAGAGGTAGACCCGCGGATTCTTCAGCAGCTCCCGGTAGGAGTGCAGGCCGCCGCTGCGTTCGCTCTCCTGCAGCTCCAGCCGCGGGAAGCGGACCGCCAGCACCACGATGATCACCGCCACCAGGATCACGGCAAAGAGCCAGTAGAGCGAGACCCACGGCAGCGTGGCGGGGGTCAGCGACTGCAGCCAGCCCGTCAGGCCGTGGAGCGTTTCACCCGAGGTGAGGCGTGCGACCAGCCGTGCGTAGACCAGCGGGCTGACGAACGACGCCGCCCCGAAGACCAGCTGGCCCATGACCGAAAAGAAGGCGAAGTTCTCTTCGCCGCCCGCCACGCGGGTCAGCGGGTTGATCGTCGTCTGCAGCATGGCCATGCCCAGTCCGATGGTGAACGACGAGGCCAGCAGCACCGGGAAGGTCGGCACGAGGGCAAAGAGCAGCGACCCGATGAGCGGCAGCGCAAAGCCCGCCGTGAGGACCGTCTTCTGGCTGAAGCGTTCGATCAGCAGCCCCGAGGGGATCGACATGATGCCGTAGGCCACGAAGAACGACGTCGGGATGAAGCCCGCCAGCGCAAGGTGCTGCAGGTGGAAGTTGTCGATGATATCGGGAATCAGCGGTCCGATGATGTCCGTGATGAACGAAATGACGAACCAGAAGAGCATGATCAGCCCCACCAGGGCGTAGCTGCGTCTCATCGTTGCGCCCCCTCCCCGAGGATCAGCCCCGCGGCACCGAGGCTTCCGGCCCGGTTGCCCAGCTGCGCGGGAACAATCTCAGTCTCCCCGCCGCAGACGGCCATCACCTGGCGGCGAACCCCCTCGCGCAGGTGCTCGAAGTAGAATTCGCCCGATTCCGAAATGCCGCCTCCGACGACGATCCGTTGCGGTGCGAAGAGGTTGATCATCGAGGCGATGCCGTGCGAGAGGTACATCCAGTGCTCCTCCAGAGCCTGAACCGCCGCCGGATCGCCCGCTCCGTAGCGGCGCACCACCTCGCGGCCGTCGGCCTGCGACGCGCCGCTCAGCGCGCGGTAACGCGCCACCAGCGCCGCCGTCGAAGCGTAGTGCTCGAGGCACCCCACCCCGCCGCAGGCACACCGTTCGCCGTCGCACTTGACCGTGATGTGACCCATCTCCATGCCGCGGTTGCGGTAGCCGCGGAAGAGCCGCCCGCCGATAAGCACGCCACAGCCGATGCCGGTCCCCACCGTCACGAAGACCACGTCCGTCGCACCGCGCGCCGCACCGTAGAGCGTCTCACCCCATGCCATGGCGTTGGCGTCGTTGCAGGCTGCACAGCGCATTCCCGCCGCCCACTCGATCCGATCCGCCAGGGGAAGGTTCTCCCACCCCGCGATGTTCTCGGCACCGCCCAGCACCGTGCGGCCGTCGTCCGAGACCACTCCGGGGGTTCCGATCCCCACGCCGTCGGGCGTCAGCCCCTCGCGTGCGGCAAAGGCCCGACAGGCCTCAACACCCCCCAGGATGGCATCCAGAACCGCTTCGGCACCCTCCGCAGCCCGGGAGCCATGCTCCCCGGCGTAGAGGATCCGCCCCGAAGCGGCGACCAGGGCGTACTTCACCGAAGTGCCGCCCAGGTCGATTCCTATGGCATGACGTTCCATCTCCTAAGCTCTCTCCACCCAGATCGGCGACGACCAGCCCCACTGTCCGTCGCGCTGGCGAACCCGTACGTAATAGTAGTCCGTATCGCGCTGCGGCTCCTTGTCGACCATGCGGTGGCCGACGCAGAAGGCCGCCTCGGGCTGCGCCCGTTCGAACTGGATCGCCTCCGAAAGCCATCCCCGCAGGAAGTGGGCACGCGCCCCTTCGAGCAGTTCGCCGATCGTGTGTTCGTAGCGCTGGCCGTTGAACTCCGCCACGAGGCGCGCCGTGCGCGGAGCCGTCAGGTCGAGCACCACGCCCTGCATGGCCGGCGTCATGACGTTGGGGTTCTTCGTCGAGTAGAGGTCCAGCACCACGCTGTGCGCATCGTGCTCCAGGACGCGGTTGACCCGCGTGTGGAACTCCGTCTCGCCGGGCTGCGGCGAGGTGAAGGCCGCCCCGCGGAAGCAGGTCTGCAGATCGTCGATCGTTCCGCCGTCGAGCGACAGCCGGCCCGTCCAGTGGACATACTCCTCCTCGCGGTTCCAGCCGAAGTTGACCTTCACCTTCGTGCGGATCACCTCGTCCGAGGGGGCCGCCGCACGGTACGGACCGTTGAGACGCGCCACGCACTGTCCGTTCTTGATCAGATCGACGTAGTCGATGGCGTTCTGCGCCTCGACATTGAGGTAGATCTCGCGGCGCGAGGCGCGGATGACGTCACCCGGCATCCCGCTGTTGATGCGGAAGTCGATCTTGATCTTGTCGCCCGTCACGCCGCAGACGTGCCGCTGCCCCATCGCCTTCCACAGCGTCTCACGCTCCAGCGACGGGGCGTAGACACCGATGCGGCCGTCGCCGTAGCTGCCCGGATAGCCGGCATGCTGGTCCGTCGAGCACATCAGTCCGAACTTGTGGCCCTGCTCCAGTCCGTAGAGGATCGAGCCCTCCCAGACGCGCGGCCCCATGTCGTGCAGGTAGTCGTAGTCGCCCGTGTCACTCTCGGCCAGGCCGTGGCGCGAAAACATCTCGACGAACGGCGTCTGCGGATCGTTGTCCGGGAAAGCCGCCCAGTTGTAGCCGCGGAACCCCGTCTGGTAGCCCATGTGGTGGGGTGTCACGTAGCAGGCATAGCCGCGCAGCTTCTCCTTCAGATCGGGCACCGACGTGCACTCGACCAGCGGCACGTCGAAGTCGCGGAACAGCGCCACGTGGTCGCCGTGCTCCATGCTGTGGCACTCGTAGGAGACGAACGTCAGGAATTTGCCCGGGCGGTTGGCCGCCTCGATCATCCGCCGGTACTTCTCGTAGCCGCCGGCACGCAGCCGCCGGAAAGCCGCCGTGTGGTAGCCGATGACCCAGTTCAGCCGCGGGTCGTTCTCACCCGGAATGTCGGGCCACATGGCATGGGGCGTCACCGAGACAAAGTCCAGCTGTTGCTCGGCCGCCGCCAGGGCATCCGACAGATCGCCGTGGCCGTAGGTCACGTTGCAGTGGTTGTGTACGTCGCCCCAGAAGACCTTCAGGTCGCGGAGCGAAGGGAATCCTCCCTTCACGTCGTCGGGAAGCGACTCCGCATCGCCCAGATGCGAGCAGCCCGGCAGCGCATTGACCGCCGCCAGACCCAACAGGGTCCATCCCGAAGTTTTCAGAAATTCTCGTCTGTCCATATCGTTGCAGTTTGGGGTCCGGACCCGGCCGCGTGAAGCCACGGTGGATCCGACTCTGGTTATCGGATGAAATCGGTCGCCCGGCCGGTTATTTCAGTTGGTCGGCGCCCCGGAAAAATTCGTATTCGCGTTCGCAGGGATCCGTATCGCCGCATTCGCGCTGCAGCTCCTCGAGCTGCACGTGGAGCCCACGGCGCACCTCGGCGTAGGCCGGATCGTCGTAGACGCTGTGCATCTCGTGCGGATCGCGCTTCAGGTCGTACATCTCCCACTCGTCGACGTCGTTGTAGAAGTGGATCAACTTGTAGTCGGCCGTGCGGATGCCGTAGTGGCGCTTGACGGAGTGCCACGACGGGTATTCGTAATAATGGTAGTAGACCCCCGTACGCCACCCTTCGGGAGCCTCGCCGCCCGAGGCGAGCACCCCGCGCAGCGAACGTCCCTGCATGTCGTCGGGAACCGCCAGCCCCGCCAGATCGATGAACGTCGGCGCCAGGTCGATGTTCATGGCCAGCGCCCGGCTCCGCGTCCCGGCCCCGACCATCGGCGGATAGCGCACCAGCAGCGGCGTGCGCTGGCACTCCTCGTACATGAAGCGCTTGTCGAACCAGCCGTGCTCTCCGAGGAAGAAGCCCTGGTCCGAGGTGTAGACGATGATCGTGTTGTCGAGTTCGCCGATCTTTTCGAGGTAGTCGAGCAGGCGCCCCACGTTCTCGTCGACGGCCTGGATCACCGCGCAGTAGTCCCTCATGTACTGCTGGTACTTCCAGCGCGTCAGCTCGTCGGGCGTGGCCGTCTTCCGCAGACGTTTGTACTCGGCAATGCGCGGGGCATAGGCCTCGTTCCAGCGCGCCTTCTCTTCGTCGGTCATGCGGTTGTAGGCCGCCTGGTACTGCATGACGCTGCTCCGCCAGTCGTTGGCCCGCGCAACGTCGTCCCGGTTGGCATCGCCCGTGCTCTCGAGCTCGTAGGAGCGCGACAGCTCCTCGGGGGTCATCAGCTTCAGATCCCACTCGGGCCACATGTCACGCCCGATCTCCATGGCCTGCTCCCGGGCGGCTCGGCCCCGGCCCGCATAGTCGTCCAGCAGGTTGAAGGGCTCGGGATAGACCCGCGAGTCGTTGATCCCCAGGTGGCGCTGTGCCGGCATCCAGTTGCGGTGCGGCGCCTTGTGGTAGTAGAGCATGGCAAAGGGCCGCGAGGGATCGCGGTGTTCGAGGAACGAGATGGCCTTGTCGGTGATGATGTCCGTCACGTAACCCTTCTCGACACGGTTCTCGCCGTTCTCGATGAACTGCGGAGCATAGTATTCGCCCTGTCCCACGAGGATGCTCCAGAAGTCGAAGCCCTGCGGATCGGAATTGAGGTGCCACTTGCCGATCATCGCCGTCTGGTAACCCGCCTCGTGCAACAGCTTGGGGAAGGTCTGTTGGTCGCCGTCGAAGGTGCGCGAATTGTCCGTGAAGCCATTCACGTGGCTGTACTTGCCCGTGAGGATGCAGGCCCGCGAGGGACCCGAAATGGCATTCGAAACATAACAGTTCTCGAAGAGCATCCCCTCGCGGGCCAGACGGTCCAGATTCGGGGTCTCGACCAGCAGGCTCCCGTAGCAGCTCATGGCCTGGGCCGTGTGGTCGTCGGTCATCATCACAAGGATGTTGGGGCGCTTGGGCTGCCCCTCGCTGCAACCCGCCAGGGCCGTCAGCGTCAGCGGAAGCGCGGCGTATCGGGCGCCGCTCCGCAAGGTTTCGAGGTTTTTCATAAGGTGGTTCCGGTCAACGGTATTGATTTCATAGGTTCGGTTCGTCAGCGAGATTTCGGAATGGCCGACGGGATTTTCCGGGACGCCGGGACGGTTCGGGCGGCCGGTGGGAACGCCGGGCGGCATCCGGAGTAATTCGGGCGGCCGGGGGAACATCGGGCGGCCGGGGGAACGTCGGACGGCCGGTGGGAACGTCGGGCGGCCGGCCCCGGGGTCAATCCGCCGCTTCGGCCTCCCCGGCATAGGGGCGCAGATTGCGGATCAGACGCTGTTCGCCGATCCGGACTCCCCACTCATAGAGCGCTTTGCGCATGCGGCCCAGTTCGTCGGCATAGCGCCGGTCGACGGCCAGATTAACCATCTCGCCCGGATCCTGCTGCAGATCGTACAACGCCTCGCGGTTGCGGCCCCACTGGTAGAGGACATATTTGTAACGCGCTCCGACAAGGCTCCAGCCCCGCATGCCGACCCCCGAGAGCAGCGTCTCGACAAAGACGTCGTCGTGGAGCGTCGCCGAACGCCCCTCGGCCACCGGGCGCAGACTCCGGCCCCGGTAGCGTTCGGGGTCCAGCTCCACACCGGCATAGTCGCAAAGCGTGGCATAGAGGTCCAGCCCGACGTTCGACAGCGCCTCGCGGTTGACCACACCCCGCGGTCCGCATCCCTTCGGCGTCTTGACGATCAGCGGCACGTTGATGACCTCCTCCTGCAGGTTCCACTTCTGGTTCCAGCCGTGAGCCGCCACGCCGTCGCCGTGATCCGAGAGGAAGAGGATCAGCGCATCGTCGTAGAGTCCGCGACGCTTCAGCACCTCGACGATCCGCCCCACCTCGCGGTCGGCCCGCTCGACAAAGCGGTAGTAGGCATAGAGGTAGCGGCGCCAGTCATCCTCGGTGAAGGTGTAGGTATCGTGGTAGCGCGGCGAGGCCGTGCGTTCGAGCGTCAGCGCCTCGGCCGCATAGGTCGACGGGCGGAAATTGGCCGGCAGATTGGGACACTCCTCCGTCGCGAAGGGGGCCAGTTCGCCATACTGCAGCGTCTCGTGGCGGCCGTATTCGCAGATCTCGTGGGGATTGAGCAGCGAGGCCACCAGCAGAAGCGGGCGGCGGCCGTCATACCCGGCCAGCGCCTCGTCGCACGCCGCAGCCAGCATCGGGTCGCCCATCCGGGCAATGCGGCGGAAACCCGTCCCCGAATCGGGCAGGTTGACCTCCGGAACGTGCCACTTCCCGGCGTAGAGACACTCGTAGCCCGCCGCCGAGAGTCGATGGCCGATCCCCTCGCGCAGGGCCTCGGCCGAGGGGCGCACGCCGTTGTCGGTGGCCCCCGTCTCGAAGGGCATCCGCCCCGTGATGAGCGAGGCGCGGCAGGGTCCGCTCAGCGGATAGGGGCAATAGGCCCGGGTGAAGCGCACGCCGTCGGCCGCCAGCGCATCCATCGCCGGGGTCTCGACCCACGGATTGCCGGCACACGACAGCGCGCCGGCCGTCTGCTGGTCGGTCATGATGACGATGATATTCGGGCGGCGATCGGCCTCACGGGCCGGTTTGGGTTCGGGAGCCGGGGCGGCGGCAGCGTCGGCTGCGGAGGCCAGTGCGGCGAACGAGGCCGTCAACAGGGCGGGATTCACGAGGTTCATGGGCGGTTTCGGGTTATCGATTGGTCGGGTCGACCGGCATTGGCGGCGGCAGGCCGCATGCCGATCTTTCCGAATACAAAGTTAACGGAATCCCGCTTTCGCGGGCGCCGCGTTTGTTGCCAAAATCCCGAATCGTGTGCAAAAGCCTTTCGATTTTGTAGAATCCGATCTCACTTTTGTCCCAAAAGCACCCTCCATGGGGCTCCGCAGAGCCAGATTCGACAAATTCCGCATCCGATTGCACAAAACTGAAAGCGCTTTGCAGAATTTCCGCCGAGGTTTGCGAGATTCTGATAAACGAGCTCCGCACTTTGTCGTATCTTTGTTCTTGCGGCGAGCCGGTCTCCGATATCCGGACCGTGGCCCCAACCCCGACAACCGAAACCACGAAAACTGCCATACCCATGAAAAACCGCCAACTGCTCCTCCCGCTGCTGGGACTGCTCGCCCTGGGGACAAGCCTCCCCGCCGGAGCCCGCGCCGCCGAAGCTGTCCGGACCGCCGACACGACAGTCTTTGCGCTGCTGGACCTCTCGCGTCCGGGACTCGAACGCGTCGACAGCCTCCATGCCGCAGGCAATGACCCGGAAGCCGCCCGGGCCCTGCTCGCCTACTACCGTTCGCGCACGGGAGTCCGATGCCCCGAGGTCAACCTCGACTCGGTGACCATCTCCCCCGACGAGCAGCGCTGGGCCGACGAGGCTTTCGAACACCGCTTCTTCGTCCACACGGGCTACCAGCCCTCGTTCTTCTACGGCGACGACATCGACTGGCAGTACTGGCCCGTGCGCGACAACGAGCTCCGCTGGCAGCTGCACCGCATGAAATGGTGGGTCCCCATGGGCAAGGCCTACCGCCTCTCGGGCGACGAACGCTACGCCAAGGAATGGTGTGCGGAGTATCTCGACTGGATCCGCAAGAACCCCCTCGGGCCGTACGATGAAAGCTCGATCGGCGACTGGAACGAGGCCGACAACGTCTACTTCGCCTGGCGCCCCCTCGAGGTGAGCGACCGGCTGGAGTTCCAGATCCATCAGTTCCTCTACTTCCTGCCGGCCAAGGCCTTCGACGGCGAATTCCTGCTGCAGTTCCTCCGGAACTACCACCGTCACGCCCAGCATATCCTCGGCCACTTCTCCGCCTCGGGCAACCACCTGTTGTTCCAGGCCCAGCGGCTGCTCTTCGCCGGAGCCTTCTTCCCCGAATTCCGCGATGCCGCCCACTGGCGCTCGACCGGCGTCGGAATCCTCAACCGCGAGATCGAAAAGCAGGTCTACGACGACGGCATGCAGTACGAACTCGATCCGCACTACCACCTGGAGTCGATCAACATCTTCTTCAAGGCGCTGCGGATGATGGACGCCAACGGTTACCGCGGCGAATTCCCGGCCTCGTATCTGGCTACCGTCGAGCGGATGATCGACGTCCACCTCAACTGCCTCTATCCCGACTATACCACCCCGCTCTTCAGCGACAACCGCGAACAGGACAAGGCCCATCTGCTCGCCTCCTATGCCGAATGGCTCGAGGTCTTCCCCGACAACGACTTCATCCGCTACTGCGCCACCCGGGGTCGCCAGGGCGCCCGCCCCGACTACCTCTCGCGGGCCTTCCGCACCTCGGGATTCTACGTCCTGCGCAACGGCTGGGACACGGAGTCCACGGTGATGATCCTCAAGGCCGGTCCCCCGGCCTTCTGGCACTGCCAGCCCGACAACGGCACCTTTGAACTCTGGCACCGCGGCCGCAACTTCTTCCCCGATTCGGGCTGCTACGTCTACGCCGGCGACAAGGAGGTCAACGACCAGCGCGCCTGGTTCCGCCAGACCCGTGTGCACAACACCCTGACGCTCGACGGCCGCAACCTCGAGACGACCGACTCGAAATGCCTCCGCTGGGAGACGGACAGTCCGACCGACCGTCTCTCGGTCGAAAACCCCTCCTACGAGGGACTCACCCACCGCCGCACGGTGTGGTTCGTCGATCGGCGCTTCTTCGTCATCGAGGACCGCGCCGAAGGCCCGGCAGCCGGTCGCGTGATGCTCCACTGGAACCTGGCCGAGGGCAATCCCGCAGCCGACGCGGCGACGAGTACCGTGGCAACCCGCTACGACGACGGCAACAACCTGCTGATGAAGGTATTCGGAGCCGAAGAGTTGGAGCCGCAGGAGGGCTGGGTATCGTACCGCTACCGCGAACGCAGCCCGCGGCCGGCCTACGTCTTCACGCACGGAAAAAAGGCCGGTGAGACGGTGCGCATGGTCACCGTGCTGCTGCCCGTCACCGAAGCCGACGGCCACCGCATTGAACTCGCCGAACGCCGCAACGGCCTGCAGGTGAAGATCGACGGCCGGCGATACAAACTGAAATAACGGCGATACAAGCCGAAACAACACGAGACAACGATAACCGAAAACAGAAAAACCGACATGAAACGAATCCTGATGGCGCTGTGCGCCCTGTTGGCAATCGGCACGACGGCCCTGGCCGGCGAGGTTCCGACTCTCGGCGACGAAAAGTCGCTCTACGACCTGCTGGACCTCGACCGTCCCGAACTCAAGGCCGTGAAGAAGGCCGTCTCGAAGGGCAACTTCGAGGCTGCCGACAAGGAGCTGCTCAAGTACTACCGCACGCGCAAACCCGTCGCCCTGTTCGGGCTCGACCTCCAGAACGTCAAGGTCAGCAAACTCGAACAGCGCCAGGCCGACGAGGCCCTCGAACACAAGTTCTATGCCCACAAGGGCTATCAGCCGTCGTTCTTCTACGGCGACGATATCAACTGGCGATACTGGCCCGTCAAGGACAACGAACTCCGCTGGCAGCTCCACCGCCACTACTGGTTCATCCCGCTGGCCAAGTGCTACTACGTGACCCACGACAACCGTTACATCGACGCCTGGATCGACCAGTACACCGACTGGGTGAAGAAGAATCCGCTCGACGGCGTCGAACGGCTCCGGGCCGCCGGTGCCTCCGAAGAGGAGATCGCCGCCGAACGCGAGAACGTCCGCTTTGCGTGGCGTCCGATGGAGGCCGGACGACGGCTGCAGGATCTGCTCACCGAATTTGCCCTGACCATCCAGTCGCCGCGCTTCACGCCCCAGTTCCTGAACCTCTTCCTGCGCACCTACCGCCAACATGCCGACCATATCCTGAACAACTACTCCAAACAGGGCAACCACCTGCTCTTCGAGGCGCAGCGCATGTTGTTTGCCGGCATCTACTTCCCCGAATTCCGCGAGGCCGCCGAGTGGCGCCGCAGCGGCATCGAGATCCTCAACCGCGAAATCGGCGTGCAGGTCTACCCCGACGGCATGCAGTTCGAACTCGACTTCGGATACCACATCGCCGCCATCGACATCTTCCTCAAGGCGTTGGGCATGGCCCGTCAGAACGGATTCGAGGAGGAGTTCCCGGCCAGCTACACGGAGACCGTCCACCGGATGACCACCGTGACGTGGAACCTCCTCTTCCCCGACTACTCGAACCCGATGTTCGGCGACACGAAGAGCCACGACAAGGCCTCGCTGCTCAAGCAGTTCCGCAGCTGGAGCCGCGTCTTCGCCGACGACCGTCAGCTCGAATGGTTCGCCTGGGAGGGCAACCGCGGATCGCGTCCCGACTACACCTCGCAGGAGTTCCCGCAGTCGGGTTTCTACGTCCTGCGCACCGGCTGGGATCCGCAGGCCACCGTCACCGTCGTCAAGGCCGGCCCCCCGGCCTTCTGGCACAACCAACCCGACAACGGCACCTTCGACTACTGGCACCGCGGCCGCAACTTCTTCCCCGATTCGGGCAGCTACGTCTACGGAGGCGACAGCGCCGTGCTGGCCCAGCGCAACTGGTTCCGCCAGACCCGCGTCCACAACACCCTGACGCTCGACAACCGCAACCTCGAGGTCACCGATTCGAAGCGGCTTCTGTGGAAAACGTCGCCCGAGCAGACCGTGCTGGTGACCGAAAACCCCTCCTATGAGGGGCTCACCCACCGCCGGGCCTTCTTCGCCACGCAGGATGGCCTGCTCGTCATCGTCGACATGGCCCGCGGCGAAGCGGCCGGAACCGTCGGCGTGCACTTCAACCTCTGCCCCGGCGAGGTCTCCTTCGCCAAGGACGGAACGCTCCGCACGCTGTTCGACGACGCGAACAACATCCGCATCAAAAGCACGGGCTGCAAACCCCTTCGCATCCAGCAGGAGGAGGGTTGGGTATCGTCGGCCTACCGCAAGAAGGAGCAGCGCCCGGCCTATGTCGTCGAGATGGAGAAGGCGGCCGGCGAGGAGCTCTGGATGGTCACCGTCATCACGCCCGAAGACCAGGAGCGGAGCGGGTCGATCGCCATCGTCCCCGACCGCAGTTCGACGGCCGACCGCTTCCAGGTGGCCGTACGTGTCGGGGCCCGCACCTACGATTTCCGATACGAACTCTGACCCTCGGACCATGAAGACACACTGGATTGCAGGACTGCTGCTGGCCGCTTCACCGGCGGCAGCCCAAACCCCGGGACTGGAGTCCATTCCCGATCGGGTCAACGTTCAGGCCGATTCGGCCCGCATGGAGCAGGTGATCGACGGCCAGTGGGTCGCCGTCGGGATCCGCAAGGAGGGGACGCTGTGCCGCGACTTCACCCGTCCCTACGCCGGGAAACCCTCGTTCCGTTTCACACTCGGCGTGGAGGACAACACCCTCAAGGGGTATGCCCCGGGCGAGACGAAGGGTCGCTCGGAACTCTCCTACTGCTACGCTACGGCGGCCGATTTTGCCTCCCTGCCCCCCGAGGAGTACGTCGATGCCCAGAAGATGAAGACCGTCTACCACCACGGCAAGGGAATCTGTCCGCAGGGCTCCTCGTGGCGCTACACCTTCGCCGTCTACATCCCTTCGAAACTCGACAGCCAGGTCTCGACGATCTTCGCCCAATGGCACGGAATGCCCGACCGTACGCTCGTCACGGCACCCGACGGCCGCGTCATGAAGCTCCCCGTGCGGGAGTTCGTCGCCATGAGCGACACAACGGTCATCAGGAAGGAGAAGGTCTATCGCGCCGTCGCCTCGACCGACCGCCGGAGACGCCCCGTCATGCGCGCCGGAGAGCCCACGGGCTGGAAGGTCGAACAGGGAGGCTATCCCCCGCTGGCCTTCGGATTCTCCGGCGGGTGGTTCTACGTCAAGGCCAACTCCGACCGCCGCTGGTTCTCGGACAAGGACGACCGCTGCAACGCCAACCCCGCCAAAGCCGAGGTCATGCAGCCCGTCTGCTCGGAGTACAAGTGCTCGACGATCGCCTGCAAGATGCCCTTTGCGGAGTTTCCGAAGGATTGCTGGGTGGAGTTCACCGTCGAGATCGACTGGACGCGCTACGGCGGTGAGGCGGAGACGATCGTCTCACCCGGGCGTCTCGACATCGAGATGCGCTGCGACGGCCGCACGCGCAAACTGGTCGACAACCGCGAGATCCTCATCGGCCGCAACGACGAGGCCGGCTACTACTTCAAGTACGGCATCTACCGCGTGGCGGGCAGCACCGTTCCCGTGAGCTACAACCTTGCCGGATTCACCCAGCAGCCGCTCGACTGATCCCGCCGCCCGCGACCTGCACACCCCAAGCCCCGACTGTCCGACGTCGGGGCTTTTCTCATGCCCGGGAAGCAGCGCCCAGCCTCTAAACCGGTCCCACAATGCCGCCCCCGAGGCCAACCGGTGAAGCCCGGGATGAGGAGGTAGAAGGTGCGTCCGGCATCAGTAGGGAAACAGGTAACGCCGGGCGGAAACAGACCGGCCGGATGGAGGAGGGAAACGAGTTCTGCCGGAAGGAAACGGGTTCTGCCGGAAGGAAACGGGTTCGCCGGATGCCGTCAGGCACGAAAATCACAAAAAAATCCCGGTCGGAGTGATTCCGACCGGGATTTTCCGTTTCTCCTGAACGGACGGGCTATTCACCCCATCCGGGATTCTGCTTGCACTGCGTCATCAGATCCAGCTCCCGCTGCGGGATGGGCAGCAGTTCGTGGCGGCCCTCGATCGTAAAGCGGCCCACCGTGTAGTTCGCATTCGAGAACCAGTTGACCAGCTCCTGGGCCGTATTGCGGATCGTCTGATAGTAGATGCCCCAGCGGATCAGATCCTGCTTGCGATGACCCTCGAAGCAGAGCTCATAGGCACGCTCCTTGCGGATCGCCTCGCGCAGCGCCTCACGCGAAAGACCGTACGAAAGATCGTGGTCCGAATCCCCGAAACCGCGCCGACGTACCGCATTGACCGCATCCACCGCATCGACAATCGATCCGCCCGACTCGTTCAGCGCCTCGGCAAACAGCAGTAGCACGTCCGAATAACGGAGAATGTACCAGTTGATACACGACTTGTCGTTGTTGACCATGTAGTTGGCCGAGTTGACATACTTCTCCGTATCCCACTTGGCCGGCGTATAGAGCTGACGCTGCTTGTTGAGATTGTCCTCCGTCGGGTTGGTCACCGTCGAAATATAGGTGACGGGGCCGTCGCCCTTCGACGAATCGTACTTGTAGTCGGCAATCGACAGCGCCATGCGCGGGTCGTTGTGCGTCTCCCACTCGCGCGTGAAGGTGTAGACCACCTTCCAGTTGGCGGCATTGCGCCCGCGCTGCCCCTCGACCGCGTCGGCCACCACGCCGTTCCACTTGCCGATACGACCGGCCGTCTGGTCGCTGTCCAGACTCGTCGGCGAGTAGAACGATACCTCGATCAGACTCTCGCCCGCATCCCAGATGCCGTTGCACGTGTTGCTCCACACGGTCTTGTAGTCGGGAATCAGGCGGTGCTTGCCCGACTCGATCACCTGACGCGCCACCTTCGCCGCCTCGGCCCACTTCGACTCGTCACGCACCGGATAGCCGGCCCACGTGCAGTAGACCTTCGCCAGCAGGCCCAGCGCCGCACCCTTCGACATGCGGTAGGCGTTCGACGAGCGTTTCGTGTCGTCGACGGCCCACGGCAGAACCTCGGCCGCATACTTCAGATCCGACTCGATGAAGGCGTAGACATCCTTCGGATCGGCCTGCACGTACTCCGTGGCCGGCAGACTCGACTGCTCCGTCGAGGTGATCAGCACGATGTTCCCGTACCAGCGCACCAGCTCGAAATAGAACAGTGCCCGCAGCGCATGCGCCTCGCCCAGGTAGATGGTCGCCAGCTCGCGGTTGGACGAGCTCCACGAACCCATGCGCGCCGAAACGGTCTCGATGAAGTCGTTGGCCTCGTAGATCGACGAGTAGAGTTTCTGCCACGTCTGCATGATCTGCGACGTGGAGGGGTTGTGCGAATTGGTCGGGATCTCGCGGAACGACGTCGTCGCACTGCCCTCGCACTGCGCGATGTCCGACGATATGGTGAACAGCAGCGACAGATGGTACGAATACATGTACTCGTTGGCCAGATCCTTGTAGATACCCATCAGCACCGTCTCGGCCTCCTCGGCATTGTTCACGTAGTTGTTCTTGCCGACCTCCACGTACGACTCCTCCTCCAGCAGATCGGAGCACGACGCCGCAAACATCAGGCCCAGGGCCGACAAACCGTATATTAAGATCTTTTTCATAGTTCGTTTGCTTTTTAGAAGGACAGGTCAAGACCCATCGTATATACTTTGCTGCGCGGATAGGCGCCCCAGTCGAACGACGGCGTCATCGGGTTCGAGGCCCGCATGTTCACCTCCGGATCGTAGCCCGAGTAGCCCGTCACCACGAAGAGGTTCTGCGCCGTGAAGTAGATGCGCAGCTTCGAGACGTAGAACTTCCGCGTCCAGTGCTGCGGCAGCGTGTACCCCACCGTGAGGTTCTTCAGTCGCAGGAACGATCCGTCCTCGACAAAGCGCGAGTAGAGCTCGTTCTTCACGTAGCCGTCCCAGCGCGGAACGCTGTTCGAGGCGTTGGTCGCCGTCCAGCGGTCGGCCACCTCGGCCATCATGTTCGAACGCTGGTCCTGCGTCTGCGAGGCGTACATGCGCGTGGCGTTGTAGACGTCGTTGCCGTAGTTGAACTGGAACATGAAGCTCAGGTCGATGCCCTTGTAGGAGAAGGTGTTGGTGATACCTCCGTACCACTTCGGCGTACCGTTGCCGATCACCGTGCGGTCGTTCGTCGTGATCTTGCCGTCGCCGTCCACATCCTTGTACTTCACCACGCCGGGGCCGAACGTGCCGCTCGTGTAGTGCTCCGACATGTCGGGCACGCCCGCACGCAGGCGCGTCTCACCCGTGGCGGCGTCCACCTCGAAATCCGACGACTGGTAGACCCCGTCGAAGACATAACCGTAGATCAGACCCAGCGACTGACCCACCTGCGCCATGTAGTCGTAACCCGTGTAGTCGCTGTTCCAGCTGGCGGCCGTGTACATCGTCCGGGCGCCGTCGGCCAGCGCACGCAGCTCGTTGCGGATGAACGAGATGTTGAAGTCCGTCGTCCAGCGGAAGCCGCTCTTCGAGGCGATGTTCGTCGAGTTGATCGCCAGCTCGAGACCCTTGTTGCGGATCTTGCCCACGTTCTGCCACTGCGACCCGAAGCCCGAAACATAGGCCTTGTTGGCCGCCATCAGCAGATCCTTCGTATCCTTGAGGAAGAGGTCGGCCGTGATGTTCAGCCGGTTGCGGAACAGACCCAGATCCAGACCGATGTTCGTACTCTGCGAAGCCTCCCACTTGAGATCCTCGTTGGGCAGCTGCTTGGGCGAGAGCACCGTGATGAGGCTGTTGCCGTAGCCGTACTTGTTCTGCGTGTAGAGCGTCAGCGAGAGGTAGTTCGTGATGCGGTCGTTACCCACGACGCCCCAGCCGGCTCGCAGCTTGAGGTTCGAAATCACCTCCTGCTTCTTCATGAAGGGCTCCTCCGAGATGCGCCATGCCGCCGAGAACGACGGGAAGTAACCCCACTTGTTGTTCTTCGAGAAGACCGTCGAACCGTCGGCTCGGATCGTCGCCGTGAACAGATAGCGGTCCTTGTAGCTGTAGTTGCCGCGCGCGAAGAACGACACCAGCAGGTTGTCCGACCGCGACGAGGTCACCTGGCTCGGCGTGGCGCCCAGACCGAGGTTGTCGTTGCCCAGGTTGTCGAACGGAAAGTCGGTCGCCTGTCCCTTCAGATACTCCGTTCCGCGGAACGAAGTCTCCTGACCCAGCATCACGTCGAAGGCGTGGCCGTTCTTCTGCTTATATTTGTAGGTCAGGTAGTTGAAGTTCGTCCAGCGCACGTCGCGCGTCATCTGCGTCGAGCCGTAGGGGGTCTGGCCGTTGCGGTAGGCCTCCTTCGATCCGTCGTAGTAGAACTGGTAGTTGCGCGTGTTGGTCGTGTTGTACGATCCGGCCATGCGGAAGCTCCACCCCTTGCCGAAGTTGAAGTTCAGCGCCAGGTTGCCGCCCCACATCTCCGCCTTCTTGGTGTTGGTCACCGACTCGGCCTGCTTGATGGGGTTCACCTGCGAGAGCGACTCCGACGACTCGAGCTCCAGCGGGTCGATCGCCGAATTGAGCAGCTCCTCGTCGGTCATCCGCAGACCGCCCGTCGGGCGGGCCCGCAGAATCTGACCCAGCATGTTGAAACGGCCGTTGTCGCCCGACGTTCCCATACCGCGCTTGTCCGTAAAGGCGTAGTTGACCGTGGCGTCGATCGAGAGCAGCTTCGAGATCTTGTGGTTCACGCGCATCTTGGCCGTGATCTTGTTGAAGGCACTGTTCTTGAAGATACCGTTCTCGAGGAAGTCCGAGAACGAGAAGGCATACTTCGTCTTGTCCGAACCGCCCGACACCGAGACATTGTGATCCTGCGACCACGTGGGCTGGAAGGTCTCGCCCTGCCAGTCGATGCCCGCTACGCCGATGTAGTCGTCCAGCGTCTGGTAACGATAGGGAACCCCGTTGTCGTCGTTGCCCGACTTGTAGTAGGTGTCGCCGAACTTGTCGGGCCACGCCTCGGTCTGCAGCCGCACGAACTCGTAGGGCGTCAGCAGATCGAGCGTCCGCGAGATGTCGCGGTAGCTGGCCGATCCGTTGTAGGTCACCACCGGACGTCCCACCTTGCCCGACTTGGTCGTCACCATCACCACGCCGTTCGCGGCGCGCGATCCGTAGATGGCCGACGACGAGGCATCCTTCAGCACCTCGATCGAGGCGATGTCCGAGTTCGAGAGGTAGTCGATGTTGTCGACCTGGAAGCCGTCGACGATGTAGAGCGGCGTCGTCTCACCGTTCACCGAGCCGATACCGCGGATCTTGATGTCGAAGCCCGCACCCGGCGTACCGTCCGTCGCCGTAATCTGCACACCGGCAATCTGGCCGCCCAGCGCCTCCATGACCGATCCCGACTTGAAGCCCTCGACATCCTTGGCCGAGACCGAGGCGATGGCTCCCGTCAGGTCGCTGCGCTTCTGGGCGCCGTAACCCACCACGACCACCTCGTCCATCACGTTGGTTTCGGGTTCGAGTTTGACGTCGATGACCGTCTGCGTGTTCACGGTCACCTCCTGCTGCTTGTAGCCCAGGTAGGAGAAGACCAGCACGGCTCCCTTCTTCACCGAGAGCGTGTAGGTGCCCTTCAGGTCCGTCGAGACGCCCTGCGTCGTGCCCTTCACCACGACGTTGGCTCCGATGGCCGGCTGGTTGTTCTCGTCGGTCACCTTGCCCGTTATCTTGTTCTGGGCCGTGGCCGCGAAGACCACCGTCAGGGCCAGGAGGGTCAATACCCCCCGCAGCCCGAATGCCCGGTTCAATATATGTTTCATAGGTTTCATTCCGTTAGGTTAAAATTTCTCGTCGAACCAGATCCAGATCGGGAAGACCTGCGAACCGTTGCTCACATTGCCCGAATTGCCGTCCGTGACGAAGGTCATCTGACCGATCATCGCTCCGTTGGCGGCCACACCGTTGCCATCGACCCACTTGTTCGGGTTGACAACCAGCGCCTTCGTCGTGGGATCGACGTAGCACAGCGCCGAGCTCAACCGCGACGAGTTCGAATAGTAGGAGACGGGATCCTTCGAGCCCGTGTTGACCGTGGCGCTGCCGATGCTCGTGTAGTAGGAACTCCAGACGATGTTCATGAGCGACCCTGCCACCGAAGGCTGTCCGTCGGTGTGCGGACCGGCAATGTTGTAATAGTTGAACGTACGACGGTAGTCGATCGCAAAGAGCGACGGATCGACGCCCTCGACGGTCGGCGCAGCCGACGTGCCGCCCGTGCGCGGGTTCACCTGGAAGACGAACGGCGTATAGTGGATCGTCACGCCGCTCACGGCCTGGATGAACGAGAAGAAGACCGGAACCGTCACCGAGGTCTCGCCGACCTGGCCCTTGCCGGCCGTCGCCGTCACCAGAATCAGACCGCCGTTGCCGGCCTTGAAGCCCTTGGGCGAGATGACGCCCGTCTGCGAGTCGATGAGCGTGCCCGAGCACTGATGCTTGATCGCGATCGACCACGTCAGCTGCGTACCCGGTTTGGCATCGGTCGTCGGGGTGAGCTGCAGCGACGTCAGATCGCCCGACGTCGGGCAGCGGAACTGGCTGGCGTAGTTCTCCGCCGGCGTCAGACCCAGATTATTGCCGTAGCTGATCGTCGTGAAGTAGTAGGGATTCTCGCCCACGGTCAGTCGGAGCGTGGTCTCGGCCTGACCCTTCAGGTTGGAGGCCACCACCGGAATCTCATAATCGCCCAGCGGAATCGAATGGCCCTTGGCGGCCGAAACAGCACCCGTTGCCTGGTCAATCGTCAACTGGCCCTCGACGGCTGCCGGCAGCGTTCCGAAGGCGAAGACCGCCTCGTCACCGACAAAGCCGCTGCGCTTCTCGGCCTTGAATTCGCCGCCCTGGATCGCCTCAACGGGATCGTAGGCAAAGCTCGACGCGTCGATGGGTTCAATGTAGTCGACAACCGTCAGCGTGTAGGCGCCGTCGAAATCCGTCGACCCGAAGCTGTTGGTCACCGTCAGGTCCAGCGTGTAGACCGCACCAACCTGCAGGTCGTTGCCCTCGTCGACCGAAATGACACCCGTCGCCGGATCGATCTTGATCAGATCCGTCTCCGGACTCCCCTCGCCCGGGCGGACCTGGCGGATGGCCCATGCCACCTCGTCGGGCGAACCCTTCAGCGTCGGCGTCGTGCCGAGGAAGGACAACCCGGCCTCAATGCGGCCGGACGACGTGGGATAGCTCACCGAAAGCGGTTCGCTCGTGATGCGGCCCGTCAGCAGGCCCTCGTAGGTCATCTCGCCGGCATAGGTCTTCACCGTGATCGGCAACGGGTAGTTGCCCGGCATCACTTCGCCCTTGAAGTCGGCGTTGAGCGTCACCTCACCAGCCAGCGAGATCGCGAAGTACTCCGCGCCCTCGGGCTGGACCAGACTGTAGCTCTGGATCGATACGGATTCACCCACGGGCGTCACCGTCACCTTGGCCTCGCTGGTCTCCAGTTCAGCATAGGGAATCTCCAGCGTCGGGGAGCTGAGCTCCAGCGCCTCGGGCGTGGCCGGCGACATGTGTACCGTGAAGATATCCTTGAACGTATGGCGGACGCCGCCCGAAAGGCACGAAACGGTCAGTTTGTAGACCCCCGGCTCGAGATTCTCCGTATGGGTGATCGAGACCACACCCGTCGTCGAGTTGATCGCGAAGCTCTCGCTCGTGATCACCGCATCATTGAGGGTGATGGCCGTGATGGCAAACTCCGACGGCGTGGGGCCGTACCACGTCGGCGCATCCGAATTGAAGAGCATCGAAGGACCGATGTCGACGATCGACGCATAGTAGAGATCCAGACCGCCGTCCGACGTCTCATCCTCTCCGCAGGCCGTAAAGGCCGCCGCACCCAACAGTCCGAGCACGGCAAGACAGATATTTCGAAACAGTGATTTCATATTCGTTTTGCAGTTTTAGGTTTACAGCGTATACGACAGGTTGTAGGTCTTGCCGTCGATGCGAACCGAGATCGAGGCCCCCGAGGCCGACCATTCGCCCAGGTCGCTCTCGAAGCCCTTCATGGCCGTGGCATCCGTCGTCGGATAGAGCACCGTCACGTAACGAACCGCCTCGTCCGAAGCGCTCTTCGTCACGTTGAGCTGATAGGCCTTGCGAGCGGTCTCCTTGTAGGTGGAGGTCACGACGTTGTAGGCCACGAAGCCCTGCTTCTCGGCGAAGGTCATCGTCTTGTCCGAAACGCTCCGCACGTAGAGGTTGTTGCCGTCGCCGAAGGCCGTGTGGAAACCACCCTCCGACGAATCGAGCACCACCTGCGAATCGTCGCCCAGCGTCACGTTGAAATTCAGGTTGACCGTACCCTCGGCCGAACCGTAGCCCTCGTCGAGGATCACGTAGAACTTGTTGTCGACCAGGAAGATCGAGCGCCGGTGGGTCAGCCCCGTGTACGAGGGGTTCTCCAGCACCAGCACCTCGTAGGCATACGACGAGGTCGATTTCGACTCCTGCTTGAGCATGCGGCCGTCGCTCGCCACATTCTTACCGTCGAGCGTCAGCGTATTGTGAGCCGTTGTGGCGCCATAGCGCGAACGGATGGCGTTCGTCTCCGACGATCCGCCGTAGGAACCGGCGCCCGAATCGGGGAAGAAATTGCGACCCTTGGCCCAGAGTTCGAAGGTGTTGTTGTCCGACTGGCGGTGCCACTGCTCCGAGGGGCCGTCGGGCGTGTTCTGCAGCACCATCATCAGGTCCTGCATCGTCCAGCCCGTACGCATCACGTAGTAGCCGCCGTCGGGGAACGTCACGACATTCGTCGTGGGTTGCGTTCCCTGCGCCCCCTCGGTGGCCAGCCAGGCCAGCCCGGCATTATCGGGGAAGAGCGTCATGTAGTTCTTCAGGTTGCGCGTCAGCACGCTCTTGGTCCACGACGCGGCCCGCGTATCGGCCATGTTGGGCACCGAATAGTCCGGGTAGATCATGTTCATCACCACGTCGGTCATCTTGCGCATCGACGCCACGAAATTCGACGGGAAGTAGCTCTCACCGCCGTTGAGCTGCGCCACGAGCAGCGACGAACGGAAATCCTCGATGCCCGAAATGTGGTACGAAAGGTCGCCGTCCTTGAGCCAGCCGTCGTTGAAATACTGCGCCGTGACCTGCTGTCCAAGCACGCCCGGACCGTTCGTCCGCCACGTTGTGGCATTCTTCAGCTCGGGGAAGAGCATGCCCGCGAAGGTCACCGCCTGGGCCTGCGTGATCAGATGGTTCGACGTCGTGGAGTAGTTCTTCATGATATGGTTCACCTGCTCGTCGAGGTGCTTGAGCACGGTCGAAAGCCACTCGGCCGTCACGGTCTCCGAATTCTGGTAGTACTCCAGCAGCCCGCACTGGTCGATCACCCGCGCCGCAACGTCCAGCGGTCGCCACGACCACCCCGCATTGCGATACTCCGCAGGCAGATTCTCGGGATAGACCGTATAGTCGAGATCCACGTCGGGTTTGGGATTCTGACGCAGCCAGTCGCCGTAGACCTCCATCCAGTTCGCCACGTAACGCTCATCGTGCGTCGCATTGTAGGCCTTGCCCTGCAGGATCATCCACTGGTGGCGGTGCAGCTGGTAGCGGTGCTCCTGCTCCTTCGTGGGCCAAATCGTCCAGTCGATGCCCGTCCCCTCCCCATTCATGTAGGAATAGGGGACGTTCGAACCGGCCGACGCATCGAAATAGTTCTTCACATAGAAGCGGTAGCCGTTTTCACGGAAGGCGTAGTCGGCCCACGACTTCTCGTTATCCGTAGCCTCGTCGCTCTCGATCTTCACGTTGGGGTTCAGGCCGTGGGTGCGCGTACGGTAGTAGTTGAGCAGCTCCTGCAGGGCCAGACGGTAGTCTCCGGCGGCATAGGCTGCCGAAACCTTCGACAATCCGCCGTACGAAAGATCCAGCAGATTGAGAACCGAAATGTCGACGCCGTCGTACATCGCCTGCGAACCGCTCTCGACCCACTCGGCCGCCTGCTTCATCTCGGGGAAGATCGTACCGGCCCGCCATACGGCATAGGACTCCTGGGCCAGTTCCTCCCCGTTCTCCGAGTAGTGGTTCATCACGTGGTCGGCCTGCTCGACCAGATTCGACAGGTAGGAGGAGAGCATCTGCGGCGTGAAGGCGGTCGACTGCATGAAATAATAGATCAGGTCGCACTGATCGGCCAGACGGTACGACACGTCGATCGGACGCCAGGCGTAGAGTGCCTCACGCACCTCCTCGGGCTGGCTCGAAGGATCGGCATTGAAATCGTAGTCGCCATCCGGAAGCGGGAAGGTCTCCAGCCAGCTCTCGTAGACCGACATCCACGACGTGACGTAGTTTTCGTCGAGCGTCGTGCGGTAGGCCTTGCCCTGCGGGATCATCCATTGCAGGCGGTGCAGGCGGAAACGCTCCTCGGTCTCGGCCGTTGCGCGTTTGGTCCAGTCGAGTTTGCTGCCCGTCTGGTAGGAGTAGGGACGGTCGCCGTCGGCATAGCCGTCGACCCAGAAGCGATAGCCGTCCTGCGCATCTCCCGTGACGGGAAGCGCCCAGTCGGCCCGGGCCTGCTCCTCGGCCGTGATCGACGGCGCAATCAGGTTGACGTTGGCATTGACCTGCGTCCGCGTACGGAAATAGTTCAGCAGGGCCTGCGCAGCCAGATAGTACTGATCCGACTCGTAGTAGGCCTTCACGGAGGCCAGTTCCGGAAGATCCAGATTCAACGCCTCGAAAACGCGTGCATCAATCACGCTGTTGCCGGGAATCGTCGAATCGGTCGTCTCCGAACCGCTGCCGTCATCGGTGCCCCGGATTTCGTCGCCCAGACACCCCGTCAGGAGGGCCGTCGAGATCACGAGACCATACAGCGAGATCTTCGTAAAGATTCGTTTCATAGATTATTGGTTTTAGGGTTTTTACGCTTTAAAGCTCCCGGGGCGACACTCCCCGCAGCGACAGATAGCGGCCGATGGCCTCCAGATAGTAGTAGTCCGCATAGTTGAGCGGCGTGTCGATCTCGCTGTGGGCCGGCAGGTGGCCGACGCTGTGGCGGAGGATAAAGCCGCCGTTGGTCCCCTTCTCGGCCAGGTAGGCATCCGACGAGAGGCTCATCAGCATCCGCTCGGCACGTCCGAAGTAGCTGCGCCCCTCCTCCTCGGGAACCAGCGTCGAGAGTTCGAAGAGCGCCGAGGCGATCACCGCCGCAGCCGACGCATCGCGCGGTGCATCGGGAATATCCGGGGCATCGTAGTCCCAATAGGGAATCAGGTCGGCCGGCGTACGGGGATGGTTCATGATGAACGAGGCGATCCGACGGGCGTGGTCCAGATACTTCGCGTCGCCCGTCTCGCGGTAGCACATCGTATAGCCGTAGAGGCCCCACCCCTGGCCGCGGGCCCAGGCCGACGAATCGGAGTAGCCCTGGAACGTACCGCGGCTCTCGACCGTGCCGTCGTCGTTGTAGCTCACCACGTGGTACGAACTGCCGTCCTCGCGGAAGTGATTCTGCATCGTAAGGTCGGCATGGCGGACAGCCACGTCGCGGTATTTCGGATCGCCCGTGTGCTTCGAGGCCCAGAAGAGCATCTCGAGATTCATCATGTTGTCGATGATCACCGGGTAGTTCCACTCGCCGAAGTCCCACGAGCGGATCAGACCGACGGTCGAGTCGCAGCGCGAAACGAGGCTGTTGGCCGCCTCGACAATCACCTCGGCCGAATGGGCGTCGTGAAGCGTCTGCTGTTGCTGTCCGTAGCTGCAGAAGACCATGAAGCCCAGATCGTGGGTTCCCTTATAATATTGTATGCCCTCGAGCCGTGCGGTGAATTTCTCAGCCTCGGCGCGCAGATGTTCGTCGCCTGTCAGACGGTAGGCTTCCCACAGCGTCCCGGGATAGAAACCGCTGGTCCAGTCCTTGGCGTCCACGGCCTTGAATTTCGGCATCAGCGAGCGCGGAAATCCCGGCAGTGAATCAAACTCCGCCGACGAAAGTTCGAGTTGCGAACGGGCCACGTCGATGGCATGCTTCACGCTCTCGAGTTTGGGATCGGGACCCGCACCGCAGGAGCCCAGCACTAACAGGGAAAAAAGTCCCGGAATCAGGAGGAGGTTTTTTCTCATGAATGGTTCAGGTTTTTGTGTTCAGGGTATTTTCGGTATACAAAAGTACCGATAAGCCTCCGGAGAGACCCCGAGAATTGAAGAATTGATTTTCAAAACCGCTCAAATAACCTTCGATTTTGTCCAGTACGATATTGATTTTGTCCAAAAAGGCCCTGGAGGCCCTTCCCACGCAGATTCGGATATTGGACAATTTCAAGGTTGCGCCGCACCCGGGGGACACCGCCGGGGCCGGAGGCCGGAGGTTGCAACGCCCCGAAGTCTCCGTTCC